>JABDMC010000246.1 GCA_013001695.1 Akkermansiaceae bacterium
GAATATAACGTCCGGCAATCTCAATCCCGTTCACATAAAATGGATTCCGGGTGGCCGGGACGTGGGGGGTGCAAGGGGGACCTTGGAGGCGTCGATGCTCTCCCGCCGCCTTCCGCCTGAAGGCGGAACTCCATGCAGCGTCCAGCGGAGGGGCTGGAGCCTCACCCCCCGATGTCGACGCAGACGGCTTCGCCCTTGTTGGTGCGGGCGTAGACCTTGCCGCCGGCCACCGCCACCGGCGCCCAGCAGGTTTTCGGGAGGATCTTCCGGCGGCCAAGTTCCTTGAAACCGCTCTTGGACGGCGTTCCGACGACGAGGTCGCCGGTCTCGGAGAGGACCACGAGGGTCTTGCCGATGAGGGCCGCCGATCCGCGCGTCCCCGGGATGCGGTGCCGCCAGCGGACCTTGCCGCTGGCCATGTCCATGCGGATCAACTCGGCGTCGAGGCGCTTGTCGCCGAAGACGCCCATGATATCCCCGTCCACCAGCAGGGAGTTCTGGAAGATCATGCGCGTGTCGTTGTCGCCGTGCAGGGCGCGGGGACGGCCGCCGGAAACATCCAGGACGACGTAGCCCATGCCGTACCCGGAGGCGATGAACACCTTGCCGTCATGATATTGCGGGTTGCTGGCGTTCACATCGTAGGATGTCCGCCACGAGTGTTCGAAGAGGCGCCGGCCCTTCGCGCCTTCCAGGGCATACGCCACGATCTCGCGCCCGTGGAAGACGAGGGCCGCCCTGGTGCCCTTCACCTTCGTGATCACCGGGGCCGCGTAGCCGGCCTTCGACTGGTCATCGCTCTTCCACGCCACCGCGCCGGTCTTCTTGTCGAGCGCGAAGAACGCCCCCTGCTTCGAGGCGGGCAGGGCGTAGAGCAGGTTCCCGTCGATCACGGGCGAGGCCGCGAACCCCCACGTCGGGGCACGCCCCCCGAAGTCCTTCACGTAGTGCTTCCGCCAGATGACCTTGCCGCTGGCGACATCGAGGCAGTGCAGGAGGCCCGACTTGCTGAGGGTGTAGACCCGGTTGCCGTCGATGGCCGGGGTGCATGACGGCCCGCCGTCGTAGTACTTCGGCGCGAGCTTTTCGCCGTACTGCTGTTTCCAGAGCGTCTTGCCGGTGGTGGCATCGAAGCACCACACGGTGTCGGTCTTGCCGTCGTTGCCCAGCGTGATCGCCCGTCCGTCCGCGATGGCGAAGGAGGCGCATCCCTTCCCGACATTCGCCTTCCACAGGGTCCGCGGCGGGTTCGATTTCCAGTCGGTGCGGATCTTCCCGGGCGCGATTCCGCTGGCATTCGGCCCGAGGTAGCCGGGCCAGTCGGCGGCGGTGGCCGGTGCCACGGCGAGGAGGAGCGTCAGGAGGGTCTGCGTTTTCATGGACTGGTAGATAACCGCGAATCGCGGTCATGCAAGGACGCGCCTCCCGAATGGCCCCCATTCAGTTCTTGAAGGCGTAGAGATTCTCGATGGTGCGGAGGTAGGCCGTCTTGCCGTCGAAAATGGGATTGCTGCGGCATTCGCCGACCTCGAATCGCGCGATTTCCCTGTATTCGCGGCCCGGTTCGATGACGAGGACGGTGCCGCTCTCCTGGCCGGTGACCAGCTTGCCCCCGACGAGGAGGATCCCGGGGAAGGTGCGCCCCGTGATGCCCGGGATCTTCTCCTGGTAGACGATCTTGCCGTTCGAGGCCTCGAGCACCTGGAACGAGCCCCGCATCGAGAAGGTGTAGACCAGCCCCTCGTGCACCACCGGCGTGGCGTAGTAACGGTCGTGGTAAAGCTCCGTGTACCAGACCTTCCGGAGGCCGTTCTTCTCCAGCTCCGCGACGGTCTCCGGCATCTCCATGCAGTAGATGTCGCCCTGGAACCCCTGGAAGCCGTGCGCCACGTAGATGCGGTTGCCGTCGACAAACGGCGTGTTGAAGAAGGCCACCGGCATCTCCTTGATGACCCAGTCCTGCGACGGCAGCTTCTTCCCGTCCGAGACGCGGAACAACTCGCCCCGGCAGGTGTAGAGGAACCACCGGCCGTCGAGCTGGAACGAGGCCGGGACGCCGAAGTTCACCGGGCTCGGCGTGCGCCAGAGTTCCTCGCCGGTGCCGGGATCGAGCGCCGTGTAGTCGGCGAACTTCACGATGAGCTTGCCGCCGACGAGGGTGGGCGACACCGACCCGCCCCAGCCGTGGTCGGGTTCCTCGAGTTTCCGGGACCACAGGAGCTTTCCCTCGAGGCTGAACTTCGCCACCACGCCCGTCCCGTTGCAGGTGTAGACGGCCTCCCCGTCCGAGCACGCCGTGTAGGACGCGTATCCGTTGGTGTCGTGCGTCTTGGGCTTCTTGAATCGCTGCAGGATGGTCCCGCCCTTCGCCTCGATGGCCCGGATCTTCTTCTGGAGTTCCCGCGCTTCCTTCCGGAGTTCCGGGTTCGACTTGTCGCGGCGAAGTCTCCGCTGCACCCGGTAGGCGGATCGTTTCAGCGGGTCGAGTTCGGTTTTCATGGTCTTCATGGCGGCCTTCGCCCGCGCGAGTTCCTTCCGCTCATCGGGGCTGAGGTCCGCCACATCCTCCGGGGCGTGCGACGCCTTCCAGAGCGTTTCGCCGGTCTTGGCGTCGGCGCAGACGAGCACTGCCGGTTCCTCGCTGTAGAAGAGCCGGCCCTTGACGAGAATCGGGGCGGCATTGCCGCGCACCGGGGTGGGGACCTTCCAGAGGACGTGGGCGGGAGCATCCCAGCCCGCCGGCGGCGCGGCATCCGGGTAGACTCCGTTGCCGCCGTTCCGCCACGAGGTGACGTCTCCCCGGGCGGCCGGAATCCCGGGGGCCGCAAGGGCTGCCAAGAGCAGGAAAATCGCCTTTTTCATTGGGTTTTCGGGGGGCGCGGCGCCATCGGGAGGGGCCTCCCACCGCCGTCGATGCGGAGCGATCAGAAGCCAATTTCAATCCCGCTGCAACCTCGCCCGCTGTTCCTACGTTAGGGATTGACCCGATATTGCGATTCTCCAGACTCCGCGCCCCAAGTCCATGCACCCGAACCTGATCCGGATCTCCCTTTGCGTCCTGCTTGCCGGGCCGCTTCTCGCGCAGAATATCACCACGCTCGACCCGCTGATCGTGACGGCGGATCGCGGTGAAATCTACCCCGATAGCGCCGGCCCCGCCCTCGATGCCGGGGACCTCGACCTCTACCAGGCGGAGAGCCTCCAGGACCTGTCGGGCATCGTCCCGAACCTGAACTTCACGACCAGCGACACCCGTGGGTACGGCGACGTCATCACCCTGCGCGGCCAGGGCAACACGCTCTTCTTCGGGCCGCCCGCGGTGGCGCTCTACGTCGATGACGTCCCCTTCGCCGACGCCTTCAGCTACCCCTCGGATCTCGTCGAGATCGAGCAGCTCAACGTCTACCGCGGTCCGCACGGCGCCATGTTCGGGCGCAATGCGCCGGCCGGCCTGATCGAGCTCGCCACGCCCGGTCCCGGCGACGCCCAGCGGTTCGGGGTGGCCGCGGAGTACGGCAGCTACGATTCCTACGGCCTCCGCCTCTCATCGCGCGGACCGCTCGGCCAGTCGTTCGGGCACAGCATCCAGTTGTACAACAAGGAGCGCGACGGATTCGTCAACAATGTCACCCTCGGCCGCCACACCGATGACCGCTCCATCCTCGGCGGAATCGCGGCCCTCTACTGGACGCCGCAGCCGGACGTCGAGGTCAAGCTGCGCCTTGCGGCGGAACACGTCGATGACGGCAGCCAGCGGTTGACGGCCCTCCCTTCCAACCCGGCCTTCACCGGCGACCGGTTCACGGTCGCCTCCGACCTCGCGGGCGTCACGGACATCGAGCGTTACCAGGCATCGCTGCACGCCACCCGGGACTTCGCCTGGGGCCGCGCCAAGTCCATCACGGCATGGCAATCGTGGGACCTCGACCCGAGCACGGTGGACCTCGATTTGAGCCCCTTCCCGCTGGCGACCTCCACGATCCTCCAGGACCAGGAATATTGGACCCAGGAGTTCCGCCTCGAAGCCGATGAAGATGCCGACTTCTGGTGGCGGACCGGCCTCTTCCTGTCCAGCAAGGAGACCGGGGGTGACGCCACGCGCGTCTTCCCCGTCTTTATTCCGATGATGCCTCCCATCTCGGTGACGGAGCGCACCCTCTTCGACATCGAGGAAGAGACGGTCGCCGTCTACGCCACCGGCCGCCGCCAGGTCACGGGCCGCGCCAGCGTCGAACTCGGGGCCCGCCTCGAGTACGTGGACGCCTCCCTGGCGCGGACCAAGACCATGGCCGCCCCGGCGGCCGGCAGCGCCGACAGCTGGTACTTTTCCCCCACCGCGGGAGCCAGCTACGAGCTCGACCACGCCTGGACGGCCTTCGCCCGCACCGGCCTCGGCATCAAGCCGCACGGGTTCTCGGGCTTCGGCGACGCCACCACGTCGGCCTTCGGCGAGGAACGCGCGTGGGCCAACGAGTTCGGGTTCAACTACGACTGCCCGGACCAGGGGCTGGGCTTCACGCTCCGCGGATTCTGGAACGAGATCGACGACTACCAGGTGAACACCGGGGTGCCCGGATCGACGGATTTCGTTGTCGTCAACGCCGAGGAGGTCACGGCCCGGGGCGTGGAGGCCGAGGCCCGCTGGCAGCCCGTGGCGAACCTCACCCTGCACGCCAATGCCGGCTACACCGACACCGAGTTCGATTCCTACACCGACCCGTTCTCGGGCGCGCGGCGCGATGGCAACAGCGTCCCCTACGTCCCCGAGTTCACCGCGGGCGGCGGCTTCCGATACGACTTCCCCGGCGGATTCTTCGTGCAGTCCTCCCTTCGTGCGACCGGCGAGACGTTTTACGATGACTCAAACACCGCCGCCTTCCGTCAAAAGGAATACTATGTCTGGGATGCCGAGGTCGGGTACCAGCGCGACGACCTGCGCGTCGGCCTTTTCGGGCGCAATCTTCTCGACGAGGAGTATTACACCTTCATCAATGACCAGGTCGCGGCCGGCTCGCCCGGTGACCCGCAGCTGTTCGGGGTGCGCGTCGATCTGGCCTTTTGACGGCCCGTGATCGCTCGCTCCGGGCAAAAAACCCGCCAGACCCACCGTATACATCAACTCATGACCACGCCACGAGCCCTCTGTATCCTCGGCATCTCCCTCCTGATGAGTGCCGCCGCCCCCGCCGAAACGCAGGTGGACGGCGTCAATTGGCGGGGTCCCCACCAGACCGGCGTCATTCCCGGCGCCGGGTATCCCGAAAGCTGGACGGCCGAAAATTCCCTCTGGACCTACCCGGTGAAGGGCGGCGGGACCCCGGTCATTTTCGACGGCAAGCTCTACGCCTTCGGCTACTACGACGACCCCAAGGACCTCAGCAACGTCCGCGAAACGCTCCTCTGCCTCGACGCCGCCACCGGAAAGAAGCTCTGGGAGCACGTCTTCAGCGATTACATCAGCGACGTCGTCTACAACCGCTACGGGGTCGGGGCGCCGATCGTCGACCCGTCGACCGGCCACGTCTACCTGCAGGGAAGCAACGGCCGGTGCATGGCCTTCACCGGCGACGGGAAGAAGCTCTGGGAGTTGTCGCTCGTCGAGGAGCTGGCCCGCCTGACCTTCCCCAACGGACGGACCGGCTCCCCCGCGCTCGACGGCCCCCTGGTCATCTTCCACTGCGTCACGGCCAACTGGGGCACCACCGCCCCGGCGCGGGACCGCCTCTACGCCTTCGACAAGCTGACCGGCGAACTCGTCTGGTACTCGACGGCCGGGACGGTCCCGGATGACAGCTCCTTCAACATGCCGGTCTTTGCGGACCTCGACGGGCACCGGGTCTTCTACACCGGGCTCGGTTGCGGCAACGTCGCCTGCATCGACGCCCGCACCGGGAAGCCCCTGTGGCGGTTCCAGCTCGCGAAGGGCGGGGTCAATTCCCAGGTCATCCCGATCGCGCCCGACAAGATCATCGCCATCCACGGCAAGGAGAACGTCGACACCACCGCCAAGGGCCGCCTCGTGTGCCTCAAGATTCCCGCCCGCTACCCGGAAGGCGGCCAGCAGCTCCTCGAGCCCTCCGCTGAACTCTGGCGCAACGACGAGCACGTGGCCTTCACCAGCTCCCCGACCCTCGTGGGCGACAAGCTCTACACCACCATTGCCACCGGCAGCCTGCTCTGCGTGGACGTCAACACCGGCAAGACCCTCTGGAAGAAGAAGCTCGGCCCCGACCAGCTCCACGCCTCGCCGACCCACGGCGACGGCAAGCTCTATGTCCCGCTCGCCGACGGGAAGTTCTTCATCGTGAAGCCCGGCGACGCCGGATGCGAGATCCTCGCCGAGAAGGAACTGCATGTCCCGTGCTTCGGCGCGCCGATGTTGTGGGCCGGCAAGTGCTACCTGATGACCAAGGACGGCTTGCACTGCTTCGGCGACAAGGACGGGAAGCCGGCCCCGCGCCCCGCCGCCCCGCCCTCCGCGCTCTCGACCGCCCCGGTCGCCCAGCTCCAGGTCGTCCCGGCGGAGTTTGCCATGCCGCCCGGCGGCTCCCAGGACTTCACCCTCTGGGGACTCGACTCCAAGGGGCAGCGGGTCAAGAAGCTCAGCGGCGCCCGGTGGGAGACGTTCATCCCCCCGACGGCCCGCGTGAAGAGCACCGTCGACGCGAAGTTCGACGGCGACACCCTCAAGGCCGGAGCCGATGCCAAGATCTCGGCGGGCGCATTCAAGGCGACCGTCGACAACCTCTCCGCCACGACCCGCGGGCGCGTCGTCGCCGGCATCGGCTACACCGAGGATTTCGAGTCCTTCGATCTCCCCCTCAAGAACGCCGCCGGCGAGGCGGTGAACTTCCCCCCGCTCCCGTGGCTCGGGGCACGCATCAAGTGGCACGTCCTCGAGAACGAGGGCAGCAAGATGATCGCCAACCGCCTCGACAACATCCTCTTCCAGCGGACCATGAACTTCTTCGGTGACCCGGAACTGAGCAACTACGTCCTCGAGGCCGACGTCGCCACCGACGGCAACCGCCGCGTCCTGTCGACCGTGGGCCTTGTCAACCAGCGCTACCTCATCGCCCTCGTCGGGAACGCCCAGATCCTCGAGATCAGCAGCAACCACGAGCGGCTCAAGAAATCCGTCAAGTTCCCCATCAAGCCGAACAAGTTCTACCGTCTCAAGACGCACGTCGAAAGCAACAGCGACGGGTCCGGTCCCGGGGTGGTGCGCGCCAAGGCGTGGCCGCGCGACGAAGCCGAACCGGCCGAATGGACCCTCGAGGTGCCGGTCGCCATCGTGCACGAAAAAGGCGCCCCGGCGCTCTTTGCCTTCTCACCCCAGTCGCAGAAGCGCGTCTACATCGACAACATCAAGCTCTCCTCTTCGCAGTAACCGAAGTTCCCAACCACCTAGACAGCCATGCAACTCCCGATTGTTCCGATTTCGTTCCTTGCCCTCGCCCTCGCGGTGCCCGCCTCCGCGGAGTGGCCGATGTGGGGGCGCACCCCCAGCCGCAACATGGAAGGCCCCGCCAAGAATCTCCCCGTGGAGATCAATGTCGGCGACATCAATGACGAGACCGAGGAGGCCGACCTCTCCGACGCCAAGAACGTCCGGTGGGCCGTGAAGATCGGTTCCCAGGCCTACGGCAACCCGGCCGTCGGCGCCGGCAAGGTCTTCGTGGGCACCAACAACGAGTCGCCCCGCGACCCGAAGATCCTCGGCGACCGCGGCGTCATGATGTGCTTCGATGAAAAGACCGGCTCGTTCCTCTGGCAGCTCATCGTCCCGAAACTCGGCGCCCGGAAGGTCAGCGATTGGGAATACGTCGGAATCTGCTCCTCGCCCGTCATCGAGAAGGACCGCGTCTGGATCGTCACCAACCGTGGCGAGGTGGTCTGCCTCGACATCGACGGCCTCGCCGACGGCAACGACGGCCCCTTCAAGGACGAGGCGGATTTCATGACCGACAAGAACGTCGGTCCCGGCCAGACCCCGGTCGTGCCGGAACTCAACGACCAGCACGCCGACATCCTGTGGATCTTCGACATGCGCGAGGAGCTCGGCGTCTTCCCCCACAACGTCTCGAGTTGTTCCCCGCTCATCGTGGGCGACACCCTCTACACCGCCACCTCCAACGGGGTCGATTGGTCCCACACCAACATCCCGGCCCCCCTCGGTCCCGGCCTCGTGGCCATCGACAAGAACACCGGCAAGCTCCTCGGCGAGGAGATCTCGGGCGTCTCGGACCGCGTCCTCCACGCCAGCTGGAGTTCCCCGGCCTACGGATCGGTGAAGGGCAAGAACCTCGTCGTCTGGGGCGGCGGCGACGGGTTCGCCTACGCCTTCGACCCGAAGCCGGTTCTCGACAAGGAGGAGGGCATCGAAATCCTGAAGGAAGTGTGGCGCTACGACGCCAACCCGCCCGAATACCGGAAGAAGGACGGCGAGCCCATCAAGTACGCCACCTACCGCGGCCCCAGCGAGATCATCGGCACCACGGTTCTCTACAAGGACCACGTCTACGCCATCATCGGCCAGGATCCCGAGCATGGCGACGGCGTCGGGATGTTGAGCTGCATCGACGCCTCCATGACCGGCGACCTCACCGGCAAGGCGGTCTGGACCTACACCGACGTGGGCCGCTCCATTTCCACCCCCAGCATCGTCGACGACCTCGTCTACGTGGCGGAATACGACGGCGATGTGCACTGCGTCGATGCCAAGACCGGCAAGCCCTACTGGGTGCACGAGACCGGCAGCCGCATCTGGGCCTCGACCCTCGTGGCCGACGGCAAGGTCTGGGTCGCCACCGAGGACGGGGAGGTCGTGATCCTCGCCGCCGGCAAGGAGGCCAAGCACCTCGGCACCGCCGACTTCATGGCGCCGATCTACTCCAGCCCGATTGTCGCGAACGACACCCTCTACGTCGGAACCCAGACGCACCTCTACGCCGTAGGGAAAAAGTAGGCCCCGGCCTGCCGGGGCCGCCCCGCGCGGGGTTTCGTCGGCCGCGGCGCCGCCCGGGCCCGGCACTTTAGTTCTTGCCTAAATCGGCGGGGGGGATGCAATCCGCCGCGAGTCTCATGAAATCCACGGGCATCCTCCTCATCGTCTTCCTCCTCCTCGCCGTCCTGCACCAGGACTTCTGGAACTGGGACAACGCCCACCTCGTCTTCGGCTTCATGCCGTTGGGCCTCGCTTACCACGCCCTCTACTCGCTGGTCGCGGCCACCTTCTGGGGGATCGTCATGAAGGTCGCCTGGCCGCACGACCTCGAAGAGTGGGCGGACGGAGGGGAGCAGCCGTCGGATGTCAGGGGTCGGTAGTCGGTGACCATGATGATCTCGAAAAATCCGACTTGTGACATCTGATCTCTGACACCTGAACAAATGGCCACCATCTGGATCATCATCACCTACCTCGGCGCCCTGCTCGCATTCGCGATGGGCTCGAAGCTCTTCTTCCGCGGAACGAGCGCCGACTACTTCGTCGCGAGCCGATCCATCGGGCCCTTCATGCTCCTCATGTCGGTCTTCGGCACCACCATGACGGCCTTCGCCCTCGTGGGCTCCACCGGGAAGGCCTTCGAGCGCGGCATCGGGACCTACGGCCTCATGGCGTCCTCCTCCGGGCTCATCCATGCCGCCTGTTTCTTCCTCATCGGGATCAAGCTCTGGTCGATCGGCAAGCGCTACGGCTACGTCACCCAGATCCAGTTCTTCCGCGGACGGTTCGATTCCAACGGCCTCGGCTACCTCCTCTTTCCGGTCCTCGTGCTGCTGGTCATCCCGTACCTCCTCATCGGGGTCATCGGGGCGGCCAAGACGATGATCGGGGTCACCGGCCCCAAGGGCCCGAACCCCGGGATGTTTCCCGAGCTCTTCGCGGGAACCAATGGCGCCGTCCCCGCCTGGCTGACCGGCCTCGTCGTCTGCCTCGTGGTCCTGTGCTACATCTTCGCCGGCGGATCCCGCGCCGCGGCCTGGGCGAACACCTTCCAGACGCTGGTCTTCATGGTCATGGGGATCCTCGCCTTCTACCTGATTTCCCAGAAGCTCGGCGGATTGAGCGCCGCCATCGAGCAGGCCAAGGACAGCCACAAGGTCCGCACCCTCTCGGAAAACGGGGAAGTCGGCGTCTCGCAACTCATGTTCGCCACCTACATGTTCATCCCGCTCAGCGTCGGGATGTTCCCCCACCTCTTCCAGCACTGGCTCACCGCCAAGAGCGCCAAGGCCTTCAAGCTCACCGTCATCGCCCATCCGATCTGCATCATGATCGTCTGGGTCCCCTGCGTCCTCATCGGCGTGTGGGCCACGGGGGTCCTGCCGGAAGACGCCATCAGCGGCGCGGTCCTCGCCAAGATGGTCGGGATCCTCGTCAAGGACCCCGTCATCGTGGGTCTCGTGACGGCCGGGATCCTGGCCGCCATCATGTCGTCGCTCGACTCGCAGTTCCTCTGCCTCGGGACCATTTTCACCAATGACATCGTCCTCCACAATTCCCGGAAGGACTTCACCGACCGGCAGATCCTCCTGATGGCGCGGGGGTTCGTGGTGGGCATCGTGGCACTCACCTACATCCTCTCCCTCGTGCTCTTCAAAAAGAACGTCTTCGACCTCGCGGTGTGGTGCTTCTCGGGGTTTGCGGCGCTCACCCCGCTCGTCCTGGCCGCCCTCTACTGGCGCCGGGCCACCAAGGCCGGCGCCTATGCGTGCGTGCTTACCGTGGTCGTCACCTGGTTCATCTTCTTCGCGATGTCGGGATTCGGCGGGGAATACACCGTGCTGGGGGGCGTCATGCCGGTCGCCATCTGCTGGCTCGCCGGGGCCGTCGCCATGGTGGGCGTCTCCCTGGTGACAACCCCGCCCGACGAGGCGACCGTCGCGAAGTTCTTCCACTAGCGGGATTCCGAAGGGCTGCATCGACGCGATCGATGCCGCCCCCGCGAAAGCGATGAACTGTCGCGGAAGGTTGCCACGCAGGCACCCCAAACTCTCATGCTCGCGGCCATCACGCACCGGATCGATCCCGTCATCGCGGAAGCGGGCGGATTGTGCATCTGGTGGTACGGGGCCAGTTACAGCCTCGGGTTCCTTTGCGCCCTGCTTTGGATTCGCCGGGCGGGCCCCGCCATCGACCTCGACCGCCGCGATGCCTGGCGCCTGGGCGTCTTCCTTGCGTCCGGCGTCCTTCTCGGCGGGCGGCTGGTGGAGGTGATCTTCTACGAGTGGGACTACTACGGATCCCATCCCGGCCACATCCCGGCGGTCTGGCTCGGAGGCATGTCGACCCACGGAATTCTGCTGGGAGCGACCGCGGGCGTCCTGCTGTTCTGTTGGCGGGCACGGAAAAACTTCCTTGGGGTTGCGGACCTTCTCGCGGTGGCGGGGGCCTTCATCATGGGCGTGGGACGCCTCGGGAACTTCATCGACGGGCAGATTTCGGGGAGCGTCACGGAGGCATGGTGGGGCGTGAAGTTCCCGGACCTCGACGACTTTCGTCATCCGGTCGTCCTCTACGACGGCCTCAAGAATCTGCTCCTTGTTCCGGTTCTCTTGCTGATTCGCCGGATGCGCCCTCCCCGCGGCGTGGTCTTCGCGCACTTCATCCTCTGGTACGGGTTCCTGCGGATCTTCGTCGACTACTTCCGCGAATACCGCGTCGAGTTCCACGGCCTCCCGCCCGGGCAGGGGTTCAACCTGGTGATGACAGCCGCGGGAATCGCGATGCTGGTATGCTTTCACCGTCGGGGACGCCGGATTGCTTCCGCTCCGGAGCCGTTGCCGCCGCGCCCGGCCCGTAATCCCACGGTGGCGCAGCGCCTCATCTTCACGGGACTCGTTTTGTTTCCGCTGGTGATTCCCAGCGACTGGACGCAGGACGTCCCGGAACGCTACGGCAAGCGTCACCCGGGCCTCGAACACTCGTGGCTTTATCCCGCGATTCCGGCCGATTGAACCTCCCCGCCTTGCGCCAGGGGAGGCGCGGGCAATGACCAGGGAAGAGTCCTCGAATCACAGCGCCGGATAATCACGGGAGTATTTCCCGGCGCCTGATGACCCTGGTCACCAAAGCAGTTCCCCCCAGGGCCACGATCATCCCGGCAATCATCTGGACGGTCACCCTTTCGCCGAGGAAGAGCGCTCCCCACAGGATTCCGAAAATTGGGATGATGAAGGTGACGGTGGTCGCGGCAGTGGCGCCGGTGCGCGTCAGGAGATCGAAGAAGAGGAAGAACCCGAAGGCGGTGCAGACCACCGCGAGCACCAGGGCGGAGACGAGCGAGAGGGGAGACGGCATCTCTGCGGGCCAGAGTGGAATCGTGAACGGCAGCAAGAGGAGGGAAGCTCCAAGAAGGCTCCCTCCCGAGACGATGAGGGGGTGCACCCCGGCGAGCCTCACCTTCGCAAAGTTGCTGGCTCCGGCGTAGGCCATGGTCCCGGCCAGCACGGCGAGCACCGCCCAGCCGCTCCCTCCCGGACGAAACGACAAGCGGTCCCACGCCAGGATCGCGATGCCGGCGATCCCTAACAGAAGTCCGAGGACCTGCAGGCGGTTGAGGGGAATCTTCAGCCATGCAAAGGCGATCAGGGCCGCGAAAATCGGGGTGGTGGCGTTCAACAACGAGGTGAACCCCGCCTCGAGGCTCAGCATGGCCCACGCCATCAGGGTGAAGGGCAGAGCCGAGTTCAGGGCCCCCTGCGCCAGAAGGACCCCGGCATGCCGCCGCAACAGGGCGCGATTCGCGGGCCGCAGCACGATCGGCAGGAACACCAGCGCCGCCACCCCAACCCGCACGAATATCAAAGGAATCGGCCCGAACTCCGGCGCCGCGATCCGGACCAGCATGAATGACGCCCCCCAGATCGCGGACAGGACGATGAGCCGGATCCCGTCGCCAAGCGTCATGAACGTCCGCCACCCCTCCCCATTTCCAGCCTCCCGTCAACGACCAAGACGCCTGTTAATCCACTCGTATACGTATACTTCCAGATTGACACCCCCGCCCTCCTACCCGGAACCGGCCGGCGGGGCCAGCGCGCCGTGGAGCGCTTGCCGGACCTTCCATGCTTCCATTCCGCCGTACCCTGCGGGCAGCAGTTCCCGCGGCAGGAGCGGATCGCGCCGGACCGCATCCCACCATCGCTTCCGGTCCTCCTGGAGGACCTCCTTCATCCGGTCCTTCTGCAGCGGTCCCTTGCGCAGTTGCTTCCGAACCCGCAGCGCGAAACTCGTGTAGGTTCGGTAGGACTCGTTGGCGGCATCGAGGTTCCATGCACCTGCCACCATCTCGGCGGGCTTCCGCGTTCCCTCCACCTGTCCCGTGAAGACCACCATGAGCCCGGGATCGAAGCCCATTTCCCGGGCGAGAGATTCGATCTCAGGGAGAGGATCCGGGTGGATCCAGACGCTCCCCTGCAGCCGTCCAAAATGGTTGCGGCGCAGCCACCTCCAGAAGCGCGCTCGCGCCTGCGTTTCCCTCCGGGGCAGGTCGAAGGTCAGCAGCCGCCATTGGCCGTCCCAGGGGCGGCTCCACGCCTGCTGTGGATCGCGGCCCCCAGCCAGTGCGATTCGGCCCAATTCGGTGAGCCGAAGGATGGCGCCTCCCTTGCAGGCAGCCTCTTCCACAAGGCCCCGGGATTGCAATTGCCGCAGATCGGCCCGCCTGGAGAGGGCCTTGCCGATCCGGGTATCGAGCTCGACGGCGTGGCGGAGGGTGGGCCGCAGGGAGAGGGCCCCGAAGGCCGAAAGCACCAGGAGGGCCTCGTAACCACGGTCCCGGAGAAACTCGGTGGGGAGCAACTTTGTCATTCTGACCGTATACGTATACGGTCGGATTAACACAAGGAAGGAGGCGGGGAGGGATGGAAACCTTGCGGGAATTGCTGATTGCTGTAGCGATTTGGGGGCGTAAGGAAGGCCCCACCAGGAGACACCGACACCATGAGCAATTCAGTAGCAGCACCGGCCCCCGCCCCGGCGGTCGAGGAGGCCAAGGCGTCCCTCGACCATCATGTGCGCGAGATGATCGCGTGGCATTTTTCGCCGGAGACCGGCTGTCCGTACTGGCTGGAGCGGGCCGGGGAGCTGGGCTGGGACCCGCGGGCGGAGGTGACCTGTTTCGGGGACATGGAGAAGTTCGAGAATTTCGACGACGAGGTGTTGCGGAAGGAGGACCCGGCGCGGTTCATTCCGAAGGCGTTTGCGGGGAGGCCGTATAACGTGTTCGAGACCGGCGGGACGACCGGGATGCCGAAGCAGCGGATCGGGTGGGAGGACTACAAGGTCGACTACGAGGAGTTCGGGGACCACTACGGGGACGACTTTTTCCCGCGGGGCGGGAACTGGCTGATGGTCGGGCCGACGGGACCGCGGCGGTTGCGCCTGGCGATCGAGCACCTGGCGAACTACCGGGGCGGGGCATGTTACTTCATCGACCTCGATCCGCGGTGGGTGAAGCGGCTGATCTCGATGGGGGAGCTGGCGATGGCGCGGAAATACCAGGAGCACGTCATCGACCAGGCGGTCACGATCATCCGGCACCGCGACATCCAGTGCATCTTCACGACGCCGAAGCTGCTGGAGTCCCTGGCCCTGGCGCTCGAGGAGAAGGGCAGCTCACTCAAGGAGGCGGGCATCAAGGGGATCTTC
>JABDMC010000252.1 GCA_013001695.1 Akkermansiaceae bacterium
GGTCGGAGGTCGGAGGTCGGAGTTCAGGGGGTCGGAGTTCAAGCCGTCGGGGGTCGCGGGGGCCGGGGGGATGAGAACCAGGCCGCTCGCGCGCGGGAGAGCGAAGGGGCTGCCTGCCGAAGCCTTCTGGCGAAGGCGGGGTGTCAGGTGAACCAGCAGATGTACCAGTGGCCCTCGAGCTTTTCGCATTTGTAGAGGTCGCCGCCGAAGAGTCTCACGGCTTCGCTCCAGCGGGGATCGTGGAGGTCGTGCCAGCCTTCGGCCTGGTTGACGCTCATGACGAGGCCGGTGGGATCGTAGACGACGGCCACCCAGTTATCGATGACGCCGCGCTGCCAGTAGAAGGCGTAGCGCACCGGCGGTCCGGCGTCGATGTAGCCCTCTGCGCCGGGGACGTCGCCGTCGCGAATGGCGTCGGCGAGGAGTCGCTCGTAGCGCGGCTTGCGCAGTTGAAAGAGGGCGTCCCGGCCGAGTTCAAATCCGGCGGTGAAGAAGAACGACAGCCCCAGCGCCGTGATGGCCATGATGCCGATCCCGCTCCAGCGGTGCCGGATGACGACCACGGCCCCGGCGCCGAAAACCAGCACCCCGGCCACGACGGCGCCCCAGTGCAGGACCGGGTAAAGAATCCAAAGGAGCTCTGCCAGGGGCGTCGCGAAAACGAACAACAGGGCGAGGAGGACGGCCCAGAGAATGGCGAGGACCAGGATGCTTCGGGTGACCACTTTCATCAGGATCGCAGGTATGGAAGGGGCCAAACAGCCAAAACGACGCCGGCAGGTCAGGTCCCGGGCATGGCGCGGGTGGCCCCGACCGAGATGCCGCCGTCGACCAGGAGGGTTTGGCCGGTCATGTAGGCGCTGGCGTCGGACGCGAGAAAGAGGAGGGCCCCGTCGAGGTCGCCCGGTTCCCCGGGGCGCTGCAGCGGGATCCGCTCGCAGAGGTAATCGACCCAGCCCTCGTCTTCGTACATGACGGCATTCTGGGCGGTCTTGAACCAGCCGGGCGCCAGGCAGTTCACCGTGATGTTGTGCGCCCCCCAGTCGTGGGCGAGCGACATGGTCATTTGCTTCACGCCGCCGCGGCTGGCGCCGTAGGGGGCGAGACCCGCGTACCCGGCCACGCAGGTCACCGAACCGATGTTGATGATCCGGCCGCTGCGGCGGGGGATCATTTGCCGCGCGATGGCCTGGGCAAGGAAGAATCCGCCGCGGAGGTTGGTATCGAGGACGAGGTTCCAGTCGTCCCAGGTGATGTCGAGGGCGGGCTTGCGGACGTTGCACCCCGCATTGTTGACGAGAATGTCGATGGGGCCGGCCTGCGCCCCGGCGTCCGCGGCCGCCGCCTCGATGGAATCCTGATCGCGGACGTCGAGGGCCAGCGGGATGGCCCGGCGTCCGAGGGCCTCGATCCCGGAGACCGTGCCGGCGAGGTCGGCGGCGTCGCGGGCCGTGATGACGACATCGGCCCCGGCCCCGGCGAGGGTGAGGGCGAATCCTTTCCCGAGCCCGCGGCTGGCACCGCTGACGAAGGCCGTTTTTCCAGTGAGGTCGAAGGGGGTCATGGAGTGTGTTGGAGTGACGGCTTCAGCCGTTTTGTCGGCACCGCTGATGGCCGCTGATGATCGCTAATGCCGGGTTGATGAATTTGAGCGCCGAGGTTGGTTGGAGTGACGGTTTCAGCCGTTTTGTCGGCATCGCTGATGGCCGGATGGCGAGAAGTGGCATGACCGTCCCGGTCATGATGGCAAGCCGCGGCGCAGCCGGATGGTGGAACTCACGCCGTCGGGTCAACGGGTTGGCGGGTGCGATTCTCAGGAGGTGGTTGATCATGACGGGAGACTGCCGGGCAGCCGGAAGATGAGACGATGACAGTCTGGTCAACGGGTGGATTCGTGCGACTTCGTCGGGGTGTCTGGGCATGACCGTCCCGGTCATGCCCCGGGCGCTAGGGTTGGAGGATGACCTTGAAGGTGCCGGGGTCCCCGGCGTGCAGGCGGGCGAACCACTCCGCGCCGTCGTCGAGGGGGGCGGTGGCGGAGATCAGCGGGCGGACGTCGATGGTGCGGTCGGCGATGGCGGCCAGGGCGTCGGGGTATTCGCCGTTGATGGCGCAGGATCCCAGGATGTCGAGCTCGCGGGCCACGGCGACCTGCAGGGGGAACTCGACGGTGGGGGTGATGTTGCCGACGAGGCAGACCCGCCCGCCCTTGCGGACGGCATCCATGGCGAGCTGCACGGTGGGAGTCGTGCCCACCACCTCCAGGGCGACGTGCGCCCCGTCGCCATCGGTGAGGTCACGCACCGCCGCGGCGGCGTCGCCGGACACGGAGTTGATGACGTCGGTGGCCCCCAGCTTGCGGGCGAGGGCGAGGCGGTCGTCGGCAAGGTCCACCGCGATGATGCGTTCGCATCCGGCCCGACGGAGCGCCTGGACGACGAGGAGGCCGATGAGGCCCGCGCCCACCACCAGCGCCGACTCGCCGGGGCCGAGGCGCAGGCGATGCACGGCGTGGAGGGCGACCCCGACCGGCTCCGCAAAGGCGGCCTCCTCGAACGGAAGGTCCCCGGGGAGGCGGTGGCAGATCCGCGCCGGGACCACGACGTACTCCGCAAACGCCCCCTGGCGGCGGAATTCGCCGCACGAGACGCCGAGGACCTCGCGGTTCTCGCACAGGTTGACACGGCCGCGGCGGCAGTAGCCGCACTCGCCGCAGTAGATCGTGGAGTCGAAGGTGAGCCGGTCGCCCGGGCTCCAGTCGGCGACGTCCGCCCCGGTCTTGTGGACGATTCCGCTGGCCTCGTGGCCCATGACGATCGGCGGAATGCGGCGGCCGCTGCTGCCGTCCATCCCGTGGATGTCGCTCCCGCAGATCCCGCAGGCCTTGACCTTCACGAGAAGCTCCCCCGCACCCGGATCCGGAACCGGGAGGTCGACGAGATCGAAGCGGGAGGGGGCGACGAGTTGCAGGGCTTTCATGTCCAGATTGCCGGAAAGATGTCGGCTATCGGGCCCCGCGGGGCAAGCGCGGACTGCGCGATGAATATGATTGGATCAGCCCGGCGAAGCGGTAGGTTGCGCCCGTGCACGGCGCCGCGGGACGGGTTGCAGGCCACCGTTACTGGATCGCGGTGGTCTTTTTCCTGCTTGGGATGGCGCCCGGCTTCTGGGTTCCGATCCTGCCGAACATCCTGAAGGTCCGCGGGCTCGAGTGGCTCATCCCGATCGCCTTCATGGCGCCGCCGCTGGCGTCGATCCTCTCGCCGCTGATGTTCGGGGCGAGCGCCGACCAGCGCATCAGCGCCGAGAAGTTGCTGGGAATCCTC
>JABDMC010000257.1 GCA_013001695.1 Akkermansiaceae bacterium
GTCCTCAGGGTCTGGGGGGCTCTGTCAGTCCGGGCGTATACGTATACGCGTGGATTGACAGGCCCGGTCGCGAGAGATCCGGGGAGATTTTGGGCGTTCTGCGAGACCCGGGCGGGGTGGCGCGGGCGGGTGGAGAGTCCTCAGGGTCTGGGGGGCTCTGTCAATCCGGGCGTATACGTATACGCGTGGATTGACAGCACCGGTCGCGAGAGATCCGGGGAGATTTTGGGCGTTCTGCGAGACCCGGGCGGGGTGGCGCGGGCGGGTGGAGAGGCCTCAGGGGGCGCGGGTGACGCGGTAGTAGTTCTGCCCGCTCACGCTGCCGGCCGGGATGACCATTTCGCCGCGGTCATCCTCGGCGAGGATCGGGGCGGAGAGCGGCGTGAATGCGCCGGGAAGGGTGGAGGCACTGTTCAGGTTGTAGAACAGGCCGCGCGACTGGTTCCACTTCACGGCGAGATCGCCGCCGGCGAGTTGCTCCATCCGGATCGGGATCTCCTCGGTGAGGATGCTGCCGTCGTAATACTTCCGGGCGAGGTTCCACGCCCCGATGCCGCATTTCGAGCCGACGATGCGGCCCGGGCCGTCGTCGGGGGCGACGTGGATGCCGCCATAGAGCCGCGAGATGCCGGCCTGGTCGGCGGCGTCGTAGTAGCTCGCCCACTGGAGGGTGACGTCGACCGACGGGCCGAACTCGAACTCGAGGCCGCCGGCCGGGGTGGTGTGGGAGCCGTAGCCGCCCGGGAAGTAGGGGCTGCCGGTCATGGCGGTGAGGACCTCCGCCGCGGCCCGGCTGAAGGTGCTGTGGCCCGAGATGTATCCCGCGAAGGCCGGGGTCACGAAGGTGTCGCGCTGGTAGGGGAGCCACCGCTCGCCAAGAATCCACTCGTTGCCCGTGTACTCCGTTTCGGGGTCGTTCGGCTCCCCGCCCCAGCAATAGAGGGCGATCTTGCCGACGTGCGGCGCGAGGTGGGCGTGCCGCTCGCCCGGCTGGGTCGAGGCATTCGTGATGACTTCCGAGAGGCCCGGCTCGAGGGGCATCGCGCCGGTCTTGCACAGCTGGCGGATACTGCTGATGGGGCGCACGTAGTCGTAGGCCCGCTTGCAGCCCCACGCCGCCACGGCGGAATCGTGCACCGCGCCGTTGAGGGCGAGGTACATCTTCACGTCCCACTCGAGGGGGGCGAGTTCCGGGCCGGTGCCGCCGATGCGGCGCTCGAAGAGGACGTGCTCGACGGCCTCGTTGGCGAGGGTGTTCCAGTGCCCGGGAGGGGTTTCGGAGTCGGGGCCGTCGGCCCAGAATTCGGCGAGGACCCGCCCGAAGTCGCCCAGGCTGACGAGGGACGTGTCGTAGGCGGTTCCCGTGACCGGGTTCAGGACGTATCCGGTCCCGTCATTCTCGCCGAGGGTGTTGTTGCCGCTGGACGCGGGGGAACAATCGATCAGGGGCGCCTCGTCCGGATCGAGGGCGCGGCTGAACCGCACGACGTCGAGGCTGTTGGCCTTGAACTCGGCGTCACCCGGTCCGCCGAGCTGGGGCGGCGCACCGGGATCGCAGTAGACGACCTGGCCTTCCTCGCGGTGCAGCGCGAAGGGCCGGACCTCGCCCCAGTTCGACCCGATGAAGGTCTGGACCTGCTCGGCCTCGAGACCGTTCTGCGTGAAGGCGAACTCGAATGCCAGCGGTTGCCAGCGGTTCGGCTCGTCCATCAACTGGAAGGGAAGGTCGAGGATCATGGGGTCGTTGACCGGCGCGTAGGTGGGGTCTTCGTAATCGCCCGCTTCGTTCGACCCGTCGTTCGCAAAGAAGGCGATGACGGTGGCCGCGATGCGCTGGCCGACGGCCGCCGGGCTGTTCCCGGTGGTGATGATCCATGACGGCGGGTAGCCGAGGTCCACCATCTGGGAGTCGAGGGAGAGGAGGGTGTCGTAGGCGTTCACCGAGTTCTGGTAGCGGTGGACGAGGACGTGGTAGGCCGCGTAGCTGATGGCTTCCTCCCGGGCGGCCTGGAGATCCTCCTCGGGCGTCAGCTCCGGAACATCCGGCACGACCGCGGCCTCGCGGTGAATGTAGCCGACCCCGGTGGGATCGTAGGCGGCCCAGGCGTCCCACATCGCGACGGAGGTCGTGAAGAGGTTCCGGGCGTGCTGGGCGGGATCGGGGAAGTCGATCCGGATGGCGGCCAGGTTCTGTTCGTTCCAGAGGCGGGCCACGCTTTGGGCGTGGGCGCAGACGGAGGCGAAAATCGAGAGGAGCGCAAGGGTCGCGGCGCAGCGATATGGTCGGCGGGGGTGCATGGCTGTAGGGGCAGGAGGAAAACCATCCTAGGACGAAATCGTCCGCCGTCAATGTCGTCTGAGCCCGGAACCCGCGTTTTTTCGCGTGCAATCGCGGTCAATCAGGGTTCCAAATCCCCCCGCATGACCGCCGCCGAGATTCGCTCCAGCTTCCTTGAATTTTTCAGGGACAAGGGCCACACCGTGGTGTCCTCGGCCCCGCTCTTGCCCCAGTCCCCGGGTCTGCTTTTCACGAATGCGGGCATGAACCAGTTCGTGCCCTACTTCCTGGGCAGCGAGCAGGTGCCCTACGACCCGCCGCGGGCGGCCGACACGCAGAAGTGCGTCCGGGCGGGCGGCAAGCACAACGACCTCGAGGACGTCGGCCAGGACTCCTACCACCACACCTTCTTCGAGATGCTGGGGAACTGGTCGTTCGGCGACTACTTCAAGGAAGAGGCCATCCGCTGGGCGTGGGAACTGGTGGTCGGGCAGTGGGGGTTTCCGCCGGAACGGCTCTACGCCACGGTCTACCGCCCCGGCGACGGGGACCCCGGCGAGTTCGACCAGGAAGCCTACGACCACTGGAAGGTCCTCTTCGAGAAGGCGGGCTGCGATCCGGACGTCCAGATCGTGGACGGCAACAAGGAGGACAACTTCTGGATGATGGGCGACACCGGTCCGTGCGGGCCGTGCTCGGAACTGCACGTCGATCTCACCCCGGCGGGCGACACGAAGGGGGCGCTTGTGAACGGGGACAGCGACGCCTGCATCGAGATCTGGAACCTCGTGTTCATCCAGTACAACGCGGAAGCGGACGGGAGTTTCCGGGACCTGCCGTCCAAGCACGTCGACACCGGAATGGGATTCGAGCGGGCCTGCTCGATCATCCAGAACACGAAGGGCTTCACGGACTTTTCGCGCAAGGCGTCGAACTACAACACCGACGTGTTCCGCCCGCTCTTCGACAAGCTCGAGGAGATGTGCGGAAAGCGCTACGACGACGTCTACCCGGCGCCGGGGGACGCGAGTCCGGATGCCGGCACGCAGACCGCGATCGCCTTCCGCGTGATTGCGGATCACATCCGGACGCTCTCGTTCTCGATTGCGGACGGCATCCTGCCGGGAAACACGGGGCGCAATTATGTGCTGCGCCGCATCCTCCGGCGGGCGGTGCGTTACGGCCGGACCCTCGGGTTCACGGGGGACACGAATTTTCTCGCCGAGCTGGTGGACACCCTGGTGGCGGAAATGGCGGCGGTGTTTCCCGAGCTCAACACGCGGCGCACGGTCATCAAGGAGACCCTCGGGCGCGAGGAAACCAGCTTCAACGAGACGCTCGACCGGGGGCTGAAGCTTTTCGAGGAGGAGGCCGCGGGGCTGGGCGGGAAGGCCTTTCCGGGCGACGCGGCCTTCAAGCTCTATGACACCTACGGCTTCCCGGTCGACCTGACGCAGCTGCTCTGCCGCGAGCGGGGCCTCGACATCGACATGCCGCGCTTCGAGGCGCTCATGGAGGAGCAGCGGGACCGGGCCCGCGCGGCGGGCAAGTCGGAGATCGTCTCGGCGCTCGACATCGCGACGGAGGCCGTCACGGAGTTCGTCGGCTTCGAGCACGACGCGTGCGAGGCGGTGGTCGTCGAGGAGCACAGCGAGGGCGAGATGCTGTGGATCATCACGGACCGCACGCCCTTCTACGCCGAGATGGGCGGGCAACTCGGCGACACGGGCACGATGCACGTCAACGGCAACGACATCCCGGTGGCGGCGGTCCAGCAGATCGGCTCGGCCCGCGCCCACGGCGTGCCGGAGAACCTGGCCGGGAAGGTGGAGAGCGGCGACAAGGTCCTCCTGCGGATCGACGCCGACCGCCGGCGGCCGATCGAGGCGCATCACACCGCCACGCACCTCCTGCACTGGGCGCTGCACGAGGTGGTTTCCCCCGACGCCACCCAGCAGGGTTCCCTCGTGGCGCCGGACCGCCTGCGCTTCGACTTCAGTTCCGGGCCGGTGTCCGGCGAGCAGATCGCGGCCATCGAGGAGAAGGTGCAGGCCAGCATCGCCGCGGACGAGGCGGTGAGCTGGAAAGAGGTCCCCCACGCCGACATCAGGGAGCGGAAGGACATCATGCAGTTCTTCGGCGACAAGTACGGCGAGGAGGTGCGCGTCGTGCAGATCGGCGGGACGCCCGAGGGGCTCGACGGCTACTCGATGGAGCTCTGCGGGGGGACGCACGTCCGCAGGACGGGCGCGATCGGGACGTTCAAGATCAGGAAGGAGGAAGCCATCGCGGCGGGAGTGCGGCGCATCGAGGCGCTGTGCGGCGCGGCGGCGGAGAGTCATCTCGCCGACCTGGCCGCCGCGGAGGGGGAGGAAAAGCAGGCCGCCATCGCCAAGCTGAATGCCGCCAACGAAGCGCTCGCGGCCGTCGGGGCGGACCCCTTCCCGGTGGACGAGAACGCCACCGCGACCGGCATCAAGGCCACCGCCGTGCAGGCCGAGAAGGCCCTCAGGAAGGCGCAGGCCTCCAACGCCGCGCGGCAGGCCGACCAGTTCCTGGCGGGCGTGATGGAGGACGGCGCGAAGGGCAACCTCGTGGAATCCATCGACGGGCCCCCGGCCTTGTTGCAGGAGTTGCTCAACGGCCTGAAAAAGCTGCACTTTTCGCGGGCCGCGTTCCTGGTGGTGGACGACGGATCGAAGCTGCACCTCGGGGCGTTTTGCGGCGAGGACGCCAACAATGCCGGTCACGGCGCCGGCAACCTGATCCAGGATCTTGCCCCCGTGGCGGGCGGCAAGGGGGGCGGCAAGCCCGACATGGCCCGCGGCGCGGCGCCGGAGCGGGACAAGAAGGCGGAGTTGTTGTCGGCGGCGCGGGCCCGGCTCTAGGGGCGCACCCCGCGTCGCTCAATATCGGCTGATCTTCCTCCCACCCGGGAGTTCCCCGCTGCCGAAACTCTTCGATGCACGCCGACGTTGCGCGCTGGGGGGGGACCTTGGTATGTGTCAGGGGAACAACTACGCACCATGATCCTCATCCGTCCCTGGGCCATTGCCGCGGGAGCCGCCTGCCTTTTCAGCTCCTCCGCCCATGCCAGCTTCCGAGTAAACGACCTCGCCATCGATGAATCGGCGGGCAGCGCGATGGTCGAGATCATCCTGACCGCGCCGCTGGGCAACCCGTCGCAGGTCGATTGGGAAACGCTTCCGGGAACCGCGCAGGCCGGCCTCGATTACACCACCTCCTCGGGCACCGCCATGTTCCCGATGGGAACCACCAGCGTGATGGTGCCGGTTCCGCTCACCAATGACGGCGACCCCGAGTGCGACGAGGTGTTCCAGGTGCGCATCTTCAATCCCACCGAAACGTCGGTGAGCGACTCGCTGGCGGACGTCACCATCCTCGAGAACGACATCGTGACGCTGCAGTTCGACCCGGGCGACGGGCCGCTCGGGTCCGACGCGGGGGCCGCGGACGTGGCGCCGCGGGACGGCATGGTCGACGGCGGGTTGTTCGTCTACAACCACCCGAACACGAACGGCGGCTCGTTCTGCTTCAAGGTGGTCCTCCCGGCGACCACCTTCAACCTCTGGCGCACGGTCCTGAACGTCACCGCCGGCGACGCGTCCCTGCACATGAGCCGGTCCGCCATCCCCGACGGAAGCAACGGGACCCACAACGCCGCGACGGCCGGATCGGAGGGCATCCTGTTGCGCGACGGCGAGTTCAATGCCGCCGAGACGTGGTACCTTCGCGTCGACGCCGATCCGGGAACGACCTGGTCGCTCTTCACCGGCGAACCGTACGTCGAGGATCTCGGAACGATCGTGTCCGACACGGATGGCGGCTACACCGACACCCATGTGACCATCGGTCCCGAGGGAATCGCGTTCTTCGAGACGATGGTCCCCGCGGGGACCCTGGCGTGGGCGCTCTGGCTCAACGGCGATTCCCGGCTCGTGGCCGTCGACAAGGGATCCCTTCCCATTCCCGACGTTTCGGGGCGATACGACCGCCGGCAGGCCGGCCAGATGCTCCTCGTGCCGCCCTACCTCGGGAGCGGGTCGGCCACCTATTTCTTCTCGGTGAAGGGCACCGAGGGAGAGGTCATCACCATCGATTCCCATCAGGTCATTCCGCAGGCGCTGGGATACGACGCCGGCACGGGCGTCGTCACGGAGTCGGCGTCTGGCGCTCCCTATCGCGTCTTCGAGGTGCCGGTCCCGATCTCGAGTCTCGCGTGGGACGTGCAATTGTTCGACGTCACGGCGGGCAACCCGGACGTCGCGGTGCGGCAGGGGGATGTCCCCAGCGAGTTCACCAATCTCGCCTTCTCGGAGGCCGCCGGGACGGCCCTCGACAGCGTCACGATGGTCCCGCCCACCCTCACCGACGGGACCTGGTACATCACGGTTTATTCCGAGGCGGCCTTTTCCCTCCGGCTTCGCAACGGGGACCCGGAGTTCACCGGCGCGGTGGTCGATATCGATTTCCTCGACACGCAGGACACGCCCGAGGGACCCGAGCCGAACCCGCTGCCGGGCCGCGCCGGGTGGGTCTACTTCAAGGCCGGCGACACCGGGCAACAATCGGGCGTCCTCGGTTGGGAACTCACCCTCCTCAACCAGGTGGCCGGCACCGAGATCGCGGTCCGCCAGAATGCCGTCCCGGGGCGCATGACCTTCCGCAACGTGACCACCCAGTCCAACGTGACGCTCGACCGCGGCCCGGTCGCCGAATCGACCACCACCCACGTCGACGAC
This sequence comes from Akkermansiaceae bacterium, assembly GCA_013001695.1. Classification (GTDB taxonomy): domain Bacteria; phylum Verrucomicrobiota; class Verrucomicrobiia; order Verrucomicrobiales; family Akkermansiaceae; genus Roseibacillus_B. The sequence continues at coordinate 7,042 of JABDMC010000257.1, forward strand.
AGTTCGCTGCTGGGGTTCCTGCAGCGCCCGAGCCAGCAGGCGGACGTGTGGTACGTCGGGATCAACCTGCCGGGAGCGGCCCTCGGGGCCTTCGACCTGAGCCGCACCGAGATCATGCCGCCGATCCGCAGCGCGAACGGCATCTCGGAAGCGGTCGCGGGGCACCTGCCGAAGACCTGGCAGTTCTTCCGCTTCGACATCGACGACGGAATTCTCGGATGGGAGACCCGGCTGGAAGGCGTCACCGGGGGCGAACCGCGCATGATCGTCCGCCGGGCGCTCCTGCCGAACATGCTGACCGGGTCGACGCGGTCCGGGTCGACGGACTGGCCGAACGGCGAGGAGGTCCGCCATGCCGACGATTGGTTCACGCGGCCGGCGGAGGAAGACTACCGCTGGGCGCTGTCCGCCACCGGCAAGCCGCTCGAGCTGGCCGGGGGCAGCGCCGTGACCTACTACGTGGGTGTCTTCAACGATTCCGACGCGGCGTCCAGCGACTACACCTTCGTGAGCCGGGTGATCGATGACGACCACGCGCCCTATCCCGCGGATCGCCTCGTCAACGACCTCGATTTCACCGGGGCGGGGGCCACCGTGAATCGCGCCGGGCTTCCGGCGGGGGAGGCCGACTTCTACAAGCTGACGATTCCGGCCGGCGTGCGGAGCTGGCGGGTGCGCGTCACCCCGACCGGCGGCGATGCCCGTTTCTTCGTCCGGAAGGATTTCGTGCCGACCTACGACGCCCGCATCAACGACAACGCCCACATCAGTGCCGGCGTCGAGATGGAGCGGGCCGGGCACGAGGTCTTTCACCTTCTCCCGCTGGGCAACACCGAGTTTCTCGAGGAATGCGATTACTTCATCGCGGTGGTCGCGGAACAGGCCGGGCCGGCCGACTACACGCTCGTGAGTGAAGGCGAGATCCCCTTCGAGCCCACCATCACGCCCACCGCTGCCGGGACGGTGGTTCCCTACGCGATCCCGGCGGACGAACTGGAGCTCCACCGCATCGATGTCCCGCCCGGGACCCTCGCGCTGGAGGTGCGCCTCGATGAAAGCGCCGGCGCGGTCGATCTCGCCCTGCGCGATGATCTCCTGATCTCGCGCCCCAACATGCCCAATTCGCCGTCGCAGGGTCTGCAATACGGGGTCGACGGAACGAACACGTGGACATTCTCGGACGACCGGATCATCACGGTCCCGAACCCCGTCCCGGGGACCTACACGCTCATTCTGCGCGCCAACCGGTCCTCGGCCACCGTGCCGCAAGCGGCGAGCGGGAACCTGGTGGTCACCTCCCGCCTCGAGACGACCCTCGCCCCCGACGGCGGGTCGCTCGCGGTGTCCAACCAGGAGCCCGAGAGCTGGCGCTACTTTGAAGTCACCATCCCCGCCTCGGGACTCCTCGGGTGGGACCTCAAGATCGACGGCATCTCGGGCGGCGGCGATCCGCGCCTCGTCGTTTGCCGGGACCTCGCGCCCCCGAACGGGGTGGTCACCATCGGCTTCAGCCCGAGCGCCTCGCGGTCGCGCACCTGGCCGTCCGGCGCGAGCTGGACGCAGATCGACGACTGGACGAACCGCAGCAACAACGACGGCACCAGCAACAATTGGAAGCGATTCACCTGCGCCTTCGGCGCCCCGCTGGAGGCCGGCACCTACATCGTCGGGATCTACAATGCCGACCTCGCCGATGATGCCTCCTACACGATCACGAGCCGCCTGGTCGGCGACGTCGGGAGCGGAGCGAGCATCGAACTCGGGAACCTCGCCTTCGCGGGCGGCAGCGATGCCATCACCGCCCTCGATCCGCGCGAGGCGGCCTACTACCGGGTGACCATCCCGCCGAACACGCCGAACTGGAAGATCCAGCTCGCGAATGCCACCAGCGACGATGAAGCGTGTCTGGTGGTCCGCTGGGAGTTCATCCCCGATTGCGAGGGCGACAGCGTGACGGGCACGACGCCCTTCGACGAACGCGGCTCTGCCGGCGGCGGGGCCCTCATCCAGAAGAACGGGAATGAGTACTACCACCTCCTTCCCGAGGACGGGCAGCCCTTCCTGCAGGCCGGCGACTACTTCATCGCCGCCGTCTCCGAGGGCCAAAGCCCGCCCGCCGCGAACCGCATCGGTGCCGGAGCGGTCGATGCCACCCTCACGAGCTGCGGCGAGATCCCCTTCACGGCGGTCGATCCCGTCCAGCAGCCCGTGCCCGGCGTCCCGCTTCTCCTCGATCCCCTCCTGCCCGCCAAGAACTCGCTGAGTTTCCACGACGCGGAGGTGAAGCGCTTCACGTTCGAGGTGCCCGCCGGCGCCTCGAGCCTCGAGATCTCGCTCCGCAACCGCGTCGGCGACGAGATGGCCTTCTCCGCGATCCCCGGGGCCTTGATGCCGGAGCCCTACACCACCTCGCCGGCATACTCGCAACAATACGGCATCGATGAAGGCACCGGGTCGGCGGATTTCTACAGTGCGAGCATCCGGACCATCGCCGAGCCGGCCGCCGGGGTGTGGACCCTCCTGGTCCGCCCCTACGCCGCCAATGCCAGCAGCTGGGATCCGGTCACCACCGTCGACTTGTGCGTGCAGGTCGTGGCCCCCATCCCGCTCGCGTTCTGCGGCGGATCCTTCGACTTCACCGGCTCACAGCTGCCGCAGTCGTGGCGCTACTTCAAGGTGGACGTCCCGGCCATGGACCCCATGGGCGACCCCTATCTCGGATGGGACATCGGCGTCAGCGACTACACCGGCGGCAACCCGAGGATCTACATCCGGCGGGACGATCTCCCGCTCGCCAGCGGCGCTCCCAGCGTCAATCGCTACAGCCTCACGTGGCCGTCCGGGCGCCAGATGCCCCTCGCGAGCACCGACTGGACCGGCCTCACCCTGGATGTGGACGGCACCAACCGCAACCAGGACCGTGATCTCCTCGTCATGGGCCGCCCGCTCGAACCGGGGACCTACTTCGTCGGCGTCTTCAACGCCAGCAATTCCGAGGCGATGAACTACACGATCGAGAGCCGCTGCCTCGGCGAGCCGGGCTCGGGCGCCGATTTCGAGGTGACCGATCTGCCGTTCACCGGCGGGGTGGCCGGCATCAGCAACCTCGGCCCCCGTCGCGGCGCCTTCTTCCGCGTCGCCGTCCCGCCCAATGTCGAGAACTGGCGCCTGCGGCTCGATCCGACCGCCGGCAACGCCATGATGGCGGTGCGGAAGGAACTTCCCGCCGCCTTCCGCGCATCCGAGAACCTCGACGCCGATACCGCCAACAACGACGGCGTCAGCATGCGGCGGGCGGGAAGCGAAATCTACACGCTGCTCCCCGCGAACAACCAGGCCTTCGTCGCGGATGACATCTACTACGTGGCGGTGGTGGGTCTCGGGCTCGACGGGACCTCCACCCGGGTCGGCACCGGCAACGTGAACGCCACCCTGACCTCCGTGGGCGAGCTCGCCATCCCGGACCTCGGCACGGTCGGAAGCGGCGGCATGCTCACCGAGCCGGTCGCGCTCGAGGCGGGCGAGGTCCAGGTCAAGCGCTTCGAGGTCGCCGCCGGGATCGATGTCCTCGAGATGCGGCTCGACAATCGCGTCGAGAACCCGCGCTTCTCGGTGCGGGTCGACACCAACACCCCGGCCCCGAACATCAATAACGGCACCGATCGCTACGGGTATGATCACGGCTGGCTCGCCTCCGCCGGCGACGACCAGATCGTCACCTTCGTCGATCCCGCGCCGGGCACCTACACCGTCACCCTCCGGGCCAGCAAGGTCGGCAGCGCGCATCTCAACGCCTCCGCCGATCTCGTCATCGAAGACGTCGGCCTCGCGCCCCTCGCCTTCAGTGCGGAGGTGGGCGTCAACACCGACACCGGCCTCCTGATCGACGGACAGGAACGCTACTACGCGGTGATGGTCCCCGACTACATCAGCCGGCTCGGCCAGATCGTTCCCGTCCTCGGTTGGAAGCTGACCCTCACCGAGTCCAGCGGCAGCGCCACCATGCGGGTCATGGACACCCTCTCGGCCACCGGCGGGTTTGCCGAGAATGACGCCTACGCGATCGTGGTTCCCCCGTTCCTGAAGCCCGGGAACACCTACTACGTCGAGGTGAAGGGCACCGGCCTCACGAACTACACGATCACCAGCGAAGCGATCGACTTCGCGGCACAGTGGACGATGCCTGCCGACTACAACATCGAGTTCGGCGATTCCGGCGAATCCGACCTCGGGGAGGACGATTGGCACTTCTACGCGGTGGACGTTCCCAAGGACAATGGCGGGGTCCTGCGCACCGAACTGGTCGCCCTCAACGGCAACCCGAACCTCTACATCCGCGAGGACGGCATTCCCACCCGCAGCCATCAAACGAGCGGCGGAAGCGGCTCCATCGTGAGCCGCACGCTCAATGGCAGCGGGTCCGAGTACGCCAACTGGGTGCCGCTCGACGGGAAGACCGAGGAGGAACTCCGTCCCGGGCGGTGGGTCCTCGGGGTGCAGGCCGCGGGCTCCAACAGCCGCTACCGGCTGAAGGCATCCACCGGGACCGTCCGGACGCTCCCCCTCGGCGGCGGCTCGGCGGTCGACGTCAACGTCCTCGGAGACGACTTCAGCTATTTCAAGGTGACCATCCCCGATGACGCTCCGGCGGTGTGGACTCTCTCGTTCACGGAAGACTTCGGGAACGTGTCGATGCACCTGCGCGACAGCATTCCCCCCGGAAATGGCGCCAGCCGCTCGACCAGCCAGTACAAGGACGCCGACGACGACAACAAGAACAACTGGACGCTTACGACCAACACGGGATTCGACAGTCCCGGCGCGCATGACATCCCGACGCCGCCCCTGCGTCCGGGTCACACCTATTTCGTGGGAATCCGCGGGGTGCTCGACGGCACCTTCGACCTCGATTCGGCCGTTTCGCCCGCCCTCTTCACCGCGCCGGACGGAACCGTTCCCGGGGTGCCGACCTACGGGGCGCTCACCGACGTCGACTTTTTCGGCGCCTCCGGTTCGCAGGTGTTCAACCTCGTGGCCGGCGCGCACCGCACCTTCCGGGTTTCGGTCCCGGACGGCGGGACGCGGTGGGTCCACACCACCACCCGCAGCGCAAACGTGCAGGTCCGCATCGACCAGGGCGCCCCGGCCCCCTTCTCCGGATCGGTCCCCTACAACAGCACCGGCGCCAACAGCAGCCTCAGCCGCGCCCTCGCAAGTTCCGCCTGGCCGTGGCAGCCGGGCCAGGTCTACTACGTCACCTTCATCAACAATGGCGGGGGAACGGAGGGGGTGACCTTCACCATGAACGGCGAGGGCGACATCTCGGGCTACCTCGGGTGGGCGGCCTCCTTCGGGCTCACCGGCCCGGACGCCGATCCGGGCGCCGTCAACAACGCCCAGGGGATCAGGAACATCGTGGCGTATGCCCTCGGGATCCACCCCCTCAACGGCGTCAGCCCGGGGGCCGTGATCGACCCGCGTCCGCGCATCGTGCTGAGCGACGGGGCCCCGCAGTTCCCCGGAATCGAATTCTACGTGCCGACCACCGCCCCGGACGACATTTGCATCGTGGCCGAGGAGGTCTTCACCCTCACGGATCCGTGGAACGAACTCGGCATCCGCGCCGGCCAGGGCGGATGGACCGGCACGGGATTCATCGTCGAGCAACCACCGGCCTCCGGATACCACCGCGTCATCGTCTTCTCCACGAACCAGGTCGCGGACTTCGACCGGAACTTCCTGCGTCTCCGCGTGTTCCTGAGACATCCGTAGGAGGATGCCGCCGTCCGGATGAATTCGGCATCGATTGCAATTCATCCCTCGCCGGCCTCGTAGGTGGTGGCATGAAGTTCATCACGCCGGCGCTCCTGCTCCTCGCCACGCCAGCCGCCTGGGCCCTCGAGTTCGCCAATGGCGTGAAGATCGGGGAGGTCGGCGACACGAGCGCCGTCGTCTGGACACGGCTCACCGCCCACAATGAGGCCCTGCGCCGCATCGAGAATTGGGACGAAAAGGAGCCGTGGCAGTGGTCGGTTCCGGGCGCGGAGGGTGAAGTCCGCGTCGTTTACTGGGAGGGAGACCGCACCGCCTCGGGAATCGAGACGCCGTGGACCGCCGTGACGGCCGGCGACGACTATTGCCGCCAGTTCGCGTTGGCGGACCTGAAGCCGGGGACGCGCTACCGGTTCGAGGTGCAGGCCCGCTCGCCCGGGGAAGGCCACCCCACGGCCTCGCTGACCGGGCGTTTTGTCACCGCGCCGCGGCCCGACGCCGCCGTCCCGGTGACCTTCGTGACGAGCACCTGCCAGGACTTCCCGCGGCGGGACGACAAGCGCAACGGGCACAAGATCTACCGGTCGATGCTGGCCCTCGACCCGGACTTCTTCGTGCAGACCGGGGACACGCTCTACTACGACAAGGCCGGTCCGCACGCCAAGGACGTGAAGACGGCGCGCTACAAGTGGAACCGCATCTACGCCCTGCCGAACCTCCGCACCTTCCACCGCACGGTGCCGAGCTACTGGCTGCATGACGACCACGATGTCCTCAAGAACGATTGCTGGCCCGGCCAAACCTACGGCGACCTGACCTGGGAACAGGGGGTGAAGATCTGGCGCGAGCAGATTCCGCAAAGCGCCAAGCCCTACCGGACGTTCCGCTGGGGCCGGCACCTGCAGGTGTGGTTTCCCGAAGGACGCGAGTACCGGTCGCCGAACACCATGCCGGACGGTCCCGAAAAGAGCATCCTCGGTGCGGAGCAGTGGCAATGGCTCGAGAAGACGATGGCGGCATCGGATGCCGCCTTCAAACTCTTCGTCTCGGCGACCCCGGTGGTCGGGCCGGACCGGGCGAACAAGAATGACAACCACGCCAACGAGGGCTTTGCGCACGAGGGACGCCGGCTCCGGAAGTTCCTCTCGGGCGTTCCGGGGTGCTTTGTCATCAACGGCGACCGCCACTGGCAGTATCATTCGGTGGACCCGGAGACGGGCCTTCACGAGTTCGGGTCGGGCCCGGCGAGCGACCGGCACGCCGGAGGGTGGAAGGCCGCCCTCCAGCCGGAATGGCAGGATTTCCTGCGCATCAAGGGCGGATTCCTCTCGGTGAGAATCGATGCCGAGCGGGCCATCTTCCGGCATCACGACGTCGACGGGAAGGTCGTGAACGAGGTCGCGATCGGTTCCCAGTAGCGGCGGAGGGCGACGAGTTTCCCATGGCGCGCCGTTGCGCGCTTGCCTCCGGGATGATCGCCCCGGATGATGCCGCGGTGAGCAGCGACGAACCGGAGAAGCTGGTCTGGAAAGGCCGCCCGTCCCAGATCGTGAACCTGGGGCCGTTCACCGTGGCGGTGGTCCTCGATGCGCTCTCGGTGGTGGCCGCCTTCTTTTTCTGGCCGCTGTTCTTTCTCGGCTTCCTTCCGATCGGGTGGGCGGCGTGGAAGTTCGCGGTCGTCCACTGCCGGGTCTACGAACTGACGACCGAGCGGCTGCGGCTCTTTGAAGGGGTGTTCAACCAGCAGATCGACGAGGTGGAGCTTTACCGCGTGAAGGACACCCGGCTCGAGCGGCCGTTCTGGCAGCGGGTCTTCGGCCTCGCGACCCTTATCCTCGAGACCTCGGATCGCTCCCACCCCCGCATCGACATCAGGGCGATCCGCGACGGGGCCGAGGTCCGCGAGCACGTCCGAAAATTCGTCGAGGCCATGCGCGACAAGAAGCGCGTGCGGGAAGTCGACTTCGAGGGGGAAGACGACGGGGAGATCGACCTGGGATAACCGCCGCCCGCCTGCGGCGGTTCTCGTCCGGAAGGACGCCAAGGATGAGGTGGTGCGGAGTGACGGATTGACTGCGCTCCGCTCCGTCCATGCGGTTTGCGGCCTCCTCCTCCGGAGGCCGCGGGACCGGTTCGCCGCTGAAAAGCGGCGGGGCATTCAAACCGCCTGCGCCGGTTCTCGTCCGGAAGGACGCCAAGAAAATGATGGTGCGGAGTGACGGACTCGAACCGCCGACCCACTCGGTGTAAACGAGTTGCTCTACCAACTGAGCTAACCCCGCACGAGGTGGTGAGGAAAACGGATTTCCGGGTGGCGATCAAGGCCGGATCGCGGAGTGACGGATTGACTGCGCTCCGCTCCGTCCATGCGGTCTGCGGCCCCCTCCTCCGGAGGCCGCGGGAATGGTTCGCCGCTTAAAAGCGGCGGAGCATTCGAACCGCCGACCCACTCGGTGTAAACGAGTTGCTCTACCAACTGAGCTAACCCCGCTGGTCGTTGACTGTGCTGCTAGGACTTCGCTTTTTCCGCGCTGTTTTTCAAGCCTCTTCTGGACTCCATCCTCCGTCGAGACTGCGGAGGGCAGGCTGGGGCTGGTGGGGGTGCAACGCGCCAACGAACCCGGCACGGCGGTGGGGAACCATCCGCAATCCCGCCGGGGACGGACGGGACGGAGGGCGACATTGACGAGCCCGTGGTCGACTTCTAGACTCGGAGCGGTGGATTTGCCGCTTCAGGCGCGTCGCATCCGCTGGTGTTTTTGAAACCTGCAATCCAACTTGCCCGCCCTGTGCTGGTCGCATTCACCCTGGGCTGGCTGGCCTTCTGTTCCCACGGCGGGGAAGAGGCGGGGACCCATTGGGCCTTGCAACCGCTCGCCGAAGTGATCCCGCCTGCGGATTCCGGAAATCCCATCGATGCCTTCATCGGCGCAAAACTGAAGGAGGCGGGCCTTTCCCTCTCGTCCCCTGCCGATCGATCCACGCTCATCCGACGCCTTTTCCTCGGATTGCACGGCCTCCCGCCCTCGCCTGAACAAGTGGCCGCCTTTGCCGGCGGGAACGGACCCCGGAGCACCGCAGCCCTCATCGACTCCCTCCTCGCCAGTCCCCGCTATGGCGAACGCTGGGCCCAACACTGGCTCGACCTGGTCCGCTACGCGGACACCCATGGCTTCGAGGTGAACACCGAGCGGCCCAACGCGTGGCCGTATCGCGATTACGTCATTCGCGCCTTCAACAACGACCTCCCCTACAACCAGTTTGTGCTCGAACAACTGGCCGGCGATTCGGTGGGTGCGGATGCCGCCACCGGGTTCCTCGTGGCCTCCGCCGTTCTCCTGCCCGGACAGATCGGCCAGGACGACGCCTCCAAGCGGCTCGCCCGACAGGACTCTCTCGACGAGATGATCGTGGCCACCGGCGACACTTTCCTCGGCATGAGCATCGGCTGCGCCCGCTGTCACGACCACAAGTCCGATCCCATCAGCCAGCGCGACTACTATACCATGCAGGCCTTCTTCGCGGGCGTGGACTACGGCGAACGTCCTCTCCGCAATCCCGCGGCGGCCAAGAAGCTTGCGGCGACCGACGACAAGATCGCCGCGCTGCGCAAGCGTCTCGGGCCGGTCGATCTGCGGGCCACCACCGCCTGCACCATCGTGATCGACGATGAAGATGCGGCGCACACCACGCACTTGAAGAAGAAGAACGGCCACGGCACCAATCCCCCGGGCACGGGTCGCGGCTACCAGGATGATCCCGGGAGTGGTGAGCGCGTCCCCAACCTGAGCGGCGGGCGCTACACCTGGTGGGACAACAGGCCCGGCGAGGATGTCTTCTCATACAATCCGGGCATGGCAGGCCGCTTTCGGGTATGGCTCTCGTGGGGAGTGCACGGGAGCGGCGTGCACACCCGCGACGCGCGCTATGTCCTCGATCTCGACGGGAAGCTGGACACCAGGGACGATCAACACGAGATCGCGCGCGCCGATCAGTTCTACTTCGCGGGTGTCACGACGGGAGATACCGAGAAGAAGCCGCTCTGGAGCGGACTTCTCGATGCCGGGATGCACGCGTTCCGGGAGGAAAGCCGGATCCTCGTGCGGGGCGGCGGGACCGGCACGGGCCTTACCGCCGACGTGGTGGTGCTCCAGGCAGACAACGTGGAGGGCCGCCACCCCGGCCTGCGCGCCCCGGTGAACGCCAAGCAAAACGTCGAGCGCTTTGCACCCGTCGAGGCCCGCTTCGTGCGTTTCACCAGCCTCGCCACCATCGACGACAACCGCCACGAGCCCTGCCTCGATGAACTCGAGATCTTTGCCGCGGAGAGCGGCGCCAACGTGGCCCTCGATGGCACGCCCACGTCCTCCGGCAACTATCCTCCGGGTGAGAAGCACAAGCTCGAGCACATCAACGACGGCCGCTACGGAAACGGCCGGAGCTGGATTTCCAATGAAGCGGGCCGGGGCTGGGTCCAGATCGAACTGCGCCGGCCCACGGTCATTGATCGCATCGCCTGGGGCCGGGACCGCGAGGGGAAGTTCCCGGACCGCCTGGCCTCCCGCTACACGATCGAGGTGGCGCGGGAGCCGGGACAGTGGACCACCGTCGCCCACTCCGCGGACCGCGTCCCCTACGGGTCTCCCTTTGATGCCACCAGCGCGCTCCTGCGCAGGTTGCCGCCGGACGCCACGGAGTCTGTCCGGGCCGACATCGGGGAGTTGGGACGGCTCGAAGGGGAAGCGGAGCGCTTGCAGTCGCAGCAGTCGGTTTACGCGGGACAGTTCCGCACCCCGGATGCCACCCACGTTTTGCTCCGGGGCGACCCCGAGCAGAAGGCGGAGCGGGTCGGCCCGGCCGTGCCGAAGGCGCTCGGCACCCTCGCTCTCGATTTGCAGTCACCGGAACCGGCACGCCGCATCGCCCTCGCGAAGTGGATCACCCGGAGTCCCCTCGCGGCCCGCGTGATGGTGAATCGCATCTGGCAATACCACTTCGGCCACGGGTTGGTGGAAACCGCCAGTGACTTCGGACGCAACGGGGCCCCACCCAGCCACCCGGATCTCCTCGACTGGCTGGCCCGCGAGTTTGTGCGGGGCAACTGGTCGATCAAGCACCTGCAGCGCCTCATCCTCACATCGGCCACCTACCAGCAATCCAATCGCATCGACCCCGCCGCCCAGAAGATCGACGGAGATTGCCGTCTGCTCTGGCGTTTTCCATCCCGCCGGCTGGAGGCCGAGGCGATCCGCGACAGTATCCTCGCGGTGAATGGGAAGCTCAACCTCGAGATGGGCGGACCGGGCTTCAACTTCTTCACCTCGCGGGGCGGGCTCAATGGCTTCCCGATCGTGGAGACCTTCGACGACGACGGGCTGCGCCGCATGATCTACGCGCACAAGGTGCGCATGGAACGCGTCCCGGTCTTCGGCGCCTTCGACTGTCCCGACGCCGGACAGGCCACCCCGCGGCGCAGCCGGGCCACCACCGCCATCCAGGCCCTCAACTTGTTCAACAGCAGGTTTGTGATGGACCAGTCCGCCGCCCTCGCGACGCGCATCGAGAAGGAGCTGGGCACGGAGCAGAGCTGCGAGGCCCGGGTCGAGCGAGCCTTCCAGCTGGCCTTCGGACGTGCGCCCTCGGAGCGCGAGAGCACATCCGCTTCCGCCGTGGTGAAGGAGCACGGTTTGCCCACCCTGTGCCGGGTGCTCTACAACAGCAACGAGTTCCTGTTCCTGCCATGAATTCGACGCCCTACCATTCGGGAGGAGGACGAGGCTGGCTGGACCGCCGGGACTTCCTGGGGCGGACTTCGACCGGCCTCGGGGCCGTCGCTCTGACCAGCCTGCTGGGCCGGGACGGGTTGCTCGCGGCCCATCGGCCGGTGATCGATTCCTCCCGGCCCCACGCTCCGCGCCCTGCCCACTACCCCGCCCCGGCCAAGAACGTGCTGGTGATCTTCTGTGCCGGGGCCTGCAGCCAGCTGGAGACCTGGGATTACAAGCCGGAGCTCATCAAGCACGACGGAATGCCCCTCGCGGGTGGTCCGCCTGTGACTTTCCAGGGACCCTCCGGCAACCTGGCCCGGCCGCAATACGATTTCCGGCCCCGCGGACAGTGCGGAAAGATGGTCTCCGACATGGTCCCGCACCTCGGTGAACTCGTCGACGAAATGGCATTCGTGCACTCGCTCACCAGCAAGAGCAACACCCACGGACCAGCCGAGAATTTCCTCTCCACCGGCTTTGTTCTGGATGGCTTCCCCAGCATCGGGGCCTGGATCACCTATGCGCTCGGGACCGAGAACCAGGACCTGCCTGCCTTCGTGGCCATCCCCGATCCGCGGGGCGTCCCGCAGGCCAGCATCAACAACTGGGGCCCGGGCTTTCTTCCCGCGGAGTTCCAGGGCACTCGTTTCAGTTCGAATGACCCGGTCCGAAACCTCGCTCCCCCGCCGGGCGTGACACCGGCCAGCGATCGTGCCGCGCGCTCCCTGCTCAGGGAACTCAATCGTGAACACCTCGGCCGCCATCCCGGGGAGACTGCGCTGGCGGCGCGCATCGCGAGCTACGAACTGGCCGCCCGCATGCAGTTGAGCGTTCCCCGCATCAGCGACCTCTCCACCGAGCCCGCCCACATCCTGAAGATGTACGGCGCGGACGACCCCCAAAACAAGCTCAAGGCGGACTTCGCCCGCAACTGCATTCTCGCCCGCCGCCTCATCGAGAACGGCGTGCGCTTTGTCCAGCTCTTCAATGGCGCCTATGCCAGCGGCGGCAAGCTCAATTGGGACGGCCACAATGCCCTGCGCGATCAATACGACGTGCACGGCCCCATCATGGATCAGCCCGTCGCCGGCCTCCTGCGCGACCTCCGGCAACGCGGCCTGCTCGACGACACCCTCGTGGTTTGGTGCACCGAGTTCGGCCGCATGCCCATGTTCCAAAAGGGAGCCAAGGGCCGCGATCACAACCCCCAGGGCTTCACCGCCTGGCTGGCTGGAGCCGGCGTCCAGGCAGGCGTCAGCCACGGCGCCACCGATGAGCTCGGTTACAAGGCCGTCGAGAACGTCCTCTCGGTGCACGACCTCAACGCCACCATTCTCCACCTCCTCGGCCTCA
>JABDMC010000269.1 GCA_013001695.1 Akkermansiaceae bacterium
GGGGCGGGGGGCGGGGCGGCCTCCTCCGGTTCCGCGGAGGCGGTGACGTGGGTGGTGGTGTGCACGCTCGGCTTTTGTCCCTCGGGCGGTTCGAGCGGCTGCGGCGCGGTCGTCGGGGTCACCCGGGAGTCCGCCGCCGCGACGACCGGGACCGGGCCGGTTCCAGGCGCGGCGGGACTCTCCCCGCCCTGACCCGCCTCGGGAAAGACGAACTTCGGGCGATTGGCGCCTCCCGGGGGCGCCGCCGCGGCGTCGGCGGGCGCTTGCTGGTCGTTCATGATGAAGTTCTGGAGCGATTCGCGGGCGTCCTGCGGGCGGTCGTCCATGCTGCGGTTCAGGTGCCACATGACCCAGTCGCAGGCCCACGCGGGAAGATCGGGCCGGACCTCCTTGAGGTCGATGACGGTGTGCTTGAGGTGGGCCGACATGACCTGCGGAGCGGTATCCCCGGTGAAGGGGTAGCTTCCCGTCAGGGTGTAGTAATAGAGGCAGCCCATGGCGTACATGTCGGTGCGCTGGTCGAGGGCGGTGCGCTCGAATTGCTCCGGAGCCATGAAGTGGACCGACCCGAAGACGGCGTCGCCGTGGTCGATCGTCTGCACCGAGGGTTTCGCGGAAAACTTGGCGAGGCCGAAATCGACCAGCTTCACCTGGAACTTCCCGCTGGGCAGCCAGACGACCATGAGGTTGGCGGGCTTGAGGTCGCGGTGGACGAGGTTGAGTTCCTGGGCGGCGATGAGGGCCTCCTGCGTCTGGATGGCGACTTCGCGGAAGTCCTCGTAGGTGAGGGTGCCGCGCTCGACCATCTGGTCGATGGTGCGCCCGGTGAGGAGTTCCATGACGACGTAGGGGCCGTCGTCGTCGACGGCGGCGTCGTAGATCGTGACGATGTGGGGATGCTGGATGGAGGAGAGGGCGGTGGCTTCCTTGAGGAAGCGCTCGATGGCCTCGTCCTGGGAGTCGAAGCCGCCTTCGGGGAGGACGCGCTTGATGGCCACTTCGCGGTTGAGGCGCTTGTCGTAGGCGCGGTAGACGGCCCCCAGCCCGCCCTGGCCGATCTTGTCCTTCACCTCGTAGCGATCATCGGTCATGCGCATAACTCTACCGCTTAGTCTGGCCGATGAGGTGGGGTTCGCAACAGTGAAAACCGCCTTCGGCTGTCCCGGGGGAAATCCCCGCCCCCCGCCGGCGCGGCCAGCCCGCGGGAAGGCCATATTCTCCCGGCGGCGCGGCGGGTCGGCCCCGTTCCGGGCGGCGGGCGCGGCGGGCCGCGGAGCGCGAGGGTCTCAGGAGGCGATCGAGGCGTCGGCCCCGGCGCGGAAGACCGACGGCGAGCAGCCCACGATGCGGGCGAAGCTGCGGTTGAACTGCGAGAGGGACTGGAAGCCGACCTTGAAGGCGATTTCCGAGATGCGGGCCGCGGGGCGGAGAAGCTCGCGCTTGGCCCAACCGATGCGGCAGCGGGTCACGTAGTCGGTGAGCGTCAGGCCGGTGACATCCTTGAAGACCCGGCAGAAGTGGCTTTCCGACAGGCCGGCCTGGCGGGCCACGAGGGGCAGCGGCAAGGCTTCGTCGAGGTGGGCGTGGATGAACTGGCGGGCCTTGGCGATGGCTTCCGGTTCGCGGCCTTCATCGATGATGGAGAGTCGATCGGCGTAGGTGCTGAGTTGTTCGGCGAAGCTGGCGAGCAGGGTGACCATGCTCTGGTAGCGTTCCGGATCGATGGTGGTCGTCTGGAGGTAGGCCTCCTTGAGCTTCCGGAGGTCGGCGGGCTTCACGCCCTGCCTCTTGAGGGTGGTGGCGACCCGTTCGAAGTCCTCCGGGGTGGGCGGGCGCTGGAAGACCTGGCCGGTCTTGAGGAAGGCGAAGATGCTCGAGCCGAGCTTGACCGGCACGGCGGTGGCGCTCAATCCGGCGAAGCACGTGCAATTCGCGGGGCCCTTCACCTCCACGGCCTCCTCCACGAGGCGGCGGTTGGCGGAGATGCAGCCCTCGCAGGCGGTCTTGCACAGGTTGAGGGCCTCGCAGAAGGGGCTCTGGTTTTCGAGGTGTTCAGGCAGGCACCATTGTTCGTCGACCGCCACGAGGCGGAGGGGGAGGCCGGTGGCCTTCCGGAAGGCGTTACAATAGGTGCCGAACAACTCGGATTTCTCCAATTGTTCGTAGAGGCGGTGTTCGTAGGCGAGTAGAGCGGCGCTGGCTGCCATGGCAACTGTGCGGCACGCTAACAGAGGAGCCGGGAGCCTCAAGGGCGGGGATGAGCGATTTTCGGGGGCCGGAGCGGGAGGCGGCCCCGGAATTCGGGGGGTCAGAGCCACCCGGCCCGCAAGGCGCCCTGGAGGGCGAGGGCTGCCAGGCAAAGCAGGAGGCCGATTCCCGGCACCGCGGCGGGGACGTGGAAGGATCCGGCGGGCGGAGAATCTGCGGTCATCTTGATCCGCAGGAGGCTGGCATTCATGAGGGCGAAGACGAGGAGGGTCACGGTGCTCGTCGCGGCGGCGAGGGAGACCAGGGGCAGGGCGGTGGCGAGGAGCAGGACCGCGGCGGTGACGACCCCGGTGGCGAGAAGGGGGGTGCGGCGGACCGGGTGAACCGCCGCGAAGGGCCTGGGCGCGAGGCCCTGGGCGGCCATGCCGTACAGGACGCGCGCCGCCATCATGACCTGGATGAGGGCGCCATTGATGACGGCCACGAGGCTGATGAGGGAGATGGTGGTGGTGGCGAGTTTCCCGTGGCGGGCGAGGAGGGCGGCGAAGGGGGCCTCGGCCCGGGCGATCTCGGCGGGCGGCATGGCGAGGACCGCCACCGTGGCGACCAGCATGTAGAGGGCGGTCGAGATGCCGAGGGACAGGAGAATGGCCCGCGGCAGGGTGCGCTCCGGCCGCTTCGTTTCCTCCGCCATGTTGACGATGTCCTCGAACCCGATGAAGGCGAAGAAGGCGAGGTAGGCGGCCGTGATGAGTCCGGTCCACTGCGGCCACTCGAGCCGCGGGGCGAACTCCACGGCGCGGGCCGGGAAATCCCCGAGGGCGCTGCCGGTCAAGGCGAGGACGAGGCCGATCCCGAGGACCTCGAGGGCCGTCACCACGGCGGCCGCGATCACCGATTCCGTGACGCCCCAGGCGGCGAGGGAGCCGAGGCAGAGGACCGTCACGACGATGGTGAGCTCCCGGTGGGCGGGGAGGAATTCGCGGAGGTAGCCGACGAACCCGTTGGCGATGGTGGCCGCCGAGACGATGCCGGTGAGCACCACCCCGAGGCCCGCGCCGAGGGCCGGGAGGCGGCTCCGGAAGGCGCGGCCGGCATAGGCGGCCTCCCCGGCACTGCGCGGGATCCGGGAGGACAGCTCGGCATAGGAGAAGCCGGTGAATCCCGCCACCACGCCCGCGGCGAGGAAGGCGAGGGGGGCGCGCATCCCGGCGTTGCCGGCGACCTCGCCGATGAGGACGTAGATTCCCGCGCCGAGGATGGTGCCGAGACCATAGAGGGTGAGCAGCGGCAGGGAGAGGCTCCGCTTGAGCGAGGGCTCTCCGGGGTGGATCATGCCGCGGCTGGGAGGCCGGGTTCGAACAGGGGGGAATCCGTCACGGGATCAACCGTCGAGGCGCGAGGCCCAGTCGAGGAAGCTGTCGGCGATGATGGCGACGAGGCTCTCGCGCGAGAAGCGCTGGGGGTTGAGCCACATGTGGCAGTGCTCGGGGTCGGCGTGCTCGGTGCAGCACAGGCAGATCTGGAAGGTGTTGCGCAGGCCGGCGGCGGCATCGAGGGAGGCCTGGCCCTCGAGGACGGCGCCGCCGAGCAACCCGAGGCGCCGGATGATGCGGTCGAGGTCGGAGCAGGGGTCCGGCAGGCCGGGGTCCTTGGGGAGGCTGTCGAGGAGGAGGGTGCGGCACTCCGGGTCCCCGGCGAGGTGCCGGAGATCGGTGGCGTCGAAGGCCCGCCACGCCCCACCCTCGGAATCGTCGAACTCGTTCAGGTAGCCGGCGATGGCCCCGCCCACCGTGACGATGTCCGCGGGGCACTTGGAGGCGATGACGATGGAGTGACGGGGTGCCTGGGAAGATGCCTCGGCGAGCCATTCCGCAAAGCCCCGGGGATTCGTGGTGAGATCCGGTGTGGCGTTCATGATGGGACGACCATATGCCGTCCGCTGGATATCCGCCCCGCGTGGCTTGCGGATTGGTGTGCGTGGATTGCCGGATTTCATGCCGCCCCGGGGAACTCCCGGTGGGCTCCGGGGGGGGCGCAAGGCTGGAAGGCGCCCGGGAACCCTCCTCCCGGTCCACGGGGTCCGGGCCGGTTCCGGCCACAGGATGGGTCCTTGAGTCCGGGGAGCGTCCCGTCATAGGCTCGCGGAACCATGAAGGGAAACATCATGCTCATGACAGGCTCCGCGGTCGTCCTCCTTGGGGCCGCCGGATGCGAATCGGTGGCGACTTCGCCCTGCTCGAATGCCGACGGGGCGCTCGACAATGCGGCCTTCGTCTTCGTGGCGACCCCGCATTCCGGCCAGCGGGTATCCAGCGGGTTTGCAGTCCGCGGGTGCTCGCGCACCTTCGAGTCGAGCGTGCAGTGGCGCCTGACCGGCCGCGACGGCAGCACCATCGCTGCGGGGCATACCACCGGCGGCGGGGTGGATGGGTTCGGCCCCTATTCGTTCACGGTGCCCTTCACCGTCGCGGAGCGGCAGATCGGACACCTCGAGGTGTTCGAAACCGATGAGTCGGATGGCGAGGGCTTCCCGCCGGGACAGAATATCATCCCGCTCGTGCTGCAGCCGTAGGCGGGATCGCCGGGAAGAGGACCGTTTCCCGGCCTCCGGACCGCCGCCCGGGCCCGGCGAGAAGCGGCGGGGGCGGATTGTAACGCCGGACCGGCGAACTCCGTGGTAGGCTGCATGTCCGGAAACCGGAAAGGACGCCATGGACACCTCGCTCTTCTACGCCAGACTCTTCGGAATCTATTATGTGGCGATGGCCGTGATCTGGATGATCCGCGGGCCGGTCCTGGCGCGCAGCCTCAACGAATGGACCGGGAACCCGGGCAGCATGATGCTCACCGGGATCATGACGCTCTTCATCGGCGCCGCGATGGTGGCATCCCACCAAGTCTACGAGTTATCGTGGCGGGGGGTCATCACCGTCATCGCCTACATCGCGGTCCTGAAGGGGGCCGTCCTGATCGGCTGGCCCCGGGTCCGGAACATCGACTACACCAGGTTCAGCCGCAGTCCGTTGCGCTGGATCACCGGCCTCGTGTGCCTCGTCCTCGGCGGCTGGCTGGCGTGGATCGGCTTCGCGGGAGGCGCGTGAATAACTTTCCCGCGCGTCGGCACGGTCCTTGCTGCCCTCGACGCCATGATGGAGATCTGGGTGGTCACCGCGGACAGCAGCCGGGCGCGCATCTTGAAGACGCGCAATCCCTTCGGGGGCCTGGTTGAGATTGAAACACATGAACACGCCAAGTCGCGCCTGCATCCGCGCGAATTCACGACGGGCGGTCCCGGCCGCGCCTCGAACCGGACGAACGGGGCCGGAGGTCATGCCCTGGAAAAGGAAGGCGCGGCAAAGGATCAGGAAGCGGTTGTCTTTGCACGGCACCTGGCCGCCTGTCTCGGGAAGGCGGAACGGGAGGGCCGCTTTGGGCGCCTCGTCATCGCGGCGGCACCCCGGTTCCTGGGGCGCCTGCGGGCCTGCCTGCCTCCAAACGTCCGGAAGCGGGTGGTGCGGGAAGTCTCGAAGGACCTCGTGAAGCAGAATCCCTCGCAGATCCGCGGGAGCTTGCCCGAGCGCTTGTGAGGCCCGGCCGCGCCGCCGCTCACTCGCCGGGGAACAAGGCCGCGGCGTTGACCTTGCGCCGCAGGATGTCCTTTCCGAAGGCCGCGTAGAGGTAGAGGCCGTCCGGGGTGAGCCGCACGTAGTTGCACCGCGGCCGTCCGCCGGGGGAGGGGATGACCTGCGGGGCCACCTTTTCGGAGTCGGGGTGCGCCATCTGGATGCCGAGGGCGGTGCCGATGAGGAGCCGCCCGCCCGGGAGGACCTCGAGGCCGTCGAGTTTCCCGGATCCGTCCTGCGGAACCTTGAGGGTGTAGATCACGGCCGGGGTCCCGAGGGTGCGGTCCGGCTTGATGGGAAACCCGTGGACGCGGGCGCTGGCGAACTCCGCGACGTAGAGGGTCTCGCCGTCCGGCCCGGCCCCGATTCCATTCGGTCCCCAGCCGAGGACCGCGGCCGCCTCGCGTTTCCGGTCCGGCGCAGGGCTCACCCGCCACACTGTCCTGGCCTTCGGATCGGTGTAGTAGAGCGTGCCGTCCTCGAGAACCGCGATGTCGTTCGAGGCGGTCCCCCTGGTGACGGCCTTCTTCTTCCAGGTCGCCGGGTCCCACGCGTAGATCGCCTCGTCGCCGGACGAACAGCCGTAGAGGGCGCCCTCCGGGCCGAAGATGATCCCGTTGGCGCGGCCGCTGGCGCCGTCCACGAGGGACTTCTTGCCGCTCATCCCGTCGATGCGGAAGAGCTGGTTGTTGGGGACATCGGTGAAGAGGAAGTGGCCGTCGAAGTCGAAGGCCATTCCCTCCGCGAAGCGATGCCCGTCGGTGACAACATCCCACTTGGAACCCGGCGCAAAGAGATCCCCTGCGGCGGGGAGCGGCATCGCAAGGGCCGCGAGAAACGGCAGGACCTTCTTCATACGCCCGGCATTCAAGGCAAAACGGGCCCCAAAGCGAGGAAGAATGTCGATCCGCGATTTCGGCATTGTCAGGGGCCGGGGGGGTTGGATAGTCGCGGGAACCATGAAAACCAACGCAGCACTGTTGATCCTTGGAGTTTCCGGGATGCTGGCCGCCCCCCTCGCGGCCGATTCCCATAAGAAGGGCGGATGGAAGAGCCTCTTCGACGGGAAGTCCCTCGCCGGCTGGAAGTCGAGCACCGACAACCCGGCGGCCTTCTCGGTCACCCCGGAAGGCACCCTCAAGGTCACGGGGAAGCGGGCCCACCTGTTTTATGTCGGCGCCGACGGCAAGGCCTCGTTCGAGAACTTCGAGCTGAAGCTCAAGGCCATGACCACCCCGAACTCGAACTCGGGCGTGTACTTCCACACCGAATACCAGGCCGAAGGGTGGCCGGCGAAGGGCTACGAGTGCCAGGTGAACTCCACCCAGAAGGATCCCAAGAAAACCGGCAGCCTCTACGGCGTGGTCAACGTCTGGGCCGATCCCGAACAGGAGCAGCCGCCCTTCGTCACCACCGACAACCGGGGCGGCATCAACCTGCGCGTGAAGAAGGCGCCGAGCACCGACAACGAGTGGTTCGACTACCACATCACGGTGGAGGGGAAGAAGATCACCCTCAAGGTGAACGGCATGACCACCGTGGAGTTCATCGAGCCCGATGGCTGGAAGGGACCCCACAAGGGGATGTCCGGGCGTTTCCTCTCGAAAGGAACCATCGCGTTCCAGGCCCACGACCCCGGCAGCACCGTCTTCTACAAGGACATCCGGCTGAAGGTGAACGACTGACGGCCCGCGCCGCCGCCCACCGCCTGCGCCGGCCTCCGGTCAGGCCGTCTCGTCGTGGCCGGGAACCGGCACGGGGGGACCGACGACGGTCATCCCGTGCTCGGCGAAAAGGGCCGTGACCTTCGCCATGTCGGCTTCGCGGTCCGCGGTGAGTTCGCCGAGCCCCACGAAGAACTCCTCGAGCCCCCCCGGCGAGACGACCATCACCAGTTTTGCCGGGGTCGAACCGCAGGCCGTGAAGGCATGGGGAATGTGGCGCGGGCCCTGGCCGAACCATCCCGCGGGCGCGGGAAGCCGCTCCTCGCCGATCTGGAACTGGAAGGCGCCGCTCACCACGTAGAAGGCCTCGTCGATATCGCTGTGAACGTGGAGGGGCGGCCCGCTGCCCGGTTCGCAGGTGATCTCGTAGAGGGAATAGCGCCCATCGGTGGACTCCCGTTCGACGCAGAAGGTGATTCGAATCGCGCCGCCGAATACGGTGACGGATCTCGGATTGCCGGGCTGATTCTCCTTGTTCATGTCGGGCCTCGCGGTTGCGTTTCGGGGGGCGGAGGGCACCGCCGCCTCGTTATTTCTTCCTCCTCTTCCTGATCACGGTCTGCACGCCATCCTCCTCGAAGCCGGCGTCCTTGGCGAGGAAGAGCGCCTTCTTCCGCGCCTCCTTCAAAATCTTCCGCACCGCCGGTGTCTGGACGTCCTTCAGTTCCTTGATCTTCAGGTGCCGGATGCGCGACCCGGTCCCGTGCAGCAACCCGTCGGGATCGGGCAGGGAAGCGCCCGACGGCAGGCTGATATTGATGTGCTTCCGGTAAACGATGATCGCGCAAAAGCAATCCCATGCCGTGGTCGTGAACCCGTAGCCGATGTTGAAGGACTGCGCCGACGGCCCCGCCAGTTCAATGGACGGCCGGGTCTCCTGCTTCAGGTAGGTCCGCAGCTCCTGCGCGAACGCCCGGATCTCCGGGCTGTAGGGCCGGAGGAACGTTTCGATCTCTTCTTCGGGGGATTTCACGGTGGAATGCGGGGGAGGGGCGCATCGTCAGCCCTTGAGCCTGGCCTTCCGGGGCGGGGTTGGGGGAGTGAACACCCCTTCGGAACGCGCAGGCGTTCCGCTCCGGGGCCGTTGCATGGATAGGTAGCGGAAGGCGTGCGCCTTCCGGGGCGGGGTTGGAGGAGTGGACACCCCTTCGGAACGCGCAAGCGTTCCGCTACGGGAGCGTTGCATGGATAGGTAGCGGAAGGCTTGCGCCTTCCGGGCCGGGGTGGACGAGTAGACGCCCGGCCGGAACGCGCCGGCGTTCCGCTCCGGGAGCGTCGCATGGACGGGTAGTCCGAGAATGGCCACCCGCTACCGGGGGCTCTCCTTCGATTCCGGTTTGGCGTTCTCATTGCCCTCTGACTTCGACTTCGGAACGGTGGCGGGTTGGTCGGCGCCGCCTGGTTCGCCGGTCGTTTGTCGCTTCACGGTGATCTTCCCGAGCGCGTGTTTGGTGCCATCCGGATCGAGATACTGAACCGAATACTCTCCCGCGGGACAATCAGAAAGGTCCACGGGCTTGGGGGACGTCTTCATTCCCTTCTCGAGGACACTGGTCACCACGGTCAAATGAATGGTATTGCCGTCCCGCTTGTGCTTGAGGCCGCGCACACCGATGCCTGAATTGATCAGGGTCGGCTTGACGGTCACTTGCTTTAGCCCGGAAACGTCGCATTCCACGAGGAGAACATGGTCCTTCGCCGATACCTTCATTCCGCCGACAGCCTGGATGAATTTCCAATCCCGGGCCTCCCTGGTAAAGAAACCAGCAGGCCCGGAGGAAGCGATTGTTGCAGCGAGAAGGAGAAGAGTGGCGGTCAGATATTGCATGGGGGGAGAGTGAACTCTCATCGAGGCACAGGGATATCGAGTCAGCTGATCGGGACGTCGCTCGGGTCGATATCCTCCGGCGAACGCCAGAGCACAGCCGGCCGATCCAGCTCACCATCGACGGTCGGGGTCTCCCCACTTTTCCCCTTTCTCTCTCGCCTCTTCAATCCCTTTCTCCGCATCCATTGTCCGTTTGTAATGGGATTTGGGATTCTGCGGAGGCGGCGGATCGCCAAACGTGCTCCATGGCGTCGTCTCGATCCACGGAGAATCATCCGTTGCTTCGGAGTTGTGCGAGCATCCGAAGAGAGCAGGGAGCACTGTGCAAAGCACGGTCGCGCAGGGTTTCATTTGAAGCCGAACGTTGGAGCAGACCCCGCGGGGATTCCAGCTGAAAGCTTGAGCGCCTCGCGAAAAAGAAGCGCCGCCATGCCCGCCCGGGTCCTGCGCCGTTCTGCTGCGCCGCCTGGTTAGCCCTTTTTCCGCGGACCGAGTGTGACCGCTGGACTGATGAAGATGCCCCTGCTCTTGAGGTGTCGTTCGATGATTCGCGCGGCCTCGTTAAGGGGCAATCCGCCAACCTTCAGCTTTCCACCGATCGGCAGATCAATCCGCCCCTTTTCATCGATCTTGTAAGCCTTGTCCCACCGCTGCTTTTCGGAAGACGGAATACCCTGGATTTCCAGCCGATATTCCTTTCCGGGTACGACCTTCGGTTGCGGGTCTTTTCCATGCGCGCCCGGGGCGAGCAATAACGCCAGGAGGATCGCGATGAATGGATAGAGAGTTGTTCTCATTGCAGATGATTCTTGGGCTAGCGTTCGAGGCCCGGCACCGGCGACCGGCGGCGCGCCCTCGCCTGCCAGTAAAACGTCGTCATTGCGGAAAACATTTCGACCCGAAGCGGGTAGCCGAGTGTCCGGCACCGCCTGGTGCGCAAATCTGTTCTACGGTTCCAGTTCATTCCCCGTCTAGGCATCATACTTGATCCACATCGTCGGCGCAACGGAGCCATCCTCGGGGTGGCGAAATACCACGTAGAGTTTTCCGTCAAACGATTGAACTGATTTCAGCTTCTGACTGACGTCGAATCCGCTCTCTTTGCTGTCCTTGCAGCCACACAGATTCAGCGCGACCAATGCAATTGGGAGTGCCGTTTTTCGGTTCATCCTGGTTGATTGCGCACAGCGCCAACGGACAACGCGGGGTAGGTTGCATTCCACGGGAACCCTTAGCGGCGGAGGGTGCTGGTTGCGAGAGGGATTGCAGGGTGAAGTTGCCTATCACCGGGGAGGGGAGAACCGGCCCTGCAGGAAGTTGAAGCCAAGCGGCCGATCACCGGTGCTTTGGATCGCTTGATGGTCGCCTTGGTGGGCTTCGATCCTCCGGCCGGGGCCGGAGGAAATGGGCCTCGCCGGGACGGCGTGGCGGGCGACTGGGCGGGCGCGGAGGCGGAAAAAGGGGGCAAAAACCCCTTGCAAGTGAGATTGAGTCTCATTAGCACTCCGTGGTCCCTTGCGTGGGCGGGTCCGATGATGGGCCGCGGGCGCGGGGGCGACGAAAGGAGAACCATGAAGGGACGAAGCATGAAGACGAGAACGATGCTGGTGATGCTGGGCTGGGCGCTGGGGTGGCCGGCCGGGGCGGTGACCCTGGACGAGCTGGCGGCGCGGCTGGAGAAGCTGGAGGCGAAGGTGGCCGCCTACGAGGAGCGTTACGGGCCGTTGGACGGGCCGCAGAGTTCGTTGCCGGAGACGATGCGGGGGCCGGTGCGCCCCTCGCAGTATTCGTCCCCCGCGAAGGGCGGGATGGGGTCCGGATCCTCGTTCGCCGACACTGATCGCTCGATCGACGAGTCCTTCGGGGTGGGTGGCGGCGGAGGCGGCGGCGGGGCGGGGAACTGGTGGGAGCGGACGACCCTCGGTGGCTACGGCGAGATGCACCTCAACCTCGGCGACGTCGAGGAGATCGACTTTCACCGCTGGGTGTTGTTCCTGAACCACCGCTTCAACGACCGCATCAAGCTCTACAGCGAACTGGAACTGGAGCACTCCCTGGCGGGGGAGGGGAAGGCCGGGGAAGTCGAGCTGGAGCAGGCCTACATCGAGTTCGCGCTGGATCACAACCTGTACGCCAAGGCGGGCCTGTTCCTGCTGCCGGTGGGGACCCTGAACGAGACGCACGAGCCGGACACCTTCTTCGGGGTGGAGCGGAATCCGATCGAGAAGGAGATCATCCCGACGACTTGGTGGGAAGGCGGGGCGGGGCTGAGCCAGGTGCTCGACAACGGGTTCAGCTGGGACGTGGCGGTGCACTCCGGCCTCGACGTGCCGGCCATGGGCAGCGACGCCTTCCGGATCCGGAGCGGGAGGGAAAAGGTCTCGGAGGCCCCGGCCAAGGAGGCCGCGGTGACCGGGCGGGTGCGCTGGTCCGGGACCCCGGGCGTGGACCTCTCGGCCTTCGCGCAGTACCAGCCCGACATCACCCAGACGACCTCGCCGGAGGACAACAGCGCCACCCTGGTGGGCGCCACGGCGCACCTGCAGCGCGGGGGATTCGGCCTGCGCGCCCTCGCGGCGCAGTGGTCGATCGACGGGGCCATGCCGCGGGCCCTGGGCGTCGACGACCAGTATGGATATTACGTCGAGCCGTCCTACACCGTGATGCTGGGCAACGGCAGCCGGGTGGGGGTCTTCGGCCGCTACAACTACTATCATTACGCCAAGGGCGAGGTGATGCAGTATGACGCCGGAATCAACTTCTGGCCGATCGACCAAGTGGTCCTGAAGGCCGACTGGTCGCACCTCGAGGAGAAGGGCAAGGAGGCCGAGGATATCTTCAACCTGGGGGTGGGCTATTCATTCTGATGAGAGGCGGGCTCCCCGCGAGGACCCCGCGCTCCCCGGAGTTGTTCCACCCGGGACGCCGATCCATGGGTCCCCCCGGGCCCGGCGATTGCCCTGCGGCGGGAATTGCCGTATAAGATGACTTTCGACGGACCCGGGATTGCCCCCCCCGGCCTCAGACCCCCGAATCCATGAGAATGCTCCGCACCATATTGTTCCTCCTGTTTGGTTTTTGCTCGGGAGCGCTGGCGAAGCAGACCGTCTACCAGACTCCCTCCGATTTCCTGCGCGCCGCGTTCCGCGGAAAGCTGCCGCCGACGCAATCCATCAGCCTGAGCGGGGCGCAGCAGGGGCGCATCGCGCGGCTCCTCGGGCATCGCTACCGGACCTCGCGGGTGCGCTACTGGGCATCCGGGAATCGCATGGTGGTGATCCTCGAAGAGATCGGGAAGACCCTGCCGATCACGACCGGCTACGTGGTGGACAGCGGGAAGATCTCGCAGGTGAAAGTCCTGATCTACCGCGAGAGCCACGGCTACGAGGTGAGCCGCACGGCCTTCACGCGGCAGTTCAAGGGGGCGCAGTTGCGATCCGACGGCCGGCTCACCAAGCGGATCAACAACATCGCGGGGGCGACGTTGTCGGTGCGGGCCTTGAGCGGGCTGGGGCGGGTGGCGCTCTATCTCGACCAGATCCGGCCGCGATGACACCGGTCCCAGGGAGGGCGGCATGAGGCGGCGGGCCTTCATGGGCATGACGGGCGGGGCGCTCGCGCTGGCGGGGTGCGGAGCGGGCCGGCGGCGGTCGGAATGGCGCGGGATCCTCTTCGGGACGGAAGTGGCGATCACGGCGGTGACGGCGGGAGGCGCGGAGATCGACTGGGCCCCGTGCGAGGCGGAGATGCTGCGGCTGGAGAAGATCTTCTCCCTGACCGATCCGGACTCCCCGCTGGCGAGGTTGAACCGGGACGGCCGGCTCGACGGGCCGCCGGAGGAATTGCGCGAGGTGACGCTCCGCGCCCTCGAGCTGGCGGAGCGCTCGGGCGGGGTCTTCGACCCGACGATCCAGCCGTACTGGGCGTGGTTGCGGGAGCGCCTCGCCACGGGAGGGACCCCGGATGAGGGGGAGCGCGCCCGCCTCCTGGCCCTCGTCGACTACCGCGGGCTGCGCGTCGGGGACGATGGCCTGCGCTTCGAGCGGGCCGGGATGGGCCTGACCCTGAACGCCATGGCGCAGGGGTTCGTGACCGACCGGGTGACGGCCATGCTGGAGGCGCGGGGGATCGCGGGCTGCCTCGTGCACATCGGGGAATTCGCGGCCCGGGGGCGCGATGTGGATGGCAAACGGTGGCGCGTGGCGGTGCGGGCCGGCGGCGCGGGGGGGAGGGTGATGGAAACGGTCACCCTCGCCGACGAAGCCCTCGCGGTGTCGTCCGGGGCGGGGTTCCGGATGTCGGCCACCGGGAAGTGGACGCACCTGTTGTCGCCGGCGACCGGGGAATCCCCCGCGGCACGGCGCACCGTGGCGGTGACCGCGCCCGAAGCAGTGGTGGCCGACGGGCTGGCCACGGCGTGCAGCTTGATGAGCGCCGCGGCCGGCCGGGAGTTGGTGAAAGAATACCCCGGGGCGGCGGTGCGGTTTTACGATTGAGCGGAGGGGGTGACGTGCGGGAAGGGGAGACATTCTCGCGGCCCTTCAGGCCGCGGGTTCGGGCGGGCGGCCCGGATCCCGGCGCTGAAGCGCCGGGCTGCGTTGTCCCGGCCCTGCAGGCCGGCGGGGTGCGGGGGTCCGGCTATTCAGGCCGGCGGGGTGCGAGGGTCCGGCCCTGCAGGCCGGCGTCGGTCACTTCGCGCCTTCCACCATGTTCTTGAAGTCGGCGGTGGCGGACGAAACGGTGGCGGCGGGGCCGGTGAACTTGATGAAGACGGCCCCGTCCTTGGCTTCCACGATGGCGGCCAGCAGGGCGTAGCCCGGTTTTTCGACCTTCGGTCCGCGGGGCGGGCCGCTGAGGAAGGTCCCCTGCGCGGAGGCATAGGTCACCGGGATCTCCCCGGCCTTGGCCTTCACGGTCTTGGCATTCACCTGGTCCTCCGGTTCCTTGAACTGGCCGTACCAGCGCCGGAGATTGGCGTCCACCCCGCCGGCGGCGCCGGGGCCGAAGTGGTAGAAGACCACCTCCCCGGCGGCATCCCCCTCGCCAACCGAGAACTGGGCCTTGCGCATCGGGGAGGCCGTCTCGGCCTTCTTCCAGGCGGCGGGGGCCGTGAAGGTGAGGCTGGCGACCTTGAATTCCCCGGCCCGGGCGGGGCTCGGCAGGACGAGGGCGGCGAGGACGAGGGGCAGGATGATTCTCATGGCGAGAGGTCTACAGGAGGAGGCCGCCCGATTGGAGGCAATTTTTCGGGGGCGGGCGCGGATCCGGCGGGGGCGATTCGCCGGCCCCGGCCGCCCGGCCGCCGGGGAAATCGTGTGACTTGAGGACCGCCGGAATTGGTCTAAGCTAGCGGCATGATCGAAGGATTTGAGATTCTGGCCAACCAGTCATCGGGTGTCGTCAGCAGCCTGCAGAACATCCCGGGGCTCTACTGGATCATCATCGGCGGGTCGATGCTGGCCAGCTGGCTGACGGGCATGATGCTGAAGCGCCGCTTCAGCGAGTATTCGCAGATTCCCGTGCAGGTCACCGGGCGCGAGGTGGCGGAACGGATGCTGCGGGACAACGGCATCACCGACGTGAAGGTCCTCCACACCCCGGGCCAGCTCACCGATCACTACGACCCGCGGAACAAGACCGTGAACCTGAGCGAGCCGGTCTACCAGATGAACAGCGTGGCCGCCGCGGCGGTGGCGGCTCACGAGTGCGGCCACGCCGTGCAGCACGCCAAGTCCTACGCCTGGCTGACGATGCGTTCCAAGCTGGTGCCCGTGGTGGGGCTGAGCTCCAAATTGATGCCGTGGCTCCTGATCGGGGGCATCGCCTTCATGTCCTTCAGCGGAAACCCGATGGTGCTGTGGGTTGCGGTGATCGCCTTCGCGATGACGACCTTGTTCGCCTTCATCACCCTGCCGGTGGAATTCGACGCCAGCAAGCGCGCCATGGCGTGGATGGAAGGCGCCGGCCTGGCGAGCAGCATGCACCAGGACCGCGCGAAGAACGCCCTCTTCTGGGCGGCGATGACCTACGTGGTGGCCGCCCTCGCATCCCTCGCGCAGCTCGCCTACTACCTGATGATCCTCCTCGGACGGCGCAACTAGGCCGCGCGGGGGGCCGCCCGTCGTGATTCCAGCGGTCGTCGGCGGGCGCCGGCCGATGTTATCCACGGGCCGCCGGCCGGGAAATCCGGAACCACGCCTCGCCGCGGCATCGATTGTCCGGGTCCGCCGGAGGCGGCATTGACGGTTCCGCGGGAACTCGCTTGGATGGGCCCCGCACATGGCACGAGGTTCGTTGACGGCGGGATTGAACGGGGCGCAACGGGCGGCGGTGGAATCCACGGACGGGCCGGTCCTCATCCTCGCCGGGGCCGGAACGGGCAAGACGCGGACCGTCACGCACCGGATGGCCCGGATGTTGCAGAAGGGAATCCAGCCGTCGCAGATCCTGGCGGTGACCTTCACCAACAAGGCCGCCACCGAGATGCGCGAGCGGGTCGGGGGACTGGTGCGGCGCAGCGCCGCCAACGAGATGACGGTCTGCACCTTCCACTCGCTGTGCGTCCGGATCCTGCGCCAGCACGCCGGGCGCCTCGGGTACAAATCGAATTTCAGCATCGCGGCCGGGAACGACCGGGACGGCCTGGTGAAGCAGTTGATCGTGCGGCACGGGGGAGCGAAGGAGAAACTCCAGGCGTGGGACGTGCTGGCGGCGGTGTCGCAGCAGAAGAATGCCGGCCTCGCGGTGGGGGAGATTCCGGACGACCTCATCCGGACCGTGGCGATGTCCTACCAGAGCGAACTGCGGGCGAGGAACTCGCTCGACTTCGACGATCTTCTCCTGCTCGGCGAGCAGTTGATGCGGGAGTTCGAGGAGGTCCGGGACTACTGGCGGGACCGGTATCGCTACGTGACGGTGGATGAATTCCAGGACACCAACGGCCTCCAGATGGCCCTCCTGCAGTCGCTGGTGGGGCCGCCGTATCACGTCTGCGTGGTGGGCGACGACGACCAGAGCATCTACGGGTGGCGCGGCGCGCAGGTGGCCAACATCCTGCAGTTCGAGCGGTTTTTCCCGGACCCGCGGGTGGTGCGCCTCGAGGACAACTACCGGAGCACGGAGGCCATCCTGGCGGTGGCCAACAGCGTCATCCGGAACAACCCGGCGCGGCACGAAAAGGCCCTGCGGGCCACGGTGCGCGGCGGGGAGAAGGTGCAGGTCATGAGCCTGCCGGGCGACGACGAGGAGGCCCAGTGGGTGGCGGGCGAGGTGAAGCGGAGCCGGGACCGCGAGAACCGGCGCTGGGAGGATTACGCGGTCCTGTTCCGGACCAACACCCAGATCCGGCGGATGGAACAGGCCATGCGGGAGGCGCAGATTCCCTACCGGGTCCTGGGCGCCCAGAGTTTCTACGACCGCCGGGAGGTGCGGGACGTCCTCGCCTTTTTGCAGGCCGCGGTGAACCCGGACGCCGAGGTGGCGCTCCTGCGCATCCTGAACACCCCGCCGCGCGGGATCGGGACGGGAACCGCGACGCTCATGCTGGAAAGCAGCCGCGAGCGGGAATGCAGCGTGTGGGAGACCATGAACGACGAGGAGTTCCTCGCGCAGTTGTCGACGAAGGCGGGCGGCGCGGTGCGCGGGTTCGCGCGGCTCATGGAGAATTTCGGGGCGGCCCTGCGGGAGCGCCCGTGGGAAGCCGGCGAGGCCCTGCGCCGTTTCCTCGACGAGGCCGACTACCTCGCGTGGATGATGCGCAACTGCAAGACCGACGAGGAACGCGACCAGCGGAGGGAGGCGGTGGGCGAGGTGGTGGCCGCCGTGGCGGATGCCATGAAGAAGAAGCGCGGCATGCAGGACTTTCTCGATTCGGCGGCGCTCGACGCCGAACCGGACGACGAGGACCTCGAAAGCAAGACCGGGGTGAGCCTCATCACTCTCCACGCCGCGAAGGGCCTGGAGTTTCCGGTCGTCTTCCTGGTCGGCCTCGAGGAGGGGGTTCTGCCGCACAAGCGCAGCGTCGAGGAAGGCAGCCGCGACGAGGAACGCCGCCTGCTCTACGTCGGGATCACGCGGGCCCGGGAGCGGCTCTTCCTGAGCTACTGCGGGTTCCGGAAGCGCTACGGCGAGAAGGTCCGGTGCGAGCCGAGTTCCTTCCTCGATGAGGTGGACCTCGACTGGATCGAGGAACGGGATTTCGAGACCGAGATGAACACCGAGGCCACCGGGGACGAGTTGCAAGACTTCCTCGGGTCGATGCGGGCCCTGTTGGATTGAGGCCCCGGGACCGGCCATCCGGCCCCGGCGCGGGGAGCGGGGAAGCGATTCGGGGCGGCGGGGCTTGCGGGGGCTCCAAAGGGGGCGATAATCCCCCCGCGTGGAACGCGAAATGAAAATCACCCGGGGGAACGAGAAGCTCATCCGGGTCCTCGACGGCGCGGCGGGGCAGCTCAAGGGCCTGCTCGAGCGGCAGGGCCGGACCAGCGGCGGGCTCCGGATCGCGGTGGTCGGGGGCGGCTGCTCGGGCCTGCAGTACCAGATGGACCTCGTCGACGGGCCGCGGGATCGCGACATCGTGGTGGAGTCCAACGGCGTGCAGGTGGTGATCGATCCGAAGAGCGCCCTGTTCGTCGGGGGGAGCGAGCTGGACTACTCGGGCGACCTGCAGCACGGGGGGTTCAAGGTGAGCAACCCGAACGCCATGGTGACCTGCTCGTGCGGGGAGAGCTTCGCGGCGTGACGACGGGGAACGGCGGGAGGATGCCCACGACAGCCTGATGGATCACTACGCAACCCTGGGCATTCCGCGCCGCCTCGTGGTGGGGGAGGAGGAACTGCGCGAGGCCTACGAAACGCGCCGGCGGGCGGTGCATCCCGATGCCGGCGGCGAGGCGGAGGCCTTCCGCAACGTGCAGGAATCGTTTGCGGTCCTGCAGCGGCCGGGGCGGCGCCTGCGCCATTGGCTGGAACTGGAGACGGGCGGATTCGAGGCGCGTGGCGAGGCGCCCGGGGTGGTGATGGATGTCTTCCCGGATGTCGGCGCGATGCTGGCGCGGTTGGGGGAGACGCGGCGCAAGAAGACCGAAGCGAGGAGCGCCCTGGCCAGGTCGATGGCGGAGCGCGAAGGAGTCGCGGCCCTCGCCGGCATCGAGGCCCTGCAGGAAAGATTGCAGGGGATCCGGGAGGGATTCATCAGTCGCTTCGTGGAGTTCGAAGCGGCCGGGGCGGAGCAATGCGGGACGGAGGCCGCCGCGGCGGCGCGCGGGCTCGCCTTCATCGAGAAGTGGGACGGGGAGTTGCGGGAAGCGGCCTTCGCGCTCGTGGGTGGAGGATAAGGACGCGGCGCGGACCTGCGGCTTGCGGTCCGGGACCAGCGGGGGAACACTGGCGGGACGATGAGCGAGGAGGTGATTGTCGGGATCGACCTGGGGACGACGAATTCCGCGGTGGGCGTGGTGGATTCGGGGTTCCCGATCCTGCTGGCGGACGAGGACGGCCGCCGCCTGGTGCCCAGCGCCGTGTGGTTCGGCCCCCACGGATGCGAGGTCGGGCACGCCGCGCTGCGAAGGCGCGGGGTGGAACCGGTGGTGACGAGCGCCAAGCGGCTGATCGGGCGGCGGTTGCCGGAGGCCGGGGACTATCCCCTTCCGCTGCGCGGATCCGACGACGGCGGCATCGCCATCGAGACCGGCCGGGGAACGACCGCCACCCCGGTGGAGGCCGCCGCGGAGATCCTGCGGGAGCTGAAGCGCATCGCGGAGATGCGGCTCGGCCACGACCTGACGCGGGCCGTGATCACGGTGCCGGCGTACTTCAACGAGGGGCAGCGCAGCGCCACCAAGCGGGCCGGGGAACTGGCGGGCTGGACGGTCGAGCGTCTCGTGGCGGAACCGACCGCGGCGGCCCTTGCCTACGGGCTCGACCGCCTCGGGGAACAATCGCGGGTGGCGGTCTTCGACCTCGGCGGCGGAACCTTCGACGTCTCGATCCTCTCGCTGCGCGACGGCGTTTTCGAGGTCCTCGCGACCGCGGGGGACACCCGTCTCGGCGGCGACGATTTCGACCGGGCCCTGGCCGCTCATGTGACCGGTGCGGAGGGAATCGCCCCGCCGGACGGGGACCTTGGGCCGCGACTCCGGGAGGAGGCCGAACGCGTCAAGCGGGCCCTCTCGGAGGACGACGAGGCGACCTTCCGCCTCCCCTTCATCGATGGCGTTCGCAGCGTCGAGCGCCCGGTTCGCCGCCAGGAGTTCGAGGGGCTCGTGGCGCCCTTCCTGGATCGCATGGAACGCTGCTGCCGCCGGGCCATGCAGGATGCCGGGATCGTCCCGGGAGATCTCGACGCCGCGGTGCTGGTGGGCGGCAGCACCCGCATCCCGGCGGTGCGGGACCTGGCGGCCCGCGTCTTCGAGCGCGATCCCGACCTGTCCCAGCACCCCGATGAAGCCGTGGCGCTCGGGGCCGCGATCCAGGCGGGGATCCTCGGCGGGACCTACCGCCAGGTTCTGCTGCTGGATGTGACTCCGCTGAGCCTCGGCATCGAGACCTTCGGCGGCCTGATGAACGTCCTCATCCCCCGAAACACCACCATCCCGTGCAAGGCGGGCGAGATGTTCACCAATGCCCGCGATGCGCAGCGGTCGATGCAGGTGCGGGTGCTGCAGGGCGAACGCGAGCTCGCAAAGGACAACTGGGAGCTGGGGTCGTTCGAGATCGGGTTTGCGCCGGCGCCGCGGGGAAAGGCGCGGGTGGGGGTCCAGTTCCAGCTCGATGAAAGCGGCCTCCTGGAGGTTCTCGGGCGGGATGTGGCGACCGGCCGGGACACCATCGTGAAGATCGAAAGCGCGGCGGTCGATGTGGCCGACGAGGCGGTGGAGCGGATGGTGGATGAAAGCGTCGAGCACGCCTTCGAGGACATGAATGCCCGGATGCACACCGAGGCGCGGCTCAAGGCCGAGGAACTCCTGCCGGCCGTGGAGGCCGTGCTGGAGGATGAAGGGGCGGCCATCCCGCCGGAGGAACGGCGGAAGATCGCGGGCGCCAGGGCCGCGGTCGAGGAGGCGCTGGCCTCCGGTGCGGGGCCCGCGGTCCTGAAGGCCGCCGTGGAGCGGCTCGATGCCGCCACCGAAGCCCTCGCGGCCCGTCTCGTGGAAGACGCCATGGCGGCCCGCATGCAGGATCAACTGGATTCCGGCGAAGGGCCGCCGGCCGGCCCCTGAGTTCAGGCCCCGGAGGGGTCTCCCGGCCGCCGGGAGGACGGCGCGGACCCGTCCCGGGGGGATTCCCGCGAGAAGAGGGCGCGGAAAGCTGCTCGGGGCTTGAGTATCGGGCCGGGGAGTGGAACAGTCGGGACCCGGAGCGGAATATCCATCACCCGCCGCTTCGCTTCCCGTT
This sequence comes from Akkermansiaceae bacterium, assembly GCA_013001695.1. Lineage (GTDB taxonomy): Bacteria > Verrucomicrobiota > Verrucomicrobiia > Verrucomicrobiales > Akkermansiaceae > Roseibacillus_B. The sequence continues at coordinate 20,781 of JABDMC010000269.1, forward strand.
CATGGCCGACAGCTCGACAGGTATCTTCCGGTGTCCCTCCTGCGGGGACCTCGGAAAATTGGAAAAGAGAGAAGACGGGCAGAGCGTCTGCGCGGCCTGCGGGGCCGCCATCAGCAAGCCGGTCCGGGCCGCCCCGCGCGGTCCGGCCAAGCTCCCGTCCGGGAGGAAAAAGTTCGTCCAGAGGGATGTCGTGTCGAAGCGGCGTTACGCCCAGCCCGAACGGGTGGTGGCCTCGACCCCGCCCGCCGAGGTCGATGTCATCACGCCCAGCGAGGGCAAGTCCGACTCGGAGGTCGTCTCGGATGACGGCCAACGAAAGGTCGTCCGCCGGAGGCGGAAGAAGTCCGGGGGACGCCTCGCCCCCCTCCTGTTCCTCACCGCCTGGCTGGGGGCCGCCATGATGATCGTGCTCTTCGTGCGCAACCGCATCACCGGCGAAGAGGCCCCCCAGGTGAACCAGGCGGAACTCGATGAGCGCCGCCGCGAGCAGGCCGAAAAGGCGGAGGTCAACGATTACCTCCGGCGCCAGATTCCGGAATGCAGGGACGTCCTGGATCGCTTCTTCCGCGCGGGCGACGCCGCGGAGCGGGCCCAGTCGGTCTACGATCCGGTCCGCGTGACGCCCTACATGGCGGCCTACTACCGGCACAATCCGCCCCGCCGGCCGAGCGGGGTGCTGAAGCCCCTCCTGACGAACCTCTATGTCGATGACGACCAGCGCGCCATCGAGACCGTGTGGGCCGATCCGGGCGGGGATGAGATGGAGATGGTCTTCATCCGGGACCAGGGGCAGTGGAAGATCGACTGGGAGGCGTTCGTGCGTTACTCGACGGCGGAATGGCTCCTGTTCATCACGGGATCGCCCCGGGAAGGCGAGTTCCGCGTCTACATGCGGCGGATCGAGCTCAGCCAGCAAGCCGGCCGGGAACCGATGTTCGGATTGAAATTCTACCCGGCGAGCTACGACTCGCGCATTCGGAGCCGTGGCGAATCGGACACCGTCCTGGTGCCGCGCGACGGGGAAGTCGGGCAACGCCTGCAGCAGCTCTTCACGGTGAGCGGGCAATCGCCGGATGTGGGGGATTCGAAGCTGGCCGAGCGCGATCCGGAAGACCTTTACCGGGTGCGGGTGCGGCTCGCCTGGAAGGATGGGAGGGACGGGAATCCGTACCTCAGCCTGCAAAATCTGGTGGCGGCCAACTGGTACGCGGAAGGCTTCGAGGATATCGGGCTGGAAGACCGGCGCCCGCCCGAGGAAACCCGTGCCGAGAACACGCTCGAACAACCCGGTGACGAGGACGGCTCGGAGGAGATTCCCGGGCCGGCGGAACCCGCTGCGCCGGAGCTTCCGGAGAACTGAATTTCCATTGCGCCGGGAGCGAACCTGCTCTTTGGTGATGATTCCAAGTTTTATGACAGACGACCCGAAGGACCGAGATCAGGAGCACGACGAACCCAAGGCGGGTTCGGGCGAGGCGAAGCGGGCGATGCCGGAAGGCATCCGGGTCGTCCGCAAGGGACGCGGCGGCGGCGGGGGCAGGCGCGCCGGTTCGCGCAAGACGGTCTTTCTCAAGAAGCGCGAGATCAGCCGCGATGCGCATGAACCGGTCGACCGGCCGGTGGAGGCCGAGGTGCAAGGCCAACGCGGCGAGGAAGCGCCGCCGGAAGAAGCGGTTCCCCTCGAGGACCGCTGGGGCAGCCGCCAGGAACGCAAGCGGGGCGCGCGCTTGATCATGATTGCGGTGTTCGCCCTGGTGATTCCCCTGATCGCGATCCTGGTCGGATTCTCGCTCTTGAGGGGGCCCAAGGCCGAGCAGTCCGGGCCGGGCGGAACATCGGGATTGAACCTCGACGAAGTGAAGCCCGAGGATTTGCATTACGACGCGGCCAGTCCGCTGGCGTGGTTCTATGAGAACTCGGTGCAGGCCTTCGAGGACGCCGTGGCGGTGTTGCAGACGCTCGGCGACGGAAGTGTCATTCCACCCGGGGTGTTGATTGACGAAAAGCGGGTCGGGTCGCTGGCCAGGAAACACGGGCTGGGAGATAAATCACCTTACTTTCTCAGTGATCCGCGAAGCATCTGGTGGGAACTTGGCAGTTCCGGTGACAAGGGGTTCATCGCGTTGTACGGCCGGCGTGAGAACCTTGTCCCCTTTCGAGCCTACCTCGTGCACACCGAGAAGGGGATTCAACTCGATTGGGAGGCGACGGTGGCGTGGTCCGAAGTCCCTGTGACGGAGCTTGTGGAGAAAGCCCCCAAGTCGCCCGTGCTCGTCCGCGGATGGGTCGGGAAGCAGCCCCACTTCGACGCGGTCAGCGGACGGAGTGGTCTGGTGTCCTGGTACCAAATTCTGGATGCAAACAAAGAGAATTTCGTCTGGGGCTATGTCCCGGCGGAGAGCAAGCTCGACCTGGAGCTGAAAGCCCTGATGAACTACGGATTGGTCATCCTGGACCGCAAAGATGAAGTGCGGGCCACGATTCGGCTGAAGAAGCCGTCGTCCGGAGTTCGCGACACGGAGTTCGAGATCGTCGAGCTGGTGGCCTCGGACTGGGTCCTTCCCTGAGTCTACTTGAGGGCGGCGGCGAGGGCGCGGCGCATGGTGTCGACCGGCCGCCGGCCGGGAAACCAGAGGTCGAAGGCGAGGGCCCCCTGGTGGAGCAGCAGGGAGAGCCCGTTCGCGGTCCGGGCCCCGGCGCGCGCCGCATCCGCCAGGAGGCGGGTCTGCGGCGGGTTGTAAATGGTGTCGTAGACGAGGTGGTGGGGCTGGAGGCAGTTGCCCGGAAGGGGGGACGGGTCGGTGCGCTTCAATCCCAGGGAGGTGGTGTTGACGATGAGATCGGCATGACCCGCTTCCTCCGGGAGCAGCGGGGAGTCGAGGGGCGCCACCACCAGCCGGTCGCCGGGGCCCTCCAGCCGTTCGGAGTGGAAGAAATGGGCCAGCTCCTCGCGGAGCTGCTCGGCCTTCTCGAGGGTGCGGTTGACGAGGATGAGGCGTTCGCAGCCCTCCCGGGCGCACTGCGCGGCAACGGCGCGTCCCGCTCCGCCCCCCGCGCCGACGATCATGATGCGGAGGTCCTTGAGGTCCACGGCGAACTCCTCCCGCACCGCGAGGCCAAACCCGGGGCCGTCGGTGTTGAAGCCGAGGGCGCGGCCGTCCTCGAAGAGGACCGTGTTGACCGCCCCCAGGACGGAGGCCCCCTCGTCCAGCTCGTCACACGCCGCGAGGGCCTCGAACTTGTGCGGCACCGTGACGTTGGTCCCGAGGAAGCCGAGGTCCTTCATGGCCGCAAGGGCATCCGCGAGGCGGCCGGCCTCGATGTCGATCCGGATGTAGCGCATTCCGGCCTCCGCCTCGTCGAGGGCGGGTTGATGGAGCTGCGGGGAGAGGGAGTGCTGGACGGGATGACCGATGACGGCAAGGCGCGCCGGCTGGTCGGCGCCTTCGTCGAGGCGTTCGCGGCTGGCGAGATCATCGATGGAGTAAACTTCCTTCATGCTTCCTGCTGGAGTTCGCGGGTGGCGTGCTCAATACGGCGGATCGATTCCTCGCGGCCGAGGATGGCGAGGATGGCGGCGAGGTCGGGACCACCGCTGCGCCCGGAAAGGGCGACCCGGAGGGGAAACATGAGTTTCCCGGGCTTGGCGCCCGCCGCCTTGGCGGTGGCGCCCACCGTTTCCTTGGCGGCGCTCCAATCATCGAGGTCACGGAATGCGGCGGCGAGATGCGCGAGGAGCCCGGCGGCCTCATCCTGGCGGCGCAGCTTCACCATGGCGTCCTCGTCGAATTCCACCTCGGAGTCGAGGTAGAAGGCGACGGCCTCCGGGATGTCGGCGAGGAGTTGCACCTTCTCCTGCACGCTGGCCACGATGGCGGGGAAATTTCCGGGGACGGGCAGGGAGGCGCGCTCCATGAAGGGGCGCGC
>JABDMC010000274.1 GCA_013001695.1 Akkermansiaceae bacterium
CCGTTGTAGTGGTCGGGATGATCCATCGAGACGACCCCTTGCCCCTCCATGTTCGACTGCCCGGCGAGGAGGAAGACCCGGAGGGGCCCGGCCTCGGCAAGAACAGGGGGCGCCGCGAGGACCGCGAGCATGGCTGCGGCCAGCCCGGAGAACAGGATCAAGCGCGACGCGGGCATCGAGAGTGTCGGGAAGGGGTGGAAGAGGGGCGATCCGGCCCGGCCGTTGTCCACGGGGATGGGTGCGGCTACTCCTCGACCTGGAAGCGGAAGAACTCGCTGGTCTCGAGCATCGGGCCGGAGAGGGTGTGGGTGGTGCCGGGGTTCAAGGGCACGCCGTCGTTGCCGGGGACGTTCCAGATCGACCAGTTGACCAGGTCGGTGGACCGCAGGGCGGTGACCTTGCGGTTGCCGAGCCCCGTGAAGTCGAGGGCGATGTCGCCGCCGTCCTGCCGGACCGCGGGCCCCCAGAGGTCGGCGCCGTCGTTGGGGTCCGTATTGGTCAGCCACTCGTACATGTTGTCACCACCATCGGCGTCGGGGTTGGCGCCCGGGGCGCCTTCCGGCGAGGTGTCGTTCCCGAAGTGCGCGATGCGCCATTCCTGGTAGGTCGCGTAGGGCTGCACTTCCTGGCCGATCCAGTCGGCCAGGAGCTGGACACCCTCGAGGTCGACTTCGTTGGTGGCGAGGGGCGGCATGCGTGAGTACCCGTTGGACGCCGCGGCCCGGCTGACGAGCAGCGACTTCGCGACGTTCCCGGGCGTGAGCAGCAGGTCGCCGGCCACGAGGGGGGCATCGACCGGCTCCTGGTTGACGACGCCGGTCTGGGCGAGGGTGAGATGGCCCCGGCCGTCCCAGGCGCCGCCGCCGGTCCCGCCCGCGCGGTGGCAGTAGGCGCAGTTGACGTCGAGGTAGGCCCGGGCCCGGGCCTCGAGCGAGTAGGTGTCCTCGTCCGGCCGCAGGTGGCGGGGCCGGTCGTTGGCGTCCCCGGTGAAGCCGGTCAGGTAACCGGCCACGTTGAGGCGGTTGATGAAGTTTCCGGGGATGCCCATGATTTCTCCGGGGGCGTTCAGCTGCCGGGTGTTGAAGGAGAGGGCATGACCGGCCTCCGGCGTGTGGCAGGTGACGCACCCGGTGCGGGACGGGATCCGCCACGGGACGCTGGCCGGCGTGCTGTCCACCGTGATGTCGATGTTGAAGTCCTCGCCGTTGTTGGACGCCAGGGTGGCGTCGGTCTGGGTGCCGCCATTCAGGTTGTTCCAGCGGTAGGAGATCCCGTAGGCCCCGGCGGCGGTCCGCAGGAAGTAGCGCGTCTCGACGCGGCGCCGCGGCGATCCCGCCGCCGGCCGGCGGTCGGTGAACGCCTGCCCGTCAATGGTGCGGCTGAACGTCTCCCACTCGGTCGGGTAGTCGAAGTGCTTCACCCAGAGCATCCCCGCGGGGTAGTCCCACGCGCCCTCCTCCTCGTAGGCCATGGTGTCGGTGGTGTTGTTGATCAGGAACCAGCGCTTCTTCTCGCCGAAGTCCGACCAGAAGCGGAGGTTCGGGGTGTAGGCCACGGCCCCCGGGTTCGGGCTGAGGTCGGCGAGGTCCGCGAAGAAGTTCGTGGCGGAGAGCGTCTGCGGGAAGGCGCTGTCGTCCGGGCTGGAGGTGAGGCGCTTGATGCCGCCGGTGCCCTGGCTCGTGCCGATGTTTCCCCGGTCGAGGAGGAGGATGTCGCCGGTCGACGGATCGGTGATGAGGGCCACGATGGCGACCTCCCCGCCGATGCGCTCGACGCCGTTCCCCCCGGACGGACCCGGGACCGCCGGATCCAGCGTCCAGACGTTGCCCGACACGTAATCCGCGAAGACATACTTGCCGGTGAGGGACGGGACGGCGGTGCCCCGGTAAATGAACCCCCCGGTGACGGATTGGCCCTGGTAGGTGGCGCCACCCCGCGTGTAGTCGAAGCGCGGTTCCGTCAGCGTCGCGGCGGATTCAGGCACGCCGTTGAGCAGGTCCCCGCTGCGGGCGCCGTTCACCGTGCCCTCCCGCCATCCCCAGCCGCCGTTGCCGCCGAAGGAATACACCCCGATCTCCTCGCGGGATGCGGAGCCGACATCGCCGATCCAGATTTCGTCCACGCTGCCGTTCCCGTCGAGGTCCTCCGGCGAGAACTGCCACGGGTTGCGCTGGCCGACCACCACCAGCTCGGTGCGCACGCTGCCGAGGCCGGCCGAGTAGTCGTCGCCGTTGAACATCCCGTCCCACGGGCCGCCGAGCGAGGTGTGCACGAAGGGGTTGTCGACCGGCACCCGGAAGAAGGCCTCCCCGCTGCTTCCGCCGCCCACCCGCGGGATGTCGGTGTCGTCGTTCGGGACGAGGTTCCCCGGCAGATTGTCGACGTCGAGACGCATGACCCCCGACCAGAGGTTCTTGTCGATGTGCTGCGAGTTGTTCTGGTTGTCGTTCTGGCCGCCGGAGTCCCCGTCGCCGACCCCGACGTAGAGGTATCCGTCCGGGCCGAACACGCAGTTCGCGATGTTGTGGAAGCTGCTCGGGTCGGCCTGGTCGATGAGGTATTGCTCGTTGTTCGCGGTGTAGGGGGCGGACGTCTGGCAGGTGAAGCGGGAGAGGCGGATCGTCCCGACGTTGGAGTTGTAGGTGACGTAGATGTAGCCGTTGTTCACCCAGTCCGGGTGGGCCGCGACGCCCTTGAAGGCCTTCTCGTTGTTGTCGTGGTTGACCTGCCCGGTGATGTCGAGGACGAGCACCTTGTCGGCATTGGTCGGGTTGGCGGTGATGTCCGGGACAAGATAGACGCGCCCGTCGCCTTCCGTGACGAAGAGCTTCCGGGGATCGCCGGGAACGCTGCAGAACCCGTGGGGCGAATCGAAGGTGAGTCCCGGAAAGGCCTCCTCGATGCGCAGCGCGGTGGCCGGGGGGGTGGCCGGAAGGTTCACGAAGCTCGCGTCGAAGCGGTAGTCGGTGGTGAAGTTGACGGTGACCGTGGCGGTGTCGGTGGCGGTCGCGGAGGAATTGGCCACCTCGTAGGTGAAGGTGTCACTGGCGGGGGTGCCGGTGGTGTGCTCGTAGAGGATGGTGCCGTCGGGGGAGGGGGCGGCGGTGCCGCTGGCGGGCCCGGAGGTGACGCTGATGCTCGCCGGGGCAAGCGAGCCGGAATCGTTGGCAAGGACCCGGATCCGGACCTTGTTGTCGCGGTGCATCGTGAGGGCGTCATCGTTGGCGACCGGCGGTCCGTCCTCCAGCGCGTCCCAGGTGGAGGTGACGCGCACGTTGTCCCACGCGACGTTGCCGCCGGCCCCGGACGCGAGGCGGATCCCCGTCGACCAGTTACCGCTGGTGTGGACGTAGGTCGCCACCGGAACGTTGGACCCCTCCGCCAGGGAGAGGTTGGGATCCAGGTAGAGGGCCGCGATGTCGTTGTCGAAGTCGAGCTTCGCGACGAGCGTGTAGTTCTGCCCGGCCACCGGCTGGATGCCCGAGTAGGCGTGGTTGTCGGTGTTGAGGTCGTGGATGGCAAACTCGCGCTGGCCGCTCGCCGGGTTGGCGGCGCCGGGGACCCCGAAGAGGTACTTCTCGGCGCCGAAATCCATGGAGCTCGCGCCGCTCCACGAGGCGCCACTCGCGCGGAGCATGTCGAACTTGTAGTACACCACGTGGTGGTCGAAGTTGGCGTCCCCGTTCACGGCGCCGGCGCGTTCATCGGCGCCGGCCCCGGCACCCTCCACGGGCCCGTTGTATTCCCGCTTGGCGCCGCTGTTGTTGGTGATCAGCGCCCCGCCGGTGACCTGCGGGTTGCCGGCCGTGGCGGTCCAATCGGAGTCGGTCCCGGTGTGGCCGAGGAAGGCGTCGTTCTCGAGGGAGTTGTCGAGGTCCCAGAACTCCCCGCCGGATTGCCCGGTGACCGGTCCGTCGACGTAGTCGAAGTTGTCGACGCCCACGATGTCCGGATCGGGATCCGAGCCCGGGAAACTGCCGGCGTTGGTCGGGTCGGTGCCGGCCGCGACCTCGGCCCCGTCGCTGAATCCGTCGTTGTCGGTGTCGCTGTCCTGCGGGTCGGTCCCGTTCTGGTATTCCTCGAGGTTGGTCAGGCCGTCGGGGCCGCCGTTGGCGTCGTTGTCGCCCCCGGAGTCGTCCACCCCGACAGTCAACCCGTTGGCGTTTTCCCAGGCGTCGGGCATCCCGTCGTTGTCGGTGTCGCCGTTGCCGGCGGTCAGGCCGACGTCGGCGGGATCGGTGGCGACGGTGAGGTTGTCCCAGGTCACCTCGCCGCCGGATCCGAAGCGCACCGCGGATGACCAGTTGGAGCCGATGTAGGGCCGGGTCACATCGGCGGTGCCGCCGGTGCCATCCCAGCTGTCGGCGTTGTCGGGGTCGACGTAGAGGCCGAGAAGGTCGTTGTCGTAGTCGAGGACCGCGATGAGCGTGTAGGTCTGGTCGTCGACGAGGTCGATGGTCCCCGGGGTGTAGCCGACCCCGGATTGCTCGATTCCGATCGTGTCGGTGCCCCCCGTGGCCCCGGGGACCCCGAAGAAGATCACCTCGGTGCCGAAGTCATAGGAGCTGATCCCGCCCCAGCCGGCGCTGGCGCTGCGGGTCATGTCGAACTTGTAGAAGACCTGGCCGACCCCGCGGGCCGCGCCGCTGCGCTCGTGGTTGTCGTCGGCGTCGTTGGAGCCGTCGCCGGTGCCCTCGACCGGGCCGTTGTACTCGCGCTTGGCGCTGCTCCCGTCGGTGACAAGGGCATTGCCGCTCACCACGGGGGCGCCCCCGACAGCGGTCCAGTCGGAGGGGGTGCCGCTGTGGGATCCGAGAAAGGCGTTCCAGTCGAAATCCTGCCCGCCATCGCGGCCGTCGATGGCGCCGGGCGGGTAATTGAAGGATTCGACGCCGATGACCTCCCCGCGGGCCGGAAGGACGAGCGCGGCCGTCGCGAGAGGGATGGCCGCCGCGAGGACGACGAGACGGGGGAAGGATCGGGGCGCGGGCGTGGGCATGGGTTGTCGGGGGGCATCCGGAGCCGGGCAACAAGGCCTTAACCGGGCTCAGGAAGAGAACCCAGAATGCCCGCAAATGCAAAGCGAAAGGGCCCTTCCACGTGATGGGATTAGGCGCCTTTTCCGGCGGAATGGGGTCCGGCCGGGAGGACGCAAAAAAGGGATGACCAGCCCGGCCGGTCATCCCCTGGATGATGAATATCGGGAGGCGTTCCTAGCGCCGGCGGCGCAGGAGGAGGAGACCCGCGAGACCGCCGAGAAGACCGGCGGCCGGCTCCGGCACCGAGAGGCGCACGTCGTTGGGGTCATTGAGGGCCACGGTGAGGTTGTCCCAGGTCGTGACGTCGGACCCACCGGAAGCAAGCCGCACGCCCGTCGACCAGTTGGTGCCCGTGTAGGCGAGGGTCGCGTCGGCGCTGTTGGATCCGTCGGCGGGATTCCAGAAATCGCTGAAGCCGGTCGGGTTGACAAAGAGACCGACCAAGCCGTTGTCGAAGTCGATGGCGGCCACCATGGTGTAGGTCTGGCCGTCGACGAGGTTGATTCCGGTGAGGGCGGTGCCGCCCCCTCCCGAGATTTCCAGGCCGGCGTTGTCGTTGGCGAAGTCCGCTCCCGGAACGCCGAAGAAGAGCCGCTCGGCCCCGAAGTCCATGGAACTGACGCCGCCCCACTCCGCGCCGGCACTGCGCGTCATGTCGAAGCGGTAGAAGACCTGGCCGGCGCCACGGGCTGCGCCGCTGCGCTCGTGGTCGTCCTGGGAGTCGTTGCTCGGGTCACCGGCCCCTTCGATGGGACCGTTGTATTCGCGCAGGCCGCCGCCGCCGAGGGTGGTCAGCGCTCCGCCGGCGACGTTCTGGGCGCCCCCGCCGAAGTCGAGGCTGTTCCAGTTGGACGCCGAGGCGGTGACCGCCCCGTCAAAGTTGTCGTAGTTGAAACCGGTTCCGCCGGCCTGGCCGCCGATATCACCGTTCGGGTAGTCGAAGTTGTCGATGCCGACGACCACGGCCGAAGCGAGTGGCGTCATGGTGAGGAGGGTGAAGGGGACAAGGTATTTCATGGGTTGATACAGGGTTGTTCAGTGGGTGGGCGGGGACCGGCTGCTACCGCCAATCCAATTAAGACCCAATCTTTTAGGGAGCGTACCCGGGGGGCGGCAAGGGACAAATGACCGAAAAAAATCAAGGTTGCCAAACTATCCGGACAAGTCTCACGGGGCCGGGGGTTCCACGGGGTGATAGCGGTCGGCGGCCGGGGCCTCGAGTTCCGTGACGGCCCCGTTCGGCCACCGCACCACGATCCGGGTCACGGCCGCTTCGGCGCCGAGGCCGAAGTGCTTCTGGGCCGGGTGCTGGGACAGGAAGGAATCGCCGCTGAGCACCACGGCCTGCCGGCGGCCGGCGGGTGTCTCGAGCGTGATGGTGGCGCCCTGCGGGGAGACTCCCGCGGCGCCCTGGAGGGTGACGCCGATCCAGTGGCGGGCGGCGGCTTCCGGGAGGGTGTTCTGGAGGACGAGGAGGCCGGGCGGCTCGACCTCCGACTTCCCGTCGTGGAAGAAGCCGGAGGTTCCCTCGATGCGTCCCACCAGCAGGTCGGGGCGCCCGTCGAGGTCGAGGTCGGCGGCCACCACCCGGCGGCAGTCGAAGTTGAATCCGACATCAAGGAGGAACCCGAAATCGCGGAACCCGCCGCCCGACTGGTTCACGAGGAGCGGGTTGACCTGGTAGCCGTCCCACGATTGTTGCTCCACCTGCGGGAGGGTTTCGAAGTAGCTCGCGATGGCGGGCTTCTCGAATTTCTGCATGAGGTAAATGTCGCGGCACCAGAAGTTGGTGCAGTAGTCGCGGGAGGTCTGGCCGGAGATGTGGCCGTTGGCGGCGTAGATGTCCTGGTCGCCGTCGTTGTCGAAGTCCGCCGAGGCGGACCCCCACGTCCAGCCGGTGCGGGCCACCTGCGGGTAGAAGGGCGGCGCCTCGTAGCGGCCGCCGCCCTGCGCGAGATACATGCGGTTGCCGTAGCCCATCACGCTGCGCATGCGGTTGGCCTCCTCGTGCTCCCTGGGGTTGGCCTTCATGCGCTCCAGGCGGCGGGCGGTGGTGGAGCCCATCCCGAGGACGTAGAAGTCGGCCCGGCCGTCGCGGTCGTAATCGGCCACGGTGTGCGACATGCCGAAGGAATACGGGTTGTCGACGGTCTCCCCGGTGACGTCCGTGAATTGACCGGAGCCGTCGTTGCGGAAGACGTCCACCCCGTGGAAATCGCTCACCACGAGGAGGTCGAGGTCCCGGTCGTCGTCGAGGTCGAGGAAGGACCCCGAGTAGGCGCGGCGGAAGCGCTTCGCGGCGAGGCCCGCGGCCTCGGTGGCGTCGGTGAACTTCCCGGAGCCGTCGTTGAGGAGGAGGGTGTTCCCGTAGCCGTCGTTGGCGTCCCAGAACTTGTCCGGCATCTTCTCGTAGAGCGACCGCCACTGGCCGATGAAGACGTCGAGGTCGCCGTCGCGGTCGATGTCGCCGGCGGTGAAGAACGACGGGACGCGCAGCTGGAACTCCCCGAGCTTCACCCGGCGCGGGATCCTGGCGAAGCCGCCGCCCGGCTCCCCCATCCAGAGGGCGAGGTCGCCCTTGGCGGTGTCGCTGAACCAGTCGGGGAGGTTGTCGCCGTTGAAGTCCGCCACGATCCCGGTCACGGAGTCGAAGAAGAGCCCGTCCTCCGGAACGATCGGTCCCGGCTCGAACTGGAAGTTCCCCTTGTTCCAGAGGATCTTGTTGGCGTTGCCGAGGATGATCTCGGGCAGCTGGTCGCGGTTGAGGTCGTAGACCGCGAGGGCCCCCATGTCGTCCCGGTCGGCCGGGTTGGGGTTTCCGCCCTCGATGACGGTGCGCAGCGTGAAGGCCTGGGGACCGCGGCGCTGCCGGGAGGCGGCCTGCAGCAATTCGATGGCGGCGGGGCGCACCTTCCCGCCGGACTCGTCCCAGGTGACGCGCAGGGTCCCCTTGAATTCGAGGCGGTCGAGGCCGTTGCGGCGGGTTCCCTGCAGGGCGAAGCGCACCTCCGAGACGGCCGCCCCGCCGGCGTCGCGCTCGAAGGCACCGTGGTGCCAGTCGCTGTGGACCAGCGTGTATCCGGCCTTCTTGTAGGTCTCGATGTAGGAGCGGAATTTTTCCGGGGTGAGGGATTCGCCGCCGGGCCCGATGGTGCGCGTCACGATCCCGAGGTCGTGGCGTTCCGGCGCACCGGCGGTTCCCAGGACGAGGGTGTCGAAGGGCACTGCCGCGAGGGTGTCGAGGCGCTCCGCCGGGGCCGCTGCCAGGAGGGCGTCCCAGATCGGCACGATCCCCTCGTTCTCGATGCGCCGGGCTTCGCGCTCATCGGAAAACGATTCCGCTTCGAATGATTCGATGGTGGCGAGGAGGCCGCCGGCGTCGCGGCCCGGGCCGCCGCCGCCGCCCGCGGTGCCGCCGCCGCCGTTCTTCTCCCCGCAGGAAACGAGGGCTCCGAGCGCGGCGAATCCGAGGAGGCGCAGGGGGGCGGTCATGACGGGAATCACGTTGCGGGGGCTGGGTCCCGCCGCAAGGCAAAAAAAAAGGCCCGCCGGTTTCCCGGCGGGCCCTCTTTTGGATTGCCTGCAAGGAAATCAGGGTCCGGCGCCTTCGATGACGCGGATGAGATCGACCGGGATGACCGCCTCGTCGCGCGAGATGGCGCGATCTTCGGTGGTGCCGGCGGCGTTGAAGGTGGTGCCCGAAAGCGAGTCCCACGTCCCCCCGCCGACGTTATACGACTGGAAGTGGTAGGGATTGCCCGTGACGAGGCCGAAGGCCCGCACGTTGAAGAGGTTGCCGGGCTCGTCAAAGCTCAGGGCCTCGAGGTGCAGGGCATCCGGGACCACCACGATCTTGTCGAGCGCCTCCCAGGTGTGGCCGACCACGAGGTTGTCCCAGGCGGTGGTGCCGGGGTCGGACGTGCCGTCCGAGCCCGATCCGAGACGGATCCCCGAGGCCCAGTTGTCCGGGGTGCGGGTCGACTGGATGTAGGGCGGGTTGGCGCCTTCGCCGGCCGCGATGTCCGGGTCGACCCACATCGACAGCTCGTTGCTGAGGAAGTCGAACTTCCCGACGACGGTGTAGGTCTGGCCGGCGATCGGGACGATCGGGGCGGCCGCGAAGATCTTCTGGTTCTCCGGGGCGATGCCGATGAGGCTCTCGATCCCGAATTCCCAGGTGCCGGTGGTGGTGTCGGTCACCCCGATCTTGAGCAGTTCGCCGCCGAAGTCCATGAGGCTGGCTCCGCCCCAAGTGGCGCCGGCGCTGCGGGTCATCTCGAAGCGCAGGTAAACGACGTTGCTGTTCCACTCGGCGTTCACGGCGCCGTAGCGCTCGTCCTGCCCGGCGCCGGGGCCCTCGGTCGGTCCGTTGAACTCGCGCTTCACGGCGCTGTCCTTGGTCTCGACCCGGCCGCTGACGACCGTGGCCTTGGGCCCGTCCCCCTCGGCGGTGTCGGTCCAGTCCGAGAAGGTCCCGGTGTGGCCGATGAAGCCGTCGTTCTCCGGCGAGTTGTCGGCATCCCAGCCGACTCCCCCGACCATGGAATTGAGGAGCCCGTCACCATAACTCTCGAAGTCGTCGCAACCGATGAGGGTGCGGTCCCCGCCGAAGAGGTCGTTCGGGTTGTTGGGATCCGACCCGTAGAGGACCTCGTCGCCGTCGCTGCCGGTGTCGTCGTCGGAGTCGGGATCGGTGGGATCGGTGAAGAATCCGTTGGAACCGTTGATCTCGACGTCATCGTCGATGCCGTCCGCGTCGGTGTCGGCAAGCAGCGGGTTGGTGATGAAGCCATCGGCCCCCTCGACCAACTCCTCGTCGTCGTTGATGGTGTCGAAGTCGGTGTCGGCGTCGTTCGGGTTGGTGCCGGCCTCGAACTCCTCGAGGTCGGTCAGGGTGTCGCTGTCATTGTTGCTGGTTGCGTTCGCGGTGGTGAGGTTGCCGAAGTGGAAGATCTCCCAGTCGTCCGGCAAGCCGTCGCCGTCGCTGTCGGTCGCGACGACGCCGAGGGCCGACCAGGCGGTGGCCGCCACGAGGCCGTCCCACTCCGACTGGCCGGCGCCCCCGGACCCGAGACGCACCGCGGTTCCGTTCATGTTGGACGGATCCGGGTTGAGGACCGCGTTGGGCACGGCCGGTTCGGGCTGGGAGAGGTCCGGATTGATGAAGAGCCGGATCGTGGTGTTGGCGAAGTCGAGGCAGGCCACGAGGACGTTGGTGGAATCGTCGACGGGCACGATCGGCGTGGTGCCATCGAAGGCGAAGGCCGGAGGATTGCCGGTGCCGCTCTCCTCGATGCCGAAGGTGTAGGCCCCGGCGTTCTGCGCCCCGGGGACGCCAATGAAGATCTCCTCGGCCCCGAAGTTGTAGAGGCTCATGCCGCTCCAGACGGCCCCGGCCCGCCGGGTGAGTTCCACCTTCAGGTAGAGGACGTCGTTGGCGTTCTCCGAGGGGAGCGAGGACACATTCCGGAAGGCGCCGACCTGCTCGCCGCACTCGTCGGCGGTCTGGCCCCCGTAGAACTCGCGCTTGATGCTGCTGTCCTGGGTGACGACCACGCCTCCGAGGACCTGGGGGGCCCCGCCGACGTTGTCCCAGGTCGAGTGGGCGCTGTTGTGGCCGGAGAAGGCGTCGTTGGTCTTGGAATTGTCATAGTCCCACCCTTCGCCGTTGAACGGCCCCCCGAGACCGCCGAGCGGTCCGTCGCCGTAGCTATCGAAGAAATCGATTCCGATGATATCCAGGTCGCCGAAAGTGGCGGGGTCGTCACCGCCGTTCCCGGCGGTGGGATCGGTGCCCACCCCAATCTCGGTGGCATCATTGGTGCCGCCGCCATCGGTGTCCTTCGCCAGCGGGTTGGTCAAAAAGAAGTTCACCTCGTCGCCGTCACTGAAGCAGTCCTTGTCGGTGTCGGGGTCGTTCGGGTCGGTCCCGGCAGTTTGCTCCTCGTCGTCCTCGAGCCCGTCGACGTCGGCGTCTTCCAGGGTCGGGTCGCTGCCGAAGTTGAATTCCTGGAGATCGGTGAGGCCATCGAAGTCGTTATTGGAGGTGGCATTCGCGGTGGTGAGGTCGTTAAAATAGAAGATCTCCCAGTCGTCGTTGATGCCGTCGCCGTCGCTGTCGCCCGAGGAGTCCATCAGGCCGACGCTGACGGGATCGAGGGCCACCGAGAGGTTGTCCCAGGTGGTGGAGCCGGCCGGGCCTCCGGAGGCGAGGCGCACGCCGCTCGACCAGTTGGTGGCGCCGTAGCCGCGCGTCACGTCGGCGCTGTTGGAGCCCGTGCTCGGGTTCCAGAAATCATCGCCGTCGGGATCGACGAAGAGGCCGATGAGGCTGTTGCTGAAATCGACCACCCCGATCAGGGTGTAGGTGCTGCCGTCGGTGAGGGTGATGGTGGTGTCGTTGGTGGTTCCCACCCCGGACTCCTCGACGCCAACGACGTCCATGCCCTGCATGTTGCCGGGAACGCCGATGAAGACCCGCTCGGCCCCGAAGTCCATGGAGCTCATGCCGCCCCATTCCGCTCCCGCCGAGCGCGTCATGTCGACCTTGTAGAAGACGATGCCGGTCCCGCGCACGGCGCCGCTGCGTTCCCCGTCGTCGTCGCCATCCGCGCCGCCGGCACCCTCGTTGGGGCCGTTGTATTCGCGCAAGGCACCGCCGCCGCCGGTGGCCAGCGCTCCGCCGACGACCTGCTGGGCGCCGCCGCCGAAGTCGAGGCCGTTCCAGTCGGACTGGGTGGCGGTGACCACCCCGTCGAAGTTGTCGTAGTTGAAGCCGGTGCCGCCGGTGGACCCGTCGATGTTGCCGTCGGGGTAGCTGCTGAAGTCATCGGTGCCAACGAGCTGCGCCGGGAGGGGCAGGCAGGCCAAGGCGAGGAGTGCGGTTGCGAGGTGGAGCGCTTTCATGGTTTGTTGGAGCGTTGGGACGGGTGTATCTGTGCTGATCGCTGGAGAGGAACACCAGCGGCGGCCCCGTACATTGGGACGTTGCACCCCGACCTTGGGGTCTCAACAGCTAATGGGTTTTAGCGGGGGTTTGGTTTATGGGTTTTTTGTTAACTACAAACGCAGGCACCAACCCGCAAGGAGAATCCACACTATTCAGGAGTCTTTAGGAATTTCCGGCTCGTGCTTTTCAGGCGGCGAGGGGGGCATCACGCGATGGAGCGAGGTGCCGGGACCTACAGCGACTGGAGGAACTTGATGAGGGCCTCGCGGTCGGCTTGCGGCATGGTGCGGAAGGATTCCTTTGCGGCCTCCGCTTCGCCGCCGTGCCAGAGGATGGCCTCCGCGAGGGTGGCGGCGCGGCCGTCGTGGAGGTAGGCCTCGCCCCCGCTCACGCCCGCGGTGAGTCCCAGCCCCCAGAGTGGCGGAGTGCGCCACTCGGATCCGGCGGCATCGCCCTCGTCCATGTTGTCTGACAGCCCGGGGCCCATGTCGTGCAGAAGGAGGTCGGTGTAAGGGTGAATCGCCTGGTTGCGCAGTTCCGTCATGGGATGGAAGGGGCTCGTGGTGAGGTCGGGAACGTGGCACTGGACGCAGCCGGCGGTGGCGAAGAGCTGCTCGCCGGCGAGCGCCTGCGGATCGTCGAGATCGCGGCGGGCGCCGACGCCGAGGAGCGCGACGTAGCGGGTCATCTCGTCGAGTTCGGCGGCGTCGAGTTCGAGTGCCTGCGGCGTCGATTCGCCATCGAGGGTGGGAAAGACCGCGGTGGCCACGCCCATGTCGGTGTTGAGGGCCGCGGCGATCTGGTGGCTGAGGCGGGCCTGTCCCGCCTTGCCGGTGAAGCGCCCGAGGCGCAGGTCCCCGGTTTCCGGGTCGAGGACGGTGCGGACCCGGCCGGAGATGCCGTCGCCGTCGGAGTCGTTGGGGTCGGCAAGGGCCACGATGGTGGCCTCGCTGACGGCCTCGAGGAGCCCGAGACCCACCAGCGGCGGGGCGAGGCGCACCGAGAAGTGCGGCGGCACCGGGCCGGTGAAGGCGTAGTTCGGCTTGGAAAGCGTGTAGGCGGTGCCGTCCCCGTATTGGCCGTTGGTGACGGTGTAGCCCGCGATGGTGGCGCCCCCTTCCGGCGGCCCGCCGGTCGATCGCGGCTGGAGGACGGAGCCGAGGGCGGGGTGGGGGGATCCGGCGGCGTCGCTGCCGACCTTCACGACGCTGCGGAGCATGGGCGCCCCGATCGCCGGGGG
Organism: Akkermansiaceae bacterium; assembly: GCA_013001695.1. GTDB lineage: Bacteria > Verrucomicrobiota > Verrucomicrobiia > Verrucomicrobiales > Akkermansiaceae > Roseibacillus_B. Next base: position 13,229 of record JABDMC010000274.1, read on the forward strand.
CAGGGCGCGGCCGTTGTTGGTGTGGCAGGCGACGCAACTGCGCGCGATGTAGTCCGGACCGAGCTTGCCGGCGTGCGCCGTGAAGGCCGGGTTGCCGGCTTCCGAATGGCTGCCGTCGCCGAAGTCGGTGTGGTGCAGGCGCCGCCCCAGCATGAACGGCTGGGCATTGAGCGGCGCGATGTTACCCGCCATCTGCTTGAAGCGATGCTCGGGCTCGTTCGAGTATTGATAGGGCAGGGTGGTCAGTCCGCCGAGCCAGGCGGTCCCGGGCAAGGGGTAGGAGTCGAGACTCTGATTGGTGTCGTTCACAATGCCCCCGTTGAAGCCCAGGTCCTGGCCCTCGGCCCATGGCACGATGCCCTGTCCCACGATGTAGAGGAGCGTGGTCCCGTAGTAGTTGTTGCGGCCATTCGCAGGGTGGGCGAGAAACATGCTGATCTCGATCTCGATGCGATCGCCGACCTGGAGGTCGCCACCCGAAGGATACCTTTGCGAAACGGTGGCGGTGTATTGATTGGGTCCGACGGACTCCGCGATCTGGTTGTTGTGGTATTCGGCGACGGTTCCGATGCCGCGGAAGAAGGTGCGGAATTCCGCGGCGCTCAGCGGGTCGAGCGTGGTGTAGTTGAAGATGATGTCGGTGCCGCCCTTGGCGACTTCGTCGATGATCTCGACGGCCATGGTGCGCTCTTCCCAGTACCATGGGAGGTAGTGGTCGTAGGCCGCGAAGTTTCCCTCGCGGGCGTGCCGGTCGCGGGCCCGGTCCGCCACGTAGGTGATGAGGGCGGTGGGGGTGTCCACGCTGGTGGCCGGTTCCAGGGAGGTGCTGGAATTGAAGAGCGCCACGATGCCGGCATCCTGGCCCGGCTGACCGGAAATGGTGGCATCGGCGGCATCGCTCTCCCCGCCGGGGGCGAGGGTCACCACCGCGAGGAAATAGGTCTGGCCGGGCACGAGGCCGGGAATCGTGGCGGTGGTGACGTTCCCCAGGGTCATCGATTCATCGAGGGCGTCGGGCGCGACTCCCCAGAGCACGCGGTAGCCGGTCACCCCGGTGGTGGGGCTCGCCTCCCACGCGAGGCTGATCGCGTCCGAGGCGCCCGAGGCCACGAGGCGCAGGTTGAGCGGCGGGAGGACGGGATCCCCCGGGCTCTCGACGCGGAAGAATTCGCGCGCGGCGGTGAGGGCGACCCGCACGGATTCGGTGCCGCCGTCGCCGACAACCACCGGGGACAGCGGCGACCACGAGGCCGGAACGAGATCGGCGGACGCCTCCGGCTGATACTCGACGCCCGTGGTGGTGGGCCAGGAAAGCTCCGCGGCCGCCTGGCCGGCGACCGGCAAAAAGTTCGTTTCGCCGGGACCGCCGCCGCCGCTGCCGTCGTCGAGCACGACGTCATCGATGAGGACCTCGCCAAAGCCGCCGCTCACCGCGCCGGTGACGCAGCGGAAAAGGATGACGGCCGTCACGGCACCGGCCGGGGCGACCACCCCGGGGACGGACACTTCCGCCCACGCGCCGGCTCCGCCATTGAAGTTGGTGAGGCCCACCGCGCCGATGGGGGCGCCGGCGGCGTTGAGCCATTCCACGCGGTACTGCTGGACGTAGGACGGCCCGCTGCTGACCTGCTTCGCCCAGAACGAGAAGTCGTAGGACTGGCCGCCGGTGACCGGCATCGATTGAGAGAGGAGCCCTTCGCTGGGCGCCGACCCGGCATTGAGGAGTTCGCTGCGCATGCTGAAGGCGCCGGTGCGGGCCTCGGCGCCGGTGCGTTCCGGTGGCTGGCTGCCGCCCGGGTTCCAGTCGTCGGCGGTGGTTCCGCTCCCGAGTTCGAAGCTCCCGTTCGCGGGGACCTCCGTTCCGCCCGACGGGGGGAGCGTCTCGACGACGCGGTAGGCCCGCGCGCCGACCGGCACGGGGTCGAAGCGCGACTGGGCGGACCCGTCACCGGCCACTTCGGCGCCGAGGTCGTTCCACGGTCCGGCGCCTCCCGGGGGCGGGGCCCATTGCAGCTGGTAGGTGGCGTCCGCGGCGGTCGGCCAGCTGACCTCCACCCCGGTCTGCAGGTCCAATAATCCCTGCGCGCCGGAGGGGGCGGCGGGGATCGCGCAGGCCGCGAGCGCCAGGATGGTGTAAAGGGCGTTTTTCATGGGGGTGGGGGCCGCGGACGACGGTCCCCGGCAGGGGGGGCCTCCCGTCAACATCCGTTCTATGCGGGAGAAACCAACAAAAATCCCTCCCGCCCGACGGATTGGCCGGCCTCCGCGCGTCCCCTACCGGGGGCCGCGGCGCACCCCCTTCAGGGATTTCCGGAAGGCGGCGAGGGCATCCTTGAGGCGATCGACTTCGCGCTCGAGTTCGGGGAGGCGTTCGGCCGCGGCGCCGAGGTCTCCCTCGCGGGCGCAGGTGTCGAGGGCGGCCGCCGCCGCGTAGGCGGGCGGGGCCGAATAGTTTCCAACGAGCCCCTTGAGGGCGTGCGTCGCGCGGTGCAGGGCTTCGGGATTCTTCTTCCCCACCGCTTCGCGCGCCGCGGCGAGGGAGCTGTCCGCGTCAGCGCTGAAGATGTCGATCAGTTGCAGGAGCAGCTCGTCGTCACCCATCGCCTCCCGGAAGGCTTCCGCATCGAAGGGGGCGGCGGGGCCGCTTGCGCCGGATGCGGGCGCCTCCGCCGGCGTGGCAGGCGTCCCGCCTTTCGGCGCGTAGCTCTCCAGCGTCGCGAAGAGCTCGGCGGACCGGACCGGCTTGGCCACGTAGTCGTCCATCCCCGCGTCGAGACACTTCTCGCGGTCGCCCTTCATGGCGTTGGCCGTCATGGCGATGATGGGGACATGCCTGCCGGTGCTCTTCTCGATCGAGCGGATCGCGCTGGTCGCCTCGTAGCCGTCCATTTCGGGCATCTGGACGTCCATGAGGACGGCGTCAAAGTCCTCGCGCTCCACGGCGCCGAGGGCCTGGCGCCCGTTGGCGGCGAGGACCACCGAATGCCCGCGGCCCTCGAGCAGGTTGATGGCGACGAGCTGGTTGACGCGCCCGTCCTCGGCGAGCAGGACCTTCATCGCCGGGATCTCCGGCGGGCGGCTCTCGACGGCGGCCGCCGGGTCCTCGTCCCGCGTGGCGGTGCCGAAGAGACGGGTGATGGCATCGAGCAGATCCGATTGCTTGACCGGCTTGGTGAGGGCCCGGCTGACACCGAGCCTGGCGAGCTTGTCGAGGCTCAGCGTCTGGCCGGCCGAGGAGAGAATGAGGATCGGCGGGGCGTCCGCGCCGAGGCGGCTCCGGATCTGGCGCGCCGTCTCGGGCCCGTCCATCTCCGGCATCATGACATCGAGGATGACCAGTTGGACCGGCTGGCCGGCGGCCGCTTCGGCTTCCAGCATCTGCAGGCCCTCGGCGCCCCCGGCCGCCATGACCGGCGCCATCTCCCAGCTGCGCAGCATGTCGCGGAGAATGAGCCGGTTGGTTTCATTGTCGTCGATGACAAGGACGCGGAGGCCGTTGAGGGTTTCGGGGGCCATGCGCGCCGCCCCGGGTTCCTCGGTGCCGAGGCCGAACTTCGCGGTGAAGTGGAAGGTGCTGCCCACGCCCGGGGTGCTTTCGACCCAGAGGCGGCCGTCCATCATGGCGACGAGCTGTTTCGAGATGGTGAGGCCGAGCCCGGTTCCGCCATAGGTCCGGGTGGTCGAGCTTTCCGCCTGCGAGAAGGACTCGAAGATGGCGGCCTGCTTGTCGGTGGCGATGCCGATGCCGGTGTCCTCGACGATGAAGTGCAGTTCGGCGTGGGTGGCGGTGGCGGACTCGAGCTCGACCTTCACCACGACCTCCCCCTTGTGGGTGAATTTCAGGGCGTTGCCGACGAGGTTGACGAGAATCTGCCGCAGGCGGGCGAGGTCCCCGAGGAGCGAGTCGGGCACCTCGGGCTGCACCTGGTAGGCGAGCTCGAGTTCCTTCTCGGCGGCGCGGAACCCGAGGGTCTGCAGGGTGTCGCCGACGGCGTCGCGCAGCTCGAACTCGTGGTGGTCGAGCTCGAACTTGCCGGCTTCGATCTTGGAGAAATCGAGGATGTCGTTGATGAGGTTGAGCAGGGCGTCCGCGGAGTTCGAGACGAGGTTGAGATACTGGCGCTGGTCCTTGCTGAGGTCGGTGGCGAGGACCAGTTCGGTCATGCCGATGATGCCGTTCATGGGCGTGCGGATCTCGTGGCTCATGTTGGCGAGGAAGTCGCTCTTGGCCCGGTTGGCCTCCTCGGCGCGATCCCGGGCGAGCGTCAATTCGCCCGCCGATTCGGCGAGTTTCCCGGTCATGCGGTTGAACTCGTGGCCGAGGGCGGCGATCTCGTCACGGCCGCGGATGGGGATGCGGGTGTCCAGCTCGCCGCGGGCCACGGCGTTGGCGGCCTCGTTCAGGCGCCCGATGCGGCGCGACAGCGGGAGGGCGATCCAGCCGAGGACGGCGAGCCCGAGGAGCCCGGCGCCGAGCGAGATCCGCTGGATGTTGCGCCGCAGGGTTTCGATCGGGGCGAGGAACTCGCCGCCGCGGTACTGCTGGACGACGATCCACCCGAGGTCTTCGGTGAGGCTCCCGGGGCGGGCCACCGCGAAGGCCGACATCCCCTCCGCGCCGGTGTCCGGGTCGGTCACCACGGCGGTGGTGACGGGAGAGGTGGCGTTCAGTTCGACGCCCGCGAGGAACTTGCTTCCGTCGGCGAGCGGCTCGGTGTCGGAATTGCCGATGCGGGTGATGTCGCCCCCGGAGGTGAGCAGGGCGAGGACCACGTTGTCTTCGAGGTGCGAGGCGTGGGAATCGACGATCGAGAAGATATCCCGGATGTTCATGACCGCCTTCATGACGCCCAGCATGGTGCCGTCCGGGCCGTCGATGCGCGGGCAGATCTCGATGGAGTAGATCTGGGCGCTGTCGTCGAACTCGACGTCGCCGATGTGGATGCCGTCCCGGGCGGCGTTCTGCCACCAGGCTTCGTCATCCTGCTGGTAGTCGGAGGTCCGGTTGCTGAGGGCCACGTTCGCCCCGAAGGCATTGGTGAAGAAGACCTCCCCGAAGACGGGGTATCCGGAGATCTCGCTGAGGGTGGCGAGGGTGGCCCGCAGGTCCCGGGAGAGGGGGTTTCGCATCATTCCCCTCACCAGGGTCTCCGCCTCGGCGGAGTCTTTCGCGACCCAGATCTTCTCGCGTTCCGCGATGACCTCCGCGGCGTCCGGCATGGAGGCGAATTCCTCGTTCGAGTCCGCGAGGGTCTTCTGGACGAGGGCGCTCTGGGCGTAGGCGCGCCAGTTCGCGGCGCGGGAGGAGATGACGCGCTCGATCTCGTCCTGCACGGCGAGCACTTCCGCGGCGGCGGTGGCTTCGATGGAATCGCGCAGGCTTTGTTCGGCCACCCGGACGCTGTACCCCCCCACGACCCAGACAAGGACCGGCGGAACGCAGGTGACGACCAGTAGTTTGTAGGCGAGCTTCAACGCAATGGACCGCCATGAGGGTGCGGCCTTGCGGGATGGGGGTCCAGTGGAATTTGCCGCGGGGGGTCCGGTGGTGATTGCGGAGCGCGGTCCGCGGGGTGTCCGGTGGCCTGCCCGGGTGCGGACAACTACGGGCGGGTGACCTCGACGCGGTAGAGCTTCGCGTCGAGGAGGGCCTCGTCGATGCGTCCGTGATCAAGCGCGTCCTGCGGGGCGTCGAAGGACTCGAGGGAACTGAAGATCGCGGCGTCGGCGGATCCGGAAAGTTCGTATCGCAGTCCCTCGACCACGGGACCGAAGCGGACCTCGTGGGGGAGGCCGCCGCCGACCGGGCCGTGCAGGGAGAGGCGGAAGGCGCTGCCGAGATCGTTCTCGACGGTGCCGAGGAAGAACTCGCGCAAGGCGCTGAAGCCGTCGCCGTCCGGGTCGGTGGCGGCGTCGTGCGGGTTGCCGGGATCGAGGCCGATGGCGGTTTCATGGGAATCGGGCAGGCCGTCGCCATCGGAATCGACCACCGGCGGGACCGGCGGCGGGAATTCGAAGGCGAGGCCCGCGAGGAAGAAGCGGAAGTAGGTGCCGGTCAGGTTCGCCCCAAGCGGGGGGGCGTCAGTGTCCGCGGCTTCCTGGAAGGTCGTGAACTGCGCGCCGGAGAAATCGACGTCTTCCTCGATGGTGTCCCAGCCGCCGACCGGGCTGGCGACGCGGTCGCCCTCCTCGCCGGCCATCCCGATGCCGAGGACGTAGTCGCCGGTGCGCACCGCACCGAGCGGTTCGGTGTCGGTCGGGAACTGGCTGAAGCGCGCCAGGGTGCCGGCGTGGTTGAACCCGATGCTGCCGGCCCGGCCGCCGCCGAAGCCGTTCTCGTCGTCGCGGCAGGCGATGTACCCCGCGTCGCGGACGCCGACGGCGCCGTTCACGACCCACACCGCGGCGTCCGACTGGAAGGAGCCGCTGGTGGTGGTGAGGTTGATCGTGTAGCTGCCGCTCGCGGCGGCGGGCAGGGGTTCGTACCACAGGCCGGCGTGACCCCGGGCGTCGAGGAGCCCGGTGTAGATGCTGTTCGCCATGGGGGTCGCCGCCGCCCCGGGGGGAATGACCTCCACGGCGGCCACCGGGGAGGTCGCGGAGGTATCTTCCGCGGCGTAGCCCACCACGATGTAGGTCTCGTCGGGGTAAGCGGTGTCCAGCGTGAAGGTCCCCTGTAGGAACGCCCCCTGGTCGGTGAGCGTCAGCGGGAAGTAGTGAATGGGCCGCTCATCGTCGGCAATCGCGATGAAGGCGCTCTCCACCGGGATGCCCACCGGGAAGCCCGCCGGGTCGGCGGTGGCGGTGACGGCGTGCGAAACGCGGACCTTGTGCGCCCCCTCCACGAGGTCGTCATCCGCGGCCCGGACCGTCAGCACCCGCGGGGCGGTGTCGGCAAGGTCGAAACTCACGCGGCCGGAAAACTGCACCCCGTCGAGGCTGATCTCGCCGTCGGGATCGGCCGTGGCGGTGATCTCCACGGGGCCGCCCGGGGTCGTATCGAGGCTCACCCCGTAGGTCGCCAGGAGGCCCGGGTCGCTTTCATCGAGCGTGCCGGTCACCGGGCCGACCACGGTCGAGGGGGTCACGATGGTCAGTTCGCTGGAATCGGTGAGTTCGGCGCTGTTCCCGGCATTGTCCTCCACGGTGAGGCCGGCCTGCAGGGCGGTGCCGGTGGTGCTGTTGAAGTTCACGGTGTAGGTCGCCTGCCAGATCCCGCTGCCGAGGCTCGTTTCGACCCCGGGCACGGAACTGCCGCCGCCGAATTCCGAGAGGTCGAAGAGAACCTCTTCGAGGCTGTCGGCATTGTTGTCGCCCCCGGTGTCGGTCCAGCGGACCGTGATGGCGTCGCCGGAGCGGAATTCGCCCCCGCTTCCGCTGCCGGTGGTGGCGATGGTCAGGTTGGGGTCGGTGACCACGGGAAGCTCCGTGTCGACCGTGACATGGTCGGCCCCCTCGGTGGTGGTCGCGCCGATGATGTTGGTGGCGGTCACCCACACGTTGGCCCCGACGACATCGAGGGTGCCCGTCGCGAGCGCGAAGCTCGCCGACCATGTGTCGAAGGATTCGGAGGCCGCCGCCGCGGACGGCCCGCCGAACTCGCTGAAGTCCACCGTCACCCCGGAGAGCCCGGCGTTGTCGTCGCCCGCGGGAGAGCTGTCCCAGGACACGGTGACCGTGTCGCCCGCCACGAAGGCGCCGTCGAGTCCGCGGGACCCGTTCAAGTCGATGTTCTCCGCGGTGACCACCGGCGGCGCCGGGGGAATGATGGTGACGGTGAGGGCATGCACGCTCGTCTCGGAGGTGGCGCTGCTGGTGGCGCTCACGACGAGCTCGTAGCGGTTGTCGAGGCCGGCGTCGGTCGGGTTGGCGCGGTCGAAGGTGCCCGCGGCGGCGGCCCCGTCGGGGTGGTAGGAGAGGACGTCCCCGCCGGCGCCCCCGAGGACGAAGTCGCCGGCGTCGTCGCCCCCGGCGAGGGCGTAGGCCACCGTGCCGCCGTCGGGATCGGTGGCCGTGAGGGTGTGAAAGCCGGTCCCGCTGCTCTGGTCGACGAGCACCACCGACTCCGGGGAGGTCACGATGGGGCCGTGTTGCTCCGTGATGAAGGCCAGCCCGTCGATGCCGAATCCCCGCCCGTTGTTGCTGTTGACGAAGGTCAGGGACGTGATGCCGCCGTTGGCGGTCCCGTCGACCGAGAAGAAGGTGTTGTCGGTGTCGTGGTCGCCGGTGACGATGGTGTCGCTCAGGACGAGGCTGGTGCCGTCGGCGAATTGGACCGTGACCTCGGCGACCGGCGAGACCGTTCCGCTGGTGCGGTTGATGAGGGTGAACCCGATCTTGGCGAGACGCTCGCCCGCGGGGAGGTTGCCGATGCCGTAGGTGATGGGGTCGCTGTTGGTCCCGCTGTCGGCCATCACCACCGCGTCGCCATTGGCCGAGAGCTGGTTGATGGTGCCGTAGTTCGTTGCCACGACCCGGCTGAAGGCGACCCGGATGTCCTTGCCGGCCGCGTAACTTCCGCCGAGCGCCGTGACGTTGGTTTTCCCGGACCCCTCGCCGGTGAACATGACGCCACCGAAGCCGCCGGCCACCGCGCCGTCGAGTTCCGCCTGGAAGGCGGCGCTCCCGAGGTAGTTGTCCGGATCGACCGTGTCGCGGGTGATCGAGACGAAGCCGGCGGGATCGATCTCGGAGCCGATGATGCCGGCGTATTCCACCGCGCGGGCCGCTCCCGTGACGGCCATGATGAGGATCGGGAGAAGAGCTGCCTGGAGTTTCATGGACTGCGGATCAAGAGGGCGGATGATCATCCCACTGGTCCCGCACATTGGATAGAAGAGGGGCGGGGGAGGCAAGACATCGTCGCGGAGGGACGCCGGGGCCCGGCGGATGGTGTTCTCCCTGAGCCCCTTATCCTGTCGGCAGGCCGGGCCCGCCCCGGGCCACGGTGCTCACTTCCCGCCGGGATTCTCCATGGTCCGCAGGTAGGCCACGAGGTTGACCACCTCCCGGTCGCGCAGGGACTCGAGGAGTCCCTCCGGCATCATGGAGACCTGCACCGTCTCGCGGGATTGGATGGTGGACTTGTCGATGACCGCCTCCTGGCCGACCATGCGGAGGGTCAGTTGCCGGTCGTTCTCGTTGGCGATGGTGCCGGAGAAGGTGCGCCCGTCGCGGGTCGTGATGATGCGCAGCATGTAGTCGTCCTGGATGACGGCGCTGGGGTTGATCATGTTGTCGAGGATGTAGTCGAGGTCGGCGCGATTCGAGCCGGTGAGGTCCGGGCCGAGTTCCCCGCCGGCGCCGTGGAGCTTGTGGCAGGCGGCGCAGGACTTCGCGAACACCGCCTTGCCGGCCGCCACGTCCGCCGCCGCGAGGGCCGGTTCGGTGAGAAGCGCCCTGTACTTCGCGAGGGCCTTTTGCTTCGCCGCCGGGAGGACGTCGAGCGGCCCCCAGACCTCGACGAAGCCGTTGCCGACCACCCGGCGCAACTGGCGGGCGACGTAAGCGGGGACGTCCTCCCGGGGAACCGCCCCGGACTTGATGGCCCCGGTCAGCTTCCATCCCGACTTCGGCCGGGCCGCGAGGGCGCGCAGGACTTCGCCCCGGTCGCCGGCGGCGAGATCCGGGTAGCGCCCCAGGAGGAGGCCCGCGAGGTGCTCGTCGTCCCACGCCGCCGTGGCCCGGATGGCCTCGGTGCGCAAGGCGGGATCATCCAGCAGGCGCGGGAGGCGATTCCGCAACTCCGCGTTCCGCTGGCCGGCGAGTTGGCGCAGGGCGCCGCGGCGGCTCTCCACCGGGGCGCCGGCCGCATCGAGGGTGGCCAGCATGCGGCGCTCCGCCCCGGCGTCGCCGAATTGCTGGCCCAGCTCGGTGGCGAGGCGCACCACCCGGGCGTCGGGACTCGCGGTGAGCCGGGCGAAGGCCGCCGCCCAGTCGCCCGGCGGCTCGGGATTCCGGCGGCCCTTGAGGCCCTTCCGCATGCCGTCGAGCAGGGCGAACTGCGTGGCGGCATCGTGACCGGCGCCGCGGAGCGACTCCGCGAGGGCATCGAGGGCGTCCGGTCCGGCCTGCGCGGCGCGGCGCGCGGTCCATTCCTGCAGGACCGGCATGGCGGCCTCCGCGGCGAGGGCCAGGGCGCGCGCCGGGTCGGCGGGAACCAGCGGCTCGATTCCGAACCAGATCATCTTGGGAATGTTGTGGTCGTCGCGGTCCCCGGCGTGGCGGCTGAGGGCGGCCGCGATGTCCCACCGGTCGTCGCGCGGGATCCGTTGCAGGGCGGCGGCGAGGTAGAGGCGCACCACCGGCGAGCGGTCCCCGGCCGCCATGCCGGGAAACCGCCGCATCGCGGGCGAGGGCGCCGGGTCCTCGGTGAGCAGCTGGACCGCCCAGGCGCGGATGTGCTCGTCGCGGTCGTCGAGCGCCTTGACGAGCTCCTGCTCCGCGAATCCGCCGGTGACGTGCAGCGCCCACATGGCGCGCAGGCGGTGGTCGGGGTTCGCGTTGTCGCGGAAGGTCTCCCGGAGATGCCGGAGGGCCGCGGCGTCGACGGTTCCCCGGTGGGCGCGGTGCTGCAGGATGGTGCGGGCCCGCCGCGCGTGCCACGCGCTCGGGCTGGTCTGCAGGCCGGCCAGTTCGCGATCCGGGAGCGTGGCGAGGTCCGCGTGGCGGTTCGTCCAGTTCTTCGCGAGCGACTTCACCGGGGCGATGCGGAAGACGCGCCCGGTCTCCTTGTGGAGGACCTCCTTCCCGCAGATGTCGGCATCGTGCCAGTCGAGGACGTAGAGATTGCCGGCGGGGCCGAGTTCCATGCTGAAGCCGATCCACTGCGCGTTGTTGGCGAGCAGGAAATCGTCGCCGTGGGAGGCCACGAACCCGGACCCCCGGCGGGTCAGGACATCGCTCAGGACGGCGTGCTCGTGGATGTTCGCCATGAAGAGGCGGCCGTGTTCCTCCTTCGGGAAGGCGTCCGACATGTAGATCCGCGCCCCGCCGTGGGCGGACCGGTGCTTGTGGTCGGCGATGGTGCGGATGTCGCTGTAGACGTACGGGTTGAAATGGGTCCCGCCCTGGCGGTGATAGATGCCGCCCGGGATCACGTGCCACATGTGCGGAATGACGCAGGCCGTGATGAAACACTGGCCCTTGGCGTCGAAGTCGATGCCCCACGGGTTCGAGAAGCCGTGGGCCACGACCTCGAAGCGGTCCTTCGTCGGGTGGTAACGCCAGACCCCGCCATTGATGTCGACCGGCTCGCCGTCGAAGGCGATGGCCTTCGGGAATTCCTCGCGGTGCCTGAAGAGACGGCCCTTGCCCCGCGGCTTCCCGACCTTCGAGGGGGTGGCGTACCCCTGCAGGCCGTAGAGCCAGCCGTCCGGCCCCCAGTGGAAGCTGTTCAGCGTCTCGTGGCGGTCGCGGATCCCCCAGCCGGTGAGGCGCACCTCGATGTCGTCCATGTCCGCGACGTCGTCGCCATCGCGGTCCGGAACGAAGAGGAGGTTCGGCGGGGCGCCGAGCCAGAGCCCGCCGAAGCCCACCGCGATCCCGGCGGGGAAGGGGACGCCTTCCATGAAGACCTTCCGCGAGTCGGCCACCCCGTCGCGGTCGGTGTCCTCGAGAATCAGGATGCGGCTGTCGCCCGAGTTCGAGAACCCCGTCTGGCGCGTTTCGTAGTCGCGGTTCTCCGCGATCCACATCCGCCCGCGATCGTCCCAGCAGAACGCCATCGGCTGGGTGATCATGGGCTCCGCGGCGAAGACGTTGACCGTGTAGCCGTCCTTGATCGTCATCGCCCCGACCGCCTCCTCCGGCGTGAGGAACTTCGCCTGCCGGCCCTCCTGCTGGGCGAGGCGCCACAGGGCGTGGGTGCCGCGCGATCCGCTCCACGCCTTCCATTCCTCGGTCAGGCGGCTGGAACTCGCCTCCCCGGTGTAGATCAGGAAGCGGTGGCGGAAGACGGCCTCCTTGCCGGCCTTGATGACCCAGTCGCCCTGCCGGGCGCGGCTCGGACCGACGCCGAACTGGCCGTCGACCCGCCAGGCGTTCGGGAAGCCGTCGTTCTTCGGGTGGTCGAAGATGGCGATGTGGCCCTCGTCGTCGCGTCCCTCGATTTCCATGCCGACGTCGAGCCACATGGCGCGCTTCCCCTCGGCGGCCTGGTTCCGGTGGCGCGCCGCGGTGACGACGTGCGCGTCGATCCCCTTCTTCCACGGCATGCGCAGGAAGAGTCCGCCGTACTTGGACTCCGCGATGGTGACGTCCCCCGTCCCGGCGCGGCCCCTCCACTCGAGGTCGAGGAAGGCCTGCCCGCCGCCGGCGATCTGCATGGTCCAGGTCTGCGTCTCGGTGAGGACGGTGCCGCCGTCTTCGCCGAGCATCGCGTAGACCGTCCGCCACCTCACCTCGTCGCCCTTCGGTTGCAGCACCTCCGCCGAGACCCGCCGCCAGTAGTCGCCTTCCGGGTGGTGGAAGTAGTCCCGCCCGTTGACGCGGGTGAATCCCCAGTAGAGGCCGGTCTGGTGCTTGTGGTGGCCGGGGCTGTATTGCGTGAGCGTCCCCCTGCCGTCCGGCGCCACGATGGGGTGCAGGTAGGGACGGAAATCGGGCCGGGCGTTCTGGGTGACGAGCGCCGTGCCGGCGCGCATCACGGAGAGCGTTCCCCCGGCCTCGTCCCGGACCACGGTCAGCGGGGCTCCCGGAAGGAGGGCGCCGCCCGAGGCGCATGCCAGGAGCGCCATGCACGACAGTCGGAAGCGGGCGGCTCTCATGGTAATCCCAGCATGGGTCCCATGCCGGCGGGGAGTCAACCGCGCAGGTGGCGGACCCCGGGGGGGATGGCCGCGCATTCGGGGCTTCGCACCGGCGGGCGATCCCTGTTAGGAATCCCCCGGTGATCCGCAACCCGATTCTTCCCGGCCCCTCTTTCTCAAGGCCGTCTTCGATGGCCCGAATCTCCGGTTTTCGTGGTCGCCGGACGATGGCTCGTGCCATAGCGTCGGCCCACCGCTCGATGCCCCGCTCCTATCAGACGACCACGGCGATCACCGGGGATTCACCGGGACCCTTGTCGCCCCGGCCTGCCAGGATCTCAACGGATTCCGGCAGCCGCCTCTGTTCCAATTCCTCCAGATGACATACTAGACCACCGACCCGCCACATTATGAAAACCCATCTCGCATTTCTTGCCTTCGTCGTCTCGCTCGGCGGCTTTCTCTTCGGATTCGACGCCGGGATCATTTCCGGGGTGATGGAGTTTTTCGGGCCGCAATTCGACCTGAAGGAAGGCCAGTGGGGCTGGGTGGTCAGCTCGCCGACCTTCTCCGCGACCTTCGCGATGCTCATCGCCGGGAGGCTCAGCGACATGATCGGCCGGAAGCCGATCCTCCTCGTCATCGCCTTCCTCTACACCCTTTCCGCGGTGGCCTCCGCCTACGCGGCATCCTTCGAGATGATGTACATCGCCCGGATGGTCGGCGGGGCGGCCTTCGGGGCGGCCCTCATCATCGCCCCGACCTACATCGCGGAAATCGCCACCGCCAAGAGCCGGGGGAAGCTGGTCTCCATCCAGCAACTCAACATCGTGCTCGGATTCTTCGCGGCCTTCGCCAGCAACCGGATCCTGCAGGCCATGACGAAGGGGGAGGATCCGCTCATGAGCGACGAGACCGTGTGGCGGTGGATGCTCGGGGTGGAGGCCCTCCCGGCGGCGCTCTACTTCATCTTCATGCTCCTGGTCCCGGAGAGCCCCCGCTGGCTGATCTCCAAGGGGCGCGACGAGCAGGGCCGCAAGGTGCTGAACCGCTTGCACGGCGAAGAGGCCGGGGCGGCGGAGAGCGTGGCCATCAAGGAGAGCATCGCCCGGGAGCTGGCCACGGAAAAGGGCGCCTTCTCGGAGCTCTTCAGCCGCGGCCTGCGCTTCATCGTGTTCCTCGGCCTCGTCATCGGGATCCTGCAGCAGAGCACCGGGATCAACGCCATCTACTTCTATGCCAACAGCATCTTCGAACAGACGGGGATCGGCACGGATGCCGCCTTCACCTCCGGCGTCCTGCTCAGCAGCACCAGCGTGGTCTTCACCATCGTGGCGATGCTCCTGATCGACCGCATGGGGCGGCGTCCCCTCCTCATTGTGGGGATCGGGGGGATCGCGGTCAGCCTTCTCATGTGCGCCTGGGCATTCAGCCAGGCCACCTACCAGCTCACGGCCGATGACATCGCGACGCTCGACGCCCCGGAGCTGGCGCCCTTGGCGGAGGTCACCGACGAGGTGTTCGAGAGCGACGTGGCCTTCAAGAACAAGATGAAGGATCTTCTCGGGACGACGGTTTACGGGAAGCAGGAAGGCGCGATCCTGCAGGCCGCCATCGACATGCCCGGCGTGATCGCCCTCGCCGGGATCTTCGGCTTCATCGCCTGCTTCGCCTTCTCGCTGGGGCCGGTGATGTGGGTCATGCTGTCCGAGCTCTACCCGAACCGCATCCGCGGACTCGCCATCGGGACCATCGGGTTCGTGAATTCGGCGACCAGCTGGGTCGTCCAGCAGGTCTTCCCGTGGGAGCTGTCGGTCCTCGGGAACGCCGCGAGTTTTCTCATCTTCGGGCTCATCGCGGCGGCGGGATTCTTCCTGTTTTTGAAGATCCTTCCGGAAACGAAGGGGAAATCGCTGGAAGAGCTGGAGGCGGAGTTGGTGAAGGGATAGGGCCGCCGGCGGCCCGCTCCCCGGCGGCCATACGCGGCCGGGTGGTGGTGGTCGCGGTCAACGACGCGGTCGCCCCGCAGCCGCTTGTGCCGGCGCCGCCCGCGGGCCTGGCGCTCGCCGAGACGGTCCAGACGGATGCGCCGGGAATCGCGCGCCGGTCGACCCCGCCACGCCCATGCCGCCCGGGTCGGTGCGAACCGTGGGGCTCCCAAAATGAGGCCCCGCGGCGCGACTCGCGGATTTTCGGGCCGGATCCCGGGGGGTGTCCTCACGTTATCGGGTGAGAGGAGTGTTTTTCTTGCCTCGTCCAGATTGATGGGATCTTGTCGTGGGCCTTTCGGCGGGCGGGGGCGAAAACGCCCCGGCGCCCGGCGGAGCAATCCCCTCCTGAAGATGACCAAAACGATCAGCCTATTGAGCGCCGCGACCTTCTGGATGGCCCCCGTGGCCTGCGTTCCCGGGTCCCCGGTTGCCGCGGCGGCGAAGTCGGGGGTGACGGTCTCCGCGACCGATTTCATCGCGGCCTCCGACGGGGTCAGCAAGAAGGGCAGCCACGTCGCGCTGGAATCCGGGCAGCAATGGTTCTCGTTCGACGCCGAGATTCCCGTCACCGGCCGCTACCGGGTGGAGGTCAGCGCCCGGGCCGATTCCGATGCCGGGACCGCCCTGAACGTGGAGGACTACATCCACAACAAGGACGGCCGGAATTACGACATCACCTCCGCGATGGTTCCGCCCGCGGGATCATCCTTCGCCACGGTGTCCAAGGACGGCTCGCCGCTCCAGGCGGGCACCCACCAGATGAAGCTCGTTTCCAACGGGGGGCCCGTCTCGGTGGAGTCGGTCACCTTCACCCTCATCAAGGAGCACGAACTCACCCCCTACACGCTGAAGCAGAACGTCGAGGGCGACGAGTGGGTCCTGGTTTGGTCCGACGAGTTCGAGACCGACGGGCCGCCGGATCCGAAGACGTGGGCCTACGACTTCGGCAACTGGGGATGGGGCAACCGCGAGCCGCAATACTACACGGAGAACCGTCTCGAGAATGCGCGCTGCGAGGGCGGCCGGCTCATCATCGAGGCCCGCAAGGACCGCGAGGACGGCGGGTGGTCGTCGGCGCGGCTCACGACCCGGGGACGGGTCAGCTTCCTCTACGGGAAGCTCGAGTTCCGCGCCAAGACGACCAGCGGCGACGGGAACTGGGCGGCGATCTGGATGCTCGGCGACGACTACCGCGACGAGGTGTCGTGGCCGTACTGCGGCGAGATCGACATCCTCGAGAACGTCGGCCGCGAGATCGACGACGTGACCGGCGATGGACGGACGCATTTTTCGTGTCACACGCGGGCCTACTATTTCAAGCAGAACAACCACATCTCGGTGAACAAGGAGGTCCCGGGACTCGGAGGCAAGTTCCACGACTACGCGCTCGAGTGGACGCCCGCGGCGGTGAAGATCTTCCTCGATGGCGAGCACGTCTACACCTACGACAAGACGGCCGATGAACTGGAATATCCGTTCAACCGGCCGCAGAACCTGATCATCAACATGGCGATGGGCGGCGGCATGGGCGGCGAGATCGATCCTTCCCTTGAGCGTGAACGAATGGAAGTGGAGTACCTCCGGGTTTATGGCCGCCAGTGAGGAGATCGGGGCGGGGAGCCCGGAGATCTTCGTGGGCGGCTGTGCCCTGCATCCCGCCACGGGGGGAGTGGAAGGCGGGTTTTCCGATCTCGACGGGGAGCGGTATTACGGCATCCGGAATTACGACCGGATGGCGCCGTTTTTCCTGAGCGTCGTCAGCGACTCGAACCACTGGATGTTCATCTCGAGCAACGGGGCCCTGACCTGCGGGCGCCGCAATCCGGAGAGCGCCCTCTTTCCCTACACGACCGACGACAAGATTCACGACGCCCGCGGGCAGGTCGGGGCGCAGACCATCCTGCGGGTGCAGCAGGATCGGGGCGAGGCCCTGTGGGAGCCGTTTTCCGGCCGCTACGAGGGCCTCTACGAACTCGAGCGCAACCTTTACAAGAACATCCCGGCCGACAAGCTCGTCTTCGAGGAGATCAACCGGTCCCTCGGGCTCTCGTTCCGGTACGCGTGGAGCTCGAGCGAGCGGTTCGGATTCGTGCGCCGCGCCACGCTCACCAACCACGGGAAGGGGCGCGTCAGCCTGCGCCTCGTCGACGGGCTGCGGAACATCCTCCCGGCCAACGTCGACCCCTCGATCCAGAACGGCTTCAGCACCCTCGTCGACGCCTACAAGAAGAGCGAGTTGCTGCCGGCCAGCGGGATCGGGATCTTTTCCCTCAGCTCGGTGCCGGTGGACCGCGCCGAGCCGAGCGAGTCGCTCCTCGCCAACATCGCGTGGTCGGCCGGGCTCGACGACGCGGTGCACCTCCTCTGCGACCGGCAATTGGACGCCTTTCGCCGCGGCGGGCGGGTCACCCCGGAGGAGGATGTGCGCGGCTTGCGCGGCGCCTACTTCCTGGAAGCCGGGGTCGCGCTGGACGCCGGCGAGAGCCGGGAATGGATGGTGGTCGCCGAGGTGGACCAGGACGCCTGCGCCATCGCGGCCCTGGAGCGGATGCTGGCGGGAGGGGAGGATCCCGCCCGGGAGGTGCGGACCGATGTCGAGCGCGGGACCGCGAACCTGCAGGGCCTCGTGGCCGCGGCCGACGGACTCCAGGTGAGCGGCGACCCGCTCCAGACGGCGCGCCACTTTTCCAACACGCTCTGCAACATCATGCGCGGCGGGATCTTCGACACGGGCTACACGATTTCGCGGGACGACCTCGCGGAGCACCTCGAAACGTCCAACCGGGCGGCGGCGGGGCGGGCCAACCTGGCGGCCCTGCCGGACCGCTTCCCGTATGCCGAGGGGCTCGCCCATTTCCGGGCCTCCGGCGACCCGGACCTCGAGCGGCTCTACTTCGAGTACCTGCCGCTGACCTTCAGCCGGCGCCACGGTGATCCGAGCCGGCCATGGAACGCCTTTTCCATCGAGACGCGCAACCCGGACGGGACGCGGAAGCTGTTCTACGCGGGCAACTGGCGGGACATCTTCCAGAACTGGGAAGCGCTGGGCCTCTCGTTTCCGGGGTTCATCGAGGCGACCGTCTTCAAGTTCGTGAACGCCTCGACCGCGGATGGATACAATCCCTACCGCATCACGCGCCACGGCATCGACTGGGAGGTCCACGACCCCGAGGACCCGTGGTCCAACATCGGCTACTGGGGCGATCACCAGATCGTCTACCTCCTGAAGCTGCTGGAGCATTCCGCGGACTACCACCCCGGGGAGCTGGAATCGTTCCTGGGCCGCGAGATCTTCGCCTACGCCGACATTCCGTATCGCATCCGCCCCTACGAGGAACTGCTCGCCGATCCGCGGGACACGATCCGGTTCGACCACGGGGCGCACGAGGCCGCCATGGCGCGGGCCGGCCGGACGGGATCCGACGGGAAGCTGCTGACCACCGGGGACGGGGCGATCCTGCGGGTCACCCTCGCGGAGAAGCTCCTGGTTCCGATGCTGGCGAAGCTGGCGAACTTCATCCCGGGAGCGGGCATCTGGATGAACACCCAGCGCCCGGAATGGAACGACGCCAACAACGCCCTCGTCGGCTCGGGGGTGTCGATGGTGACGCTCTTCCACCTCCGCCGTTACCTGGAATTCATGCGCGGTCTCTTCGAGCGGTGCGGGGCGGGGGAATTCGAGTTGTCGGCCGAGGTCGCGGGCCAGTTCCTCGCCATGCAGCGGGCGCTGGAGTCCCACCGCGGGGGTCTCGAGGGGGGATTCGACGACCGGGCGCGCCGGGCCGTGCTCGACGACCTCGCCGGGGCCGCGAGCCGCTACCGGGCCGCCGTCTACGAGCGGGGCCTCGGCGGGGACAAGGCCGCCGTGGCGGTTGCGGATCTCCTCGCCTTCCTGCAACTCGGCATCGAGTACCTCGACGAAACCATCGCCGGGAACCGGCGCGACGACGGGCTCTACCATTCCTACAACCTCATGGCGGTCGAAGCGGACGGCGGGATATCGATCCACCGTCTCGGCGAGATGCTGGAGGGCCAGGTGGCCGTCCTGGCGTCGGGCGTGCTCGGGCCCCGCGAAGCCCTCACCGTCCTCGACGGCCTGCGCGCCGGACCGCTGTATCGCGCCGACCAGCACAGCTACCTCCTCTACGCCGATCGCGACCTGCCGCGGTTCATGGAAAAGAACCGCCTCCCGGACGCGCGCCTCGCCGGGGCCGACCCCCGCCTGGTGGTGAAGGATTGCGAGGGGACCCTCCATTTCCATCCCTCGTTCCGCAATGCCGGGGACCTCGAAAAGGCCCTCGACGCCCTCGAGGTTCCCGACGCGGAACGGTCCCGCCTCCTGGCCGCCTACGAGGAGGTCTTCGACCACCGGTCGTTCACGGGACGCTCCGGGACATTCTTCAAGTACGAGGGACTCGGCTGCATCTACTGGCACATGGCTTCCAAGCTCTTGCTGGCCGTGCAGGAGACCTGCATGCGGGCGAGGGACGCGGGCGAACCGGATGACGTCGTGCAGGAACTCATGGACCGCTACTACGCGATCCGGCGCGGTGTCGGGGCGCACAAGCCCGTCACCGAGCAGGGGGCCTTTCCGATCGATCCCTACTCGCACACCCCCTCGATGATGGGGGCGCAGCAGCCCGGGCTGACCGGGCAGGTGAAGGAGGATTTCATCGCCCGTCTCTACGAAGTCGGCATCCGGATCGAGAACGGCTGCCTGCGCTTCGACCCCTTCCTGCTGCCGGAGGAGGAGTGGTCCGCGGGCGGGATCGAGTTCACCGTCTGCGCCGTTCCGGTCGTGATGGGCCGGGGCGACAGCGCGGAGATCACGGTGGTGCGGGCTGCGGGGGATCCGGTCCGGGTCGAGGGGCTTGCGCTCGACGCCGGCGTCAGCCGCGAGATCTTCGCGCGCAGCGGATCCATCGCGCGCCTCGAGGTGACCGTGCGGCGCTGAGGCGGCCGCGGGAGGGGTTTTACGACGTCCTCGCCGACCCGTGCTGCCGGGAGAACCTCGCGGGGCGGGAGGCGCCCCCTGGCGCGACGGCCGCCGGCGGCGCCGCGGCGAATTCGAGGGCGCCCGGGGTTACAGCACCGAGGCGATCGCGGAGCAGACCCGCTCGAGGTTGTGATCGTTCAGGCCGGCCACGCTGATCCGGCCGGAGTCGACCATGTAGATGGCGTGCTTGTCGCGCAGGGCGTGCACCTGCTCCGTGGATAGCCCCGAGAAGCTGAACATCCCGCGCTGCGTGGTGATGAAGCTGAAGTCGTGCCGGTCGGTCTTGGATGCCATCGTCTCGACGAACTTCCGGCGGACGGAATTGATGCGGTCCCGCATGGCGGCGACCTCCGTCTGCCACCGGGCGCGCAGGGAATCGTCCCCGAGCACGGCGGCCACGAGGCGCGCCCCGTGGGCGGGCGGGTTCGAGTAGTTCACGCGGATGCAGAGCTTGGCCTGGCTCATGGCGGCCATGGCGGCGTCCGGCGAGGGGGCCACCACCGAGAAGGCGCCGATGCGCTGGTTGTAGAGGCCGAAGTTCTTCGAGTAGCTCGAGGCCACCAGCATTTCGAGGCCCGCGTCCGCGAAGGCCCTGAGCCCGGCGACGTCGCGATCGATGTCGTCCCCGAAGCCCTGGTAGGCGCAGTCGAAGAGGGCGAGGAACCCGCGCTCCGCGGCGAGGGCCGCCAGTTGCTTCCACTGGGCGGGATCGGGGTCCATGCCGGACGGGTTGTGGCAGCAGGCGTGCAGGAGCACCACGTCCCCGGCGGGGACCTTCGAGAGCGCCGCGGTCATGCCGTCGAAGTCGAGGGACCCGGTGGCGTGGTCGTAGTATGGGTAGCTTTCCTGCGCGATTCCGGAGGCCGTGAAGATGCCCTTGTGGTTCGCCCACGTCGGGCAGCTCATCCAGATCCTGGCCTCCGGGAACATGGCGTGGATGAAATCGCCCGCGACGCGGAGACCGCCGGTGCCGCCCGGCGTCTGCGCGGCCAGGACCCGTCCCTCCCTCACCGCGGCGCTTGCCGGCCCGAAGAGGAGATCGATGGTCAGCTGGTCGTACTCGGCGAGGCCCGTCATGGGCAGGTAACCGCCCCCCGATGTCTGGCCCGCGGCCACGATCTTCTCGGCCTCGCGGATGCAATCCAGGGTGGGCGTCCTGCCCTCGGCGTCCTTGTAGATGCCCACCCCGAGGTTCACCTTGTCGGGGTTGGAGTCGGCGTTGAAGGCTTCGGTCAGTCCGAGAATCGGGTCGGGCGGGGCGGTGGCGATGGTTTCCAGCATGGTGGCACGGCGTCGGCCGGTTGACGCCGTGCCGGATAGACGGCGGGCGTGCCCAAGACCAGTCGAATTCCGGATATTTCCGCGCGATCCGGCGGCCCGCCCCGCCCGGAAACCGGGGCCCCGGCCGGGGCCCCGGCCCGCGATATGCATTCGCACTTGGCCCGCCGCGGGAAATCGGGCAAGAATGGGTTTCGTGCCCTTGCCTTCCCCCGCCTCCCGCCTGCGGCCCGCCCTGGCTGCGGTGCTCGTGATGTCCGCCCTGCCCGCCATGGCGCAGTCCGGACAGTCCGGGTTCTTCACCTACGGTCCGGCGCCCGGGGGCGTCGCCATCGTCGACTACCCGACGAACCAGGGCGGCAATGTGGTCATCCCGTCCGACATCGACGGGAACGCCGTCGTCGCCATCGGGTTCGAGGCCTTCCGGGAGTGCAGCCTCATCACCAGCGTGACGATTCCGTCGTCGGTGACCACCATCGAGGACCAGGCCTTCTGGCTGTGCAGCGGCCTGCAGAGCATCTCGGTGGGATCCGGCCTCTCCTCCCTGGCGCCCTTTTCCTTCCACAACTGCACCTCGCTGTTCTCCATCACGGTGGATCCGGCGAACGCCGATTTTTCGAGCCTCGCCGGGGTGCTGTTCAACAAGAGCCAGTCGACCATCGTCCAGCATCCCCAGGGGCGCTTCGGGAGCTATACCATCCCGCCGACGGTCACCACCATCGGGCCGTTCGCCTTTCTCGGCTGCGGCTTCATGAGTGAAATCCTCATTCCGTCCGGGGTGACCTCGATCGGGACCGCGGCCTTCAGCTCGTGCTTCAGCCTCGAGAGCATCTCGATTCCGTCGACGGTGACCAGCATCGGGGCGTCGGCATTCAGCGGATGCGCCGGCCTGCCCACGGTGACCATTCCGGGCAGCGTCACGAGCATGGGAAAATCGGCCTTCAGCCTGTGCCCCGGACTGACCTCGGTGGTCATCCCGTCGAGCCTCGCGGCCATTCCGGAATCGGCCTTCCAGTTCTGCGGAAACCTCGCCAGCGTGAATCTTCCGGCCGGGGTGGAGTCCATCGGCCCGTCCGCGTTCAACGCCTGCCCGGGCCTGGCCGCCGCGACCCTCCCGTCGACGCTCACCTCGATCGGCGCCATGGCCTTTGCGGGGTGCTCCGGGCTGGGATCTCTCAACCTTCCCCCGAGCGTGGCGACCATCGGCCCGGGCGCCTTCGCGAACTGCTCGGGCCTCACGGCCCTGGCCATTCCCGACGGGGTCGGCACCATCGCCGACTGCACCTTCGCGTTCTGCACGAACCTGGTGAGCATCACCATTCCCTCTTCGGTGACGAGCATCGGATCCGCCGCCTTCGAGAACTGCCACGCGCTCCAGTGCCTGGAGCTTCCCGCCGGCCTCACGAGCCTCGGGGATTCGGCGTTCCTGCAGTGCGGGGCGCTGGAGGTGGTCGTCCTTCCGCCCTCCCTGAGCCTCATCGAGGCTTCGACCTTCTCCCTCTGCGTCGGGTTGACGAGCATCGAGATCCCGCCGGGCATCCAGAGCCTGGGCGCCTCCGCGTTCCAGGGGTGCAGCGGGCTTGCGGAGGTCACCCTCCCGTCGGGGCTGCTCTCCCTCGGCACCAATTGCTTCCGCGACTGCAGTGCCCTCGGGGGAATCGAGCTTCCCGCGAGCCTCACCTCGATCGGGACCGCCTGCTTCTACGGGTGCGCCACCCTGCGCACCGTCACCATTCCGGCCGGCGTCACCGATCTCGGCAATGCGGCCTTCTTCCTTTGCGGCGCCCTGACCACCGCCGTGTTCCTGGGAGACGAGCCGGCGATCGTGGGAACGCTCTACTCCGGCATGCACTCCTCCTTCCGGACCTACTACCTTGCGGCGCAATCCGGGTTTTCCTCGCCCACCTGGCAGGGGTTTCCCGCCACCGAGATCGACGCCGCCGCCGATCCCGCCGCCCTCTGGCTGGCGACCTTCGGCTATCCGCACGACACCGACCTGCTCGGCACGCCGCAGGACGACGGGGTGACCTTCCTCCTCGCCTATGCCCTCGACCTCGATCCCACCCGCAACCTCTCCCGGCACCTGCCGGTGGCGGAATCGGGCGCCGGCACGCTCGAGATGACCTATTACGCCGCGAGCGCGGGTGTGACCTACCTCGCGGAAACGAGCACCGACCTCCTCACCTGGACCACGGCGGGCGTCACCCTCTCGGCCATCGGCCCCGACGGGCGCCGCACCGCCAGCGTTCCCCGCGATGTTCCGGGCCGCTACCTGCGCCTCGGCGTCGACTACTGACCGGTCCCGGGCCTCAGGCCGGTTCCTTCCAGCATTCCTCGAATACGTCGCGCATGTTGCGGAAGAACACCTCGCCGGTGTACTGGCTTTCGTAGACATGGCGGCCGGCGGCCCCCAGGGTTTTGGCCAGCGCCGGGTCGTTGATGATGCGCTCGATGGCGCCCGCGAACGCTTCGGGGTCCTTCACCGGCAGGAGCAGCCCGGTCTCCCCGTCGACGATCAGTTCCGGGATGCCCCGCCACTCGGTCGTCACCACCGGCAGCCCGAAGGCCATCGCCTCGATCAGCACCAGCGGGAAATTCTCGTTCTCGTAATGCGACGGGAAGAAGAACAAGTCGCTGTCCGCGAACTTGCGGAACTTGTCGTCGCCCATCGCGAAGCCCGCGAAATGAATGCGCTTCCCGAGCCCGTACTCGCCGATGAGGGCCTCGGCTTCCCGGCGGATACCATCGTCCCACCACTCGCCGACGATCTCGAACTCGGCATCGACGCCGCGCTGGTCGAGGAGCCGGGCGGTCTTGATCAGCTCGAGGATGCCCTTTCCCTCGGAGAGGATCCCGACGTAGAGGATCCTGGTGGTGGTGCGCTTCCGGGCGGCCTCGGACCGCCCGATGTCGGGGATGGGGATGCCGTTGCGGACCACCACCCGCCGCCGGGCCTGGAGGTAGTCGCCGGGAGTCTGCGCGCTTTCGGCGATCTCCACGGAAACATCCGGGCGCCAGTAGGCGAGCTTCGCCAGCATGCGGACGAAGCGGTGCTCTTCGAGGAATTCCGGCAGGCCCGCGGCATGGAAATGAAACACGGTCTTCTTCGTGAACGGCCGCACCGCAAGCAGGTAAACGATGTCCCGCATGACCGGCGTGAACGCCCCCCCGGCGGGCAGGTAGTAAAGCACCGCCCCGCGCAGCCGGATCAACCCGGCCCAGGTGCGGAAAATGAGACCGAAGAGGTGGAAGATCTTGCCGACCGCGAACCGTCCGACGTCATCCATCGTCGAGCTGTATGCCATGCGCACCGTCTCGACCTTCATCGGCGCCCACTCGTGCTCGAAGAGGATTTGGGTGGCGATCGCCTGGCCGTAGAATGGCGGCGGGGTCTGCCCGACCATGAGGATGCGCGCCGGTCCCGCCGCTTTCCCATTCTCCACTGTTGGGTTCGCCATGGGTGATTCGTCGGGTTTCCGCCGCAGCCGGGAAGGTGGGTCGAAATTGGGTGGCCGGGCAGGGGAGGTCAACCATCGATTCCCCCGCATCGTCGCGGCGGCCGGGTTATGCCCGGCGGACCGGCCGGCCGACGGGCCGCGGCGGGCGGAGTCGCTTCCCGCGTGTCACGCGGCGGTGTCGTGGCGGACGACGTGCGGCGCCTCGAAACCGCG
>JABDMC010000300.1 GCA_013001695.1 Akkermansiaceae bacterium
CGCGAGGTGAAGCGCCAGATCCAGGTCCCCACCGGCAAGATGGTGCCCGCCGATCCCGATCCCATGCCGGCCGACGGGACCGCCATGATGGCCGCCGCCCCGGCACCGAAGCGGGCCGACGGCTACGACCTCGAGTCCTCGCTGCAACTCGACTTCAACGCCCTCCTCGAAAAGGACGAGCGCGAGGAACTCGAAGCCATGCGCCAGATGTCCGACGAGCAGATCATGGCTGCCAAGATGGCCGCCAACGCCGCCGGGCAGCAGAAGATGAAGATGCAATTCCGCACCGAGACCGTCATCGAGAAGGTCGACGACAACCCCCGCTTCGACAGCGCCATGCGGATGGCGACCCCCGCGCCCCCGGCGCACTTCCTCCGCGTCTTCGGCCAGCCGGCCCG
The DNA here is from genome assembly GCA_013001695.1 of Akkermansiaceae bacterium. GTDB lineage: Bacteria > Verrucomicrobiota > Verrucomicrobiia > Verrucomicrobiales > Akkermansiaceae > Roseibacillus_B. The sequence continues at coordinate 399 of JABDMC010000300.1, forward strand.
CGATGAACTCGGCCAGTTCCGCGAGGACTACGCCTCGCTTCGCCAGCAGCTCATGATGCTCAACGGCCGCATCACCCACGAGGCCTCGCGCGTCGCGCCCAAGGAGCCGCTCCACGAAATCATCGACCGCGACCCCGACGCCGCCATCGACTGGGCCTACCGGGAGATCCTGACGCGCCTCCCCACCGCGGAGGAGAAGGCCGAGGCGCGGGCCCTCCTGGCCGCCGGCCCCGATCCGCGCGACGGCATGGCCGACCTCCGCTGGGTTCTTCTCAACACCCACGAATTCCGCTTCCTGCCGTGAACCGACGTTCCATCACCCAAGTTTCCGCCCCCACCGCCCTTGCGCCGGTGGAGCGATGGCCGGTCCGCGGACACCGCGGCGCCCATTCGTCGGGCGCGGTCCCAAGCTGCTTCACTGACCTCCGGCTCCGGCGGCCCAAGGCCGCGGGGGGCCTTACGGCCTCGTCTTGCCATCGCCGTCTTCCCCTAACCCCGTCGGAACGCGCAAGCGTTCCGCTACCAACCAAACTCACCAAGCCATGAGCGCCTGCCAAGATTACCAATTCACCCGCCGCCGGATGCTGCAGATGTTCAGCGCCTCCATGCTCGGGATGCCCATCAGCCGGCTGATCGCCGAGGCGCCACGGACCGGCGCCGGCGCGGAGCACGTCATCCTCTTCTGGAACAGCGGAGGCATGAGCCACCTCGACACCTGGGACCCGAAGCCCGGCCGGGCCGTGCAGGGGGAGTTCGCCCCCATCAAGACCTCCGTCCCGGACATCGAGATCTCCGAGATCTTCCCGAACCTCGCGAAGCAGATGCACCACGCCGCCCTGATCCGCTCCATTGCGGGGACCAACGGCGACCACGGGCGCGCCCAGTACGAGCTCCAGACCGGGTTCAACCAGGCGCCGAACGTCATGCACCCGGGCATGGGGTCCATCGTGGTTCACGAGCGCGAGCCGCTCGGCGACCTCCCGGCCTTCATCAGCATCAGCGGCCAGCCGGCCCGCTCCGGGTTTCTCGGCCAGCAGTGCGAGGCCTACTACGTCGGGCGCCCGGGCGACAAGGACCCGTATCTCTCCTTCCCGGAGGACATTCACCACGCCCGGGGGGAAAAGCGCCTCGAGATCCTGAGGCGCATGAACGCCCGGGCCGCCGGCCGCCTCGGCGCCGAGAAGCTGAGCGCCTCCGACACGGCCCTCAAGGATGCCCTCGCCCTCATGGAGAGCCCCGCCCTGAAGGCCTTCGAGCTCGACGAGGAAAAACCGCAGACCATCGAGCGCTACGGCAACACCGAGTTCGGGCGCGGCGCCCTGCTGGCCCGCCGCCTCGTCGAAAAGGGCGTGCGCTTCGTGCAGGTCAACCGCGGCGGCTTCGACAACCACGGGAACATCTTCGAGGCCATGCGCAACCACGGAAGCGTCATGGACCCCGCCATCGCCTCCCTCGTCAGCGACCTCGCCGCCAACGGCCTCCTCGCCAAGACCCTCGTGGTCGTCCTCAGCGAGTTCGGCCGCACCCCGCGCATCAACGACAATGGCGGGCGCGACCACTGGGCGCGCTGTTTCGGCTCCTTCATGGCCGGGGGCGGCATCAAGGGCGGGTCCCTCGTGGGGGCCTCCGACCCCGACGGAATGGATCCCGCCGAGCGCCCCGTGAAGGTCCACGACCTCCACGCCACCATCTGCCACGCCCTCGGGATCGACCTCGACAGGGAAGTCCTCACCTCGCAGGGCCGCCCCATGCGCCTCGTCCGCGAAGGCGCCGCGCCGATCCGGGAACTGTTCGGGTAGTGCGGAGGCAAGCGGGTCGAGTCGCCTCGAGGTGACGTCACTGGTTTGCCGGCCGGACGTGATGGGCTGATCAAATAACATGTTCCAATTTCCAGATAAATCCCACCCTCCAATTCCCAATTCCCAAGGGGCGTCAGTCCGCGCGTTTCACGCACAGACCAAGTGCGCGCGTGGCCCAATCCGCAAACGCCCGTGGGATTTGAGATTTGGCCCGTGGAACTTATTTGGAAATTGGAGTGTGCTGTTTCTGCTGGTCACCCTCCTCACTCTCCCCGCCCCGGCCCAGTCCCCCGCCCCCGAGCGCGGATCCATCATCGAGGACCGCGCCGCCCGCAAGCTCATGCAGGCCGGCGATGCCCGTCTCGAGGTCGGCGAAACCGAGAAGGCCCTCGAGATCTGGGAGTCGGTCATCGAGCGCTACCCGCGGAGCGACGTGCGGTTCGCGGCGCACCTCCGGCTCGCCGACCACCTCCTCGAGGAATCCCGCGAATACGACAAGGCCCGCGTCCACTACGAGGCCGCCGCGGCGGAGGACAACGAAGACGACGACCTCCGCGCCTATGCCTTCCTGCAAACCGGGGTGTGCTTCTACGAGGCGGGTCACTTCGGAAAATGCTTCACGATCATGCGCGATGTCATCGAGCACTTCCCGGCGTCACCGCGCGTGAACGAGGCCTACTTCTACATCGGCCTCGCGCACTTCAAGCTGGGCCACTACAGCCGCGCCATCGAGGCCCTCGAAAAGGTGGGCACCGCCCTCGCCGAGGATGACGCGCGGATCGAGAAGGTCGAGGCCGGCCGCCGCCTGCACATCAAGATCGACGACAAGGATTTCGCCATCCTCGAGCCGGGCCAGCAGGTGGACGTCCGGTGCCGGGCGCGCAGCGGCGACGAGGAGGTCGTCGCCTGCGAACTCGTCGGGCGCCACGCCAAGATGGTTCTCGGCACCATCGTGACCCGCCTCGGCGAGCCCGCGCCGGGGAACGGCATCCTCGAGGTCCGCGGCGGCGACCTCGTCAAGGTCACCTACACCGATGCCCACACCGCCGAAAAGACCTTCGACGAGATGCGCCACCGCGAGGTCCTCGTGGTGGGCAGCGGCGTGGCCCGCATCACCGACGGCAGCTACCAGCACCCGCTGCCCGCCGCCGTCCTCGGCAAGCCGCTCCACCTCGAGGTGAGCGACGCCGACCACGACACCGGCGCCGGCCCCGACCAGCTCGCCGCCGCGGTCCATATCTTCCAGCGCAAGACCGCCGACGAGATCGATGCCGAGGTCGCCACCCGCGTCGCCGACGGCGAGCTCGCCGAGACGCCCGGGGGCGAATCGCTCAAGGACCGCATCGACCCGCTCAAGCTGGTGCGCTCCCTCCCGGTGACCCTCCGCGAGTCGGAGGAGAACGGCGTCTTCCGGCTCGCCATCCCCCTGCGCCTCGGGACCGGCGGCGCGGACTCCCTGCAGGGCGAACCCGGGCAGTTCGTGCGGCTCGTCTACAACGATGCGCGCCACCTCGGGGACGGCGAGGCGATCCGCACCGCCCAGGCGAAGATCATCGAGGGGAACCTCGGCGAGATGCGCGTCACCCGCACCGAGATCTCCGACGAGGAACTGGCCCTCAAGACGCGCCTCCGCACCGCCACGGCCCTCACCGAGGTCGGGAACCACTACCGCGAGTTCGGGCTCAACGAGAAGGCCGGCCTCAAGTACGGCGAGGCCCTCATGGAGTGCGAGGACATCCTCGAGGAGGCCCGCCGGTCCGGCGGCAAGATCCTCGAGGAAACCTACGTCCAGCTCTGGCGAATCTACTTCGCCATGGACGAGCTCGACCTCGCCCTCGGCATGAGCCGCCGCCTGCTCGCCGAGTTTCCGACGAGCGCCTTCGTGGACGAGGCCATGCTCCAGCAGGCCCACGTCGAGCGGAAGCGCGGCAACCACGCGCGCGCCATCAGCGTCTACACGAGCCTCACCAAGCTGCAGGACAGCCCCCTGCGCGGCGAGGGCCAGTATTTCATCGGCGAGTGTTACGAGGACCTGGCGCTGAAGGCCGCGGCGCAGCAGGCCACGCCCCTGTTCGAGCGGGCCTTCCTCGCCTACCAGGCCGTCTATGAGCGCTTTCCCGATTCCGGACGGGTCGGCGACGCCGTCGCCAAGATGGCCGCCTTCTACTACCAGAAGGAGGATTACACCCGCGCCGTGGACGTCTTCGAGAACGTCCTCGCCGACTACCCCGACGCGAACTTCCTCGACGTGATCCTCTTCAACTACGGCCGCTGCCTCTACAAGCTCGGCCGCCGTGCCGAGGCCCGCCGCCGGTTCGACCAGCTCATCAGCGAGTTCCCCGAGAGCGAGATCGCCCCGGAAGCCAAGAAGATTGTCGACGCCCTCCAGAAAGCCGGATCGTGAAATTTCCCCGCATCATCGCCGCCGCCCTTGCCCTGGCCGCCGGGTTCGCCGCCGCCCGGGCCGACCCGGCCGCCACCCTCGAGGCGCGCCTCAAGGAGCGGGCCGAGGCGTCCCCCCAGGCCGCGGCCCTCATGCTCGATCTCATCGACCTCTACAAGCGCGACGAGCAGGTCTTCGGGCTGATCCGCACCGCGAGCAGGTTCGCCCGGGCCCAGCCGGACCACCCGAAACGCCCCGAGATCGTGATGGTCCTCCTCGACGGCTACGCGGTCACATCGCGGCACGCCGACGTCATCGCCACCGGCCGCCAGTTCCTCGAAAAGTATCCGCGCCACGCCCTCGCCGCGCAGGCGCGGCGCCACCTCGCCGACTCGCTGGACCGCTCCGGCCAGCCCCTCCTCGCCGCCGGCCACCTCGCCGCGAACTGGCGCGCCACCGCCTCCGTCGACGACGGGGTCCGCGCCCTCCGGCACTACGGAACATCCGGGCATGCCACCGCCCACAAGGAAGCCACCGCCCTGGCCCTCGAGATGACCGGCAAGCTGCCCCCCGGGCCGCTGCTCACCGATGTCGGCCTGCGGGGGCTCGAGATGGCGGGCCGCGCCGAGCTGTGGGCCGACGGCCTCCTCATCATGAAGAACCTCGAGCGCCGCAAGGCGCCGATGGACGCCACCACGCGACGCACCGCCCTGACCCACGCGGGCCACTTCGCCTCGCGGCTCGGCCAGCACGAGAATGCGGTCCGGACGTTCCGGGAAGCCCTCGCGCCGGGCGACGCCGATCGCCACCGGCGGCTCATCGAGGCCATGGGCCAAGCCAACCAGCCGCCGGAGGAGATCGAAAAGGAAGCCCGGCGCTACATGGCGGCGTTTCCGGATCGCGCGGAGCGTCACGAGGTCCTCGCCTTCGCGGCACACCGCTACGCCGGCGCCGGGAAGCAGTCCAAGGCCCGCTCGCTCGCCGCCGAAACCATGGCGGCCGACGTCCACCCGCACGACATCGCGCGCAGTTTCGTCAACTGGTGCGGTGACGACCACGCCCGCGCCGAGCGCGGCCTGCAGGAGGCCGTCCGGAAGAACCCGGAGCAGGCGTGGAAGCTTCGCGCCCTCCTCGTCCTCGACGTCTATCGCGACCGCATGAAGGACGCCGGAAAGGCGCGCCGCGCGGCCCGCGAGTCGCTGGCCCATCGTCCCGGGAACGACGCGTGGTCGGCCAACGTCGCCCGTTACCTGCTGGATTCCTCGCCCGACGACGCCGGGTTCCGGAGCGATCTCGCCCTCGTCCTCGAAAATGCCAAGGCGCACCCGCACCTCTCCGAATACCAGAAACACCTCTGGAACTGGGCCCCGAAGGACAAGGGGCGCAACCGCGCCTGGCAGCAGGCCAAGAAATCCCACCACGCCGACGCCACCGTGAAACTCTGGCGCCAGGCGCTCGAGCGGGGCGGAAAATCCGGGCAGGCGTGCAAGGAACTTCTCCAAAGCAAGCTCCCGCCGGACGACAGGCAATGGGTCATGCGCCGGCTCGCCGACGTCTACCGCCACCACCTCGGGGGCAACGCCAAGAAGTCCGCCGCGGGGTACTACGAGGCGCTCTGCAAGGCGTTCCCGAAGGATCTCGGCGCCGCGGAAGCCTGGCTCGAGGCCGCCGAATACGCCGACGACAAGGAGGCCCGGAAACGCGCCGCGGCGGACCACCTGCTCTCCCTGCCCCCCGCCCCGGCGTCGCACGAAACATGGAGCCGGCTGGTGCGCACCAAGGACCCCGCCATCATCCGCCGGGCGATCCCGTGGATCACGAAGTCCGGCGATCTCGCCCGGAACGCGCTCGCCTACGCGACCGGCATCGGGGACGCCATCGCGGAGGCCGGCATGGAGAAGGAAGCCATCGCGTGGTGGCGGGCCCGCATGGACCTCGACCCGAACCACCACGAGTGCGCCAGCTGCGTCCAGCGGGTCGCCGCCACCCTCCCCCCCGCGGAGGCGCGCGCCCTCTACGAGCAGAAGTTCGCCGCGGACTCGCACCAACACGGGCGCTACGCCGCGGCCCTCGCGGACCTCGCCTTCAAGGCGGACGATCCGGACCGCATGGAGCGCGTCCTGAAGGAATCCCATTCCCGCGCCCGGGAACGCCCCTTCCAGCCGCGGGGGATCGGGGAATGGCCGCCGCGCTCATGGCTCGAGCACGCCCGCGGCGCCAAGGACTGGCCCGCCGACCGGAAGGCGCGGATCTTCCGCCTCGTCCGCGACCTCGACGTCGGGCGCGTCAGCGCCGAAGCCGGCCTGGAATTGCTCGCCGCCGCCCCGCGCGGCTTCGACCGTCTCGTCGCCGCGCAGGGCCTCATCCTCATGGCCGACCAGCACTACGAATCGTGGCGCCGCCTCTACCCGCACGCCCAGGCCGCCCTCGCGCGGGACGATTTCGCCCTCGGCGCCACCGTCCTGAACGGGCTCCTGCATTCCGTCCGCTCCGTCGGTCCCAAGGAGATGGACGAGGCCGGCGCCCTCCTGCGCAAGGCCTACGGCCGCATGGGCAGCCTCACCTCCGACATCCCGCCGGACAGCCCCATCGCGCCGCTCCTCCAGATCATCGTGCACCTCCGCCTCGGGGAGGAGGATCTCGCCGAGCAATCCTACTTCAAGAACCGCGCCCTCTTCGACCAGCACCGGCACGAGCTGCCGATCGAGCTGGTCCTCTTCGGCGCCGGGGTCCACATCAGCCAGGGGACGCCCGACGATCACGAGCGGGCCCGCGACATCCTCGGCGGGTGGCTCATCAAGTTCGGGCAGTCCGAGGACGTCGACGTCCGTGACAAGGCGCAGGTCCAGCTGCTCCTCGCCCGCAACCACCAGGGCGCCCAGCAGTACGACGTGGCCCGCGCCGAGTTCACCACCGTGCTCAACAGCTTCAAGGACCAGCCGGAGGCCGTCGAGGCCCGGTTCGGGATCGGCGAAACCTACCTCGCGCAGAAGATCTACGACCAGGCCGAGGAGATCTTCGTGGCGCTCGCGGAGGATCCCAACCCGCAGATCGCGGTCCGCGCCGAGTTCCTCCGCGGGGTGCTCGCCATCCGCCAGGAAAACAACGGGGAGGCCCGCGCCATCTTCCTGTCGATCCTCGAGCGCATGCCCGACACCGACCTCGCCAACGAAACGCTCTACAACCTCGCCGAGGTCTACGGCATCGAGAAACGCCACCTCACCCAGCTCGAAACCCTCCGCGCCGTCGGCCGCCTCGGCCGCGAATCGAAACGCTGGCACACCCCGGGACACGCCCTCTCGGTCGTCGTGCAGGATTCCGACCTCGGGATCAGCCGCGGCGAAACACGCATCCCGGTGACGGTCCGCACCGAGCCCGGCAACGACGAGGAGCAGTCCTTCCTCGTCAGCGGCGGGGCCGGGAAGGGCATCTTCCTGAGCGAGATCCCGACCGCCCTCGGGGAGGCCAACCCCGGCGACGGCACCTTGCAGGTCACCGGGGCGGATGTCATCACGGTCGACTACCCGCAGGACTTCAAGGACGAGTTCCAGTTCGAGTTCCTCAGCAGCACCCGCCTGAAGATCGCCTCCGACGCCACCCTCGAGGCCGCCAGCAGCCAGATCCTCAACGACGACGAGGAGTCCTTCACCGAGGCGCTCAAGAAGGAGGTCGCCGCCGACGAGGCCGAGCGGCCGAAGGCGCTCCAGCGGCCGCGCAACCAGCTCAAGCCCGGCAACCTGATCTACGCGCAGGTCCGCGACGGCGACCGCGACCTGACCGGCGAACCCGATCCGGCCGGCCTGAAGATCACGGCCTCCAGCGGGGACGAGGTGCAGGTCATGATCCCGGAGGAACAGCCCCACGGCGGCGTCTTCACCGGGACGGTGCGCACCGGGGAGCTCCCCGCGGGCGCCCAGGCGAGCGACTCCGCCCTCGATCACAGCGCCCTGATGGCCATCGACCACAGCCTCGACACCACGTGGCGCAGCGAGCCCGACGGCGCCGCCCCGAAGTCGCTGACGGTCGACATGAAGGAGTTGCGCGACGTCGAGACGGTGACGCTCCATTCGCCGGACGCCACGGACGAGGCGCCGGTGCGCCTTCACCTGCGCGGGAGCCACGACGGCCGCTTCTGGTACACGCTGGGCCGGTTTCCCGCGCCGGAAGCCGCCCCGCGCATGGACTTCAAGTCGCCGGGCATGCGCCTCCGCATCTACAAGACGAGCGCCAAGAGCCTGAAGGAGAAGTACACCTGGGACGAGGTGGTGCGATCCATCGCCAAGGAGGAACCCGCCGAGGATCTCGCGGTCGAGACGCTCGCGTGGAACCCGCCGGAGAAGGGCGACGAGGCGTGGTTCCTCGTGTGGTCGGGCCCCCTCGTGCAGGAACGCGACGGCGCCATGCGCATCGGCGTCACCGGCCGGCAGACCGCCCTCATGATCGACGGACGCCTCGAGCTTCCCGTCGGCCCCGGCGGCCGCACCGCCGACATCTTCGCGAAACGCGGCATCCACCGGTTCACGGCGCTCTCGATCGTGACGAGCGGCACGCAGGGCGCCGCCGTGACCCGCGCCCGCGAGAACCCGCAAGCGTCGGGCGTCGCCATGCGCGCCTTCGTCCCGGGCGACTTCGCCGCGGAGAACGCCCCGGATCTGCCGGTCGTCGACATGGCCCTCGGCGGCGCCATCGCCAACGACGGAAACCGCTGGACGCTCACCATGCCCGCCCACCCGCTGCGTTTCGTGGACGTCGGGATCCTCGAGTACCGCGGCGAGGCGGTCGCCATCAATCATGTCGAAATCGCCGGCGGTGGCGCCTCCCATATCCCGCCGTCGCAGGATGTCCTCGAACTCGCCGGAAACGACATCCTCGAACTGGCCCCCGGCGATACCGTGACGGTCTCCTACCTCGACGAGCTGACCGCCGGGGGCGCCCAGGGCAACCGCCTCCTCAAGCGGGAGCTCACCGCCACCTACCACAACGGCGTCATCACCCCGGTCAGCTTCGAATTCCAGCGCGCCGGCGGCGGGACGGTCCGGGGGACCCGCAAGGAACTCATGCGCATCGACCCGGGAGAACGCATCGTGGCGGAGGTCGTCGACTACGACCTCGACGCCGGCCTCGAGCGCGACGAGGTCGAGGTCATGGTGCAGTTGAACGCCGAGGAGCCGTTCCCCGTGACCGCCACCGAAACGGGTCCCTCGACGGGCGTCTTCATCGCGGAAATCGACACCGCCGCCGCGGACGCGGAAGACAGGGAGGGCCGGCTCGTGGTGAAGCAGGGCGACCGCGTCTACCTCCGCTACCACGACGAGCAGAACACCTTCCCCGGTCACGCCTTCCACCGGGAGACGGTCGTCTACCTGAACGAGCCGACGGAGGCGCTCGTGCAGATCATCCCGTCGGGCAAGGAGATCGGCGGACCACTCGGCTATGCGCCCCGCGCCGGGGCCCCGGATGCCGGGGCGGTCAGCAAGGTCGCCTACCAGCTCCCGCTCACCGTGGAGGTCATCGACCCCGACCAGGCGAAGGACTCGCGCAGCACCGTGGTGGTGGACGTCGAGACGACGCAGGGGACGAGCGTCCGGGTCGAGTGTGTCCTGTCCCGCAGCTTCGCCCCGCCGGAATCCGCGATGGACGAGGTCCGCAACCCGGCGCTCTTCGAGGGGCGCTTCGCCGGGCAGGTCCCGCTGGTGCTCGGCGATCCCGACAGCCCGCCGTCGATTCCCGCCGACGGGACGGTCAGGAAAGGCGGCTTCGGGAAGGTTCTCCCGCCGCCGGCCGCCGCGGACGACGCCCTCGACGACGGGGAGAAACCCGCCGCGGGCATGCTCGTCCTGAACGTCAACGGAAACGACGAGTTCACGGCGCGCTACGACGACGCCCTGCGGCCCGATGGCTCCGGGGCCTCGCTCGCCGCCCGCGCCGCCCTCTTCTCCCCCGCCGCCCTGCGCATCACCGACGAGGAATACGTCGAGGACGCCGAGATCGCGCACGTCGGCAAGAAGCTCTTCCTGTGGCTCGAGGACCCCGACCTCGACCTCAGCGGCAACCGCGACCGCGCCATCGTGCGCCTCGTGACCAGCTCCGGCGAGGAGGAGTCGCTCGAGCTCGAGGAAACCCTCAGCCACAGCGGCGTCTTCAGCGCCTCCTTCCCGCTCAAGGCCAATCCCAAGCCCGTCCCCGGCAACAGCCAGGGCGAGGTGGAGTGCTTCTTCGGGGACGAGATCACCGTCGGCTACCTCGACAACGTCCCGCAAAGCGCCGACGGCGAGCCGATCATCGAGCTCCGCATCCCTGTCGCGATCGGGACCAACGGCGAACTTTCCGCCTTCAGCAAGGTCTTCAAGGACGAGGACCTCGCCATCCAGACGCAGTTCCACATCGCGGAAAGCTACTTCGAGCTCTTCAAAAGCCACCGGAAACTCGAGCGCGAGGAGGAGGCCCGCGCCGACCTCGCCGCCGGCCGCCGCGTCCTCCGCGAACTCCAGCAGGACTACCCGAACCCGAAATACGCCCCCCGCGTCGCCTACCTCCTCGGGCAGTTCGCCCAGGAAATGGAGGCATGGGACGAGGCCATCTCCGCCTACCGCTCGATCGTCCGCGGCCACCCGGAGCACGCCCTCGCCGCCGACGCCCAGTACAAGCTCGGCCAGTGCCACGAGCAGGCCGGGCAGCTCGACGAGGCCCTCGAGGCCTACGTCACCCTCGCCGCCACCTACCCGCAGAGCCCCCTCATCGCGAACGTCATGCTCCGCATCAACGAGCACTTCTACCGGGAGGAGAATTTCACGGTGGCCGCCAGCGTCGGCGGCAAGTTCGTGGAGCGCTTCCCGAACCACGAGTGGACCCCCAAGATGGCCTTCCGCATCGGCCAGTGCCACTACAAGCACGAGGACTTCGCCGCCGCCGGGGAGGCCTTCGACGGGTTCGTGAAACGCTTCCCGGAGGAGGACCTCACCGCCCAGGCGCTCTTCTGGGCCGGGGAGAGCTACCGCATGGCGAACGACATCCCGAACGCCTTCCGGCGCTACAACCGCTGCCGGTGGGACTTCCCCGAATCCGACGCCGCCAAGTACTCCCGCGGCCGCCTGGCCCTTCCCGAGCTCCTCGCCCAGTTCGAGCGCGAGGCGAACCTCTCCGAATGATGATGCCCGCTGTTCCGCCCGTCCTTGCCGCCGCGTCCCCCGAGCACGGGGCCCTCTACAACTTCTTCCACAGCGGCGCCTTCGGGATCCTCCTGGAAGGCGGGATCTTCATGATCCCCATCCTCCTGCTCCTCATCCTCGCCCTCGCCGTCATCATCGAGCGCTACCGCAGCCTGAGGCTCCTCGAAACCGACCCCACCGAGCTGAAGGAACAGGTCCTCGCCCTCCTCTCCGAGGACCGGGTCGAGGAATCCCTCGAAATCTGCGACGCCTCCCGCGGCCCCGTCCCCGCCGTGCTCTCCAACGGGCTGCGCAAGTATCTCGTGCTGCGCCGCCTCAACTACGACCGCGCCCAGATGGAGCAGCAGGTCGTGACGAGCATGGAGAACTACGGGGTCCACATCGTGGCGGCGCTCGAGAAGCACCTCCCCATCCTCGCCACCATCGCGAGCGTGGCCCCCATGCTCGGCTTCCTCGGCACCGTGCAGGGGATGATCGTGGCCTTCGGCGACATCGAGGCCAACATCGGCCAGCAGAACATCGTGCAGGCCGCCGCCGCCGGGATCCGGGTGGCCCTCCTCACCACGGCCTTCGGCCTCGTGGTCGGCATTCCGGCCTACATCGCCTTCAACTACTTCACCGGAATCATCAACAGCTTCGTCCTGCAGGTCGAGGCATCCGCGGCGGAGCTCATCGAGCTCGTCAGCCTGCGGATGACCCTCGCCGGGGATGACCACCAGGACGCCGCCTCATGAAACTGCGCCGCGGCAAGCCCCTCGTCGACCCGCCGGCCCTGGCGAGTTCCGACATCGCCTTCATCCTCATCATCTTCTTCCTGGTGTGCGCCTCGGTCCAGCCCGAGACCGGCCGGGCCCAGACGCTCCCGAAGACCGAGGAGAAGGAGGACAAGCGGGACCAGAGCAAGAACCTCGAGGTCTCCATCACCCCGACCACCATCGTCCTCAACGGCAGCCCGCTGCAGCTCCCGGAATTCGCGGCGCGCATCAAGGCGGCCCTCGAGCCGAAGCAGCGCCCCGAGGACCGCGTGGTGGTCGTCAAGAGCGCCCCCGACACCGAATACCAGCAGTGGATCCGGGTCTCGAAGGCCATCGACGATGCCGGCGGCGTCGTGACGCTCGAGCTCACCAAGGAACGAACCATCACCGTGGAGTGAAGATCCCGCGCAAACAGTTCACCGCCTCGATCCCCACCTTCGCGATGGGCGACATCGGGTTCCTGCTGCTGATCTTCTTCGTGATCCTGGCGCGCGCCCAGGACGACAGCCACATCCAGTGGCGGCCGGCGCAGCTCGAGGACCTCGAGGCCGCCGGGGTGCCGCTCGCCAACGTCGCCATCGACAGCGGCTTCAAAACCTACCTGAACGGCAAGGAGATCTCGGTCGAAAACCTGTCCGCCAGGCTGGCCGCGATCCTCGGCGACGCCCCCGCGGGCCGGCGCAACGTCTTCCTGAAAGTCCACCGCACCGCCGCCGCCCAGACCTTCGAGCCGGTCATCGAAGCCATCGGCGAAGCGGGCGGCGACCTCGTCCACATTCTCGAACCCGAATCCGAACCGCCCTCGCCGTGACCCCTTCGCCCCGTGACCCCGCCTCCGAGCGGACCGCCCTCGCCAGCCCCCGCGCCGACCTGCGGGAACTGAGCGCCAACACCCGCGCCACCGCCGCCGAGCTCCAGGAGTTCCTGCGGGATCTTCGCGGCAAGAGCCCCCAGGAGATGCTCGGCATTGTCGCCGCCAGCCACCTCGCCCGCGCCCTCGTGCTGGCCACCATCGTCGTGGCCGCCGGCACCGTGCTTTTCACCGCCATCCCCTTCGTCATGAACCGCGGAGAGCCTGCCGCCGCGGCCGCCACGCCGCCGCCGGCGGAGGCCCCGGCCGCTCCCGATCCGGCCCCGCCGGTTCCCGCCGCATCGCCCGCTCCCGACC
>JABDMC010000313.1 GCA_013001695.1 Akkermansiaceae bacterium
GATCCGGACGTGGCTGAACGGGGTGGCGGCGGTCGATTACACCGAGGAGGACCCGGAGATCCCGCTGGCCGGGAAGATCGGGCTGCAGGTCCACGGCGGCGGGACGCTCACGGTGGAGTTCAAGGACCTCGAGCTGAAGCGGCTGCGGCGCGACCCGCAGGCGCCGGGCTGGGAGGGGGTGAGCCGGAAGCCGTGGCCGCGTCCCCAGCGGCCGCCGGCGCAACCGGAGGCGGGCCCCAAGCCGAACTTCATCATCATCTTCACCGACGACCAGGGGTACGAGGACCTCGGGTGCTTCGGGTCGAAGACCATCAGGACGCCGCACCTCGACAAGATGGCGGCGGAGGGGACGAAGCTGACGAGCTTCTACGCGCAGCCGGTGTGCGGGGTGTCGCGCGCGGCGCTCATGACGGGGAGCTATCCGATCCGCGTCGGGGAGCCGGGGAACGTGAAGCGGCTCCACACCGTGCCGCACCCGGAGGAGGTCACCATGGCGGAGGTCCTCAAGGGGGCGGGCTACGCCACCGCCCTGATCGGGAAATGGCACCTGACGAACAAGAAGCAGGGCGACCCCGGGGGATTCGACCGGACCACCATGCCGAACGCGCAGGGTTTCGACTACTTCTACGGGACGCCGCTCTACAACGGCTTCACGGTCTTCGTGGAGGACACGAAGTTCCGCAGCCCGGTCTTCCGCAACGAGGAGGTGGTCGTCGAGAGGGTGGACAGCTGGGACCACATCACCGCCGATTACACGAAGGAAGCGGTGGCGTGGATCGAGAAGAACCGGGAGCGGCCCTTCTTCCTCTATCTTGCGCACAACCTGCCGCACATCCCGGTGGGGGCCTCCGCGGAGTTCAAGGGGAAGTCGGCCTACGGGCCCTACGGCGACACCATCGAGGAGATCGACTGGTCGTGCGGGGAGATCTTCGCGGCCCTGCGGCGGCTCGGCCTCGACGAGGAGACCCTCGTGGTCTTCACCTCCGACAACGGTCCGTGGGTGGAGACGACGCGGGCCATGAAGCGGGGGGGGAAGCCGTTCATTCCGCGGGACCACAGCGGGTCGGCGGCGCCGTTGCGCGGGTGGAAGATGAGCGCCTGGGACGGGGGATCCCGCGTGCCGTGCATCGTGCGGTGGCCGGGGATTGTGCCCGCGGGGCGCGTCACGGACGAGATCCTCAGCACCATGGATCTTCTCCCGACCTTCGCCGCCCTCGCCGGGGCGCAGTTGCCGGGGCACGCCATCGACGGCCGGGACGCCAGCGGGTTTTTGACCGGGAAGGAGGAGACGAGCCCGCGCGACGACTACTTCTACTACAGCGGCTGCCTGCTGACGGGGGTTCGGAGCGGGCCGTGGAAGCTGGTGGTGCCGCGCGTCGCGAATCCGCCGGGGACCGGGTGGTGGGGGCGCATGATCGAGGCCGTCCCGGACACGCAACTCTTCAAGCTCGACGAAGACCCCGGGGAATCCGCCAACCGGGCCGCGGATCATCCGGAGGTGGTCAAACGGCTCACGGCGCGGCTCGCCTGGGCCCGGAAGGAGCTCGGCGACATCGACCGGGCAGGGACGGGGGCGCGGTTCTTCGACGCGGGGGAGAGGACGCTGCAGGTTCCGATCCGGCGCCGGGCCGCGCCCGGTGCGAGGTGAGTTCCGGCATTTCCCATGGCGTCCGCGGCCGGCGACCGCCGTGGCCAACCTGTGCCTCGCACCCCGGCCGAAGATCGAGGCTTCGGCGGGCCGGGGAATTCCGGACTCCTGCCCGGGCCGTGACCCGGTGGGGGAGGCGCCTCCTATTGCGAATATATCGCAAATGTTATTGATTTGCGTTTACGGCTCCGGTAGGTCCGCCCCATGACTGCGACGCGTGCCGTTCTCCTCGTGGGTGCATTGGGACTCGCCCCGGCGGGGGCCTGCCACGGCGGCGAGGCCTCCCATGCACTGGGCGGGCACGATCACGATGCTGCCGGGACCCGCGGTCACGGGCACGTGGCGCAGCCTGCGCCTTTCGGTTTCAATCTCACCGATCACTGGCTGGATCCCTGGGTTCACTGGCACCGCAGCCCTCTGGGGGCGCCGCTCTTGCACCACTTCGGGTTTGAGCCGGCCTTCCTCGGCAAGGAACTCTTCGTGACCTACGGCTGGGGGGAGTTCGACGAGGGGGAGGAGCACGAGGTCGAGATCGAGCTCGAGTGGGCTTTCACCCGGAGGCTGGGTGTGGTGCTGGAAGTGCCCTACGCCTGGGACCGCCCCGTCGGAGAGGCCGCGGTCGACGGGCTGGGGGACCTGGCGGTGGTCCCGCGGGCGGTGCTGGCCGAGACCGAGCGTTTCGTGGCGTCCGCCAATCTCGAGATCGGTATTCCGACCGGATCGAGCCGGGTGGGGGCCGGGGAGCAATGGTCACTCGCACCCTTCCTCGCCACCTGGTTCGACCTGGGAGACTGGTGGGCCCTGTCGAGCGCCACCGGGCTGGAGTTCGGTCTCGATTCAAACGAAACCGAATTCTTCTGCTCGCTCGGCGTGTCGAAGGCGATGCGCATTCACGATGCGCGGCGGTTCGGCGCGGAGCCCCCCCACGACCACGGGCACGGCCTGCCGGCCGGCCTCCTGGCCTTCATCGGGGAGGTGTATCTCGAGGGCGTGGTCGACGGGGAGGCGGACGAGGAGAATGTCTTCGCTCTCGAGGCCCTCGTCGGCATCAGCTACACGGTCGGCGACCTCTTCGACGTGCGCGCGGGCTACACGTTTCCGCTCAATGGAAACAGCGAACTGGACCGCGGCGTGCGGGCGGGGGTGATTCACCACTTCTAGTAGGCCGCCCCGCAAGTCCTGCAGCATGCGGGGAGGTTTGGAGTTATAGATCATTCGCTCACTCCGCTCGCAGACTCAGATCGGGCGCGGCCTGTTTCCGCAATTTCCACGTTGTTCTTCGGTCGCCCCGACCCTGTCGGGGCTCCCTCCTCACGCCTTGAACTTGCAAAATCATTCTCGCGCATCACGTGGCATTACTTCCGGGACACCACACTAGCCCCCGTCGAACACGTAGCGTTTCCGGCGCACCGCGGCGTCGGGCGGGATCTTTGTCCGCTCGAAGACGTCGTAACCCTCCTTGAGGTTGCGCCAGAACGATTCCCAGCGGTGCCCCTCGGCGGCGTCCATGCGCGCCGCCGTCATGCGGAACGGGAAACAGTGGACGCGGAAGAAGGGCTGCCCGCCGTTCAGGGCCGCGTCGCAGAGGGTGTAGATCTCCTCGATCTTCGCGTCGGTCATGGCGAAGCAACCGATCGAGACGCGGTTGCCGTGGACCATGAGATGGGAACCGGTGCGGTTGTGGGCGCGGTCGTAGGCGTTGGGATAGCCGAGATTGAAGGAGAGGTGGAACCTCGAGGCGGGATTCATCCGGGACGGCTTCACAAAATAAAATCCCTCCGGGGCCTGGCGGTCGCCCTCCTTCAGTTTCGGGCCGGGAGATCCCGACATGGCCGCGATGCGATAGGTCCGGAAGTGGCGGAACGACGGCTTGCCGGGTTCCTGCACCCAGACCTCGAGCTCGCGCTCCTCCTTGAAGATGCGCAGGAAGACCGGATCGCCGAAGCGGAGCCCCCGGCCGGCGAGGTCGCGCCGGAGGGCGGGCCGGACGCGGTCCGCGGCGGCCTTGGCGCGGGTCGGCCCGCCGGGCT
>JABDMC010000334.1 GCA_013001695.1 Akkermansiaceae bacterium
GCGGGCGTGGGATTCGGCGGCCCACGATCCCACCCCGCCGATGCCGATGACCGCGACGTGGGCGGTGCGGAAGCGCTCCAGGGCGGCTTCGCCGTAGAGCCGGGCGATGCCGCCGAAGCGCTGCTGGTGGTCGTTGGTGAGGGAGGGAGGCATGGCCCCGTCGTCAGGCCCCGAGGAGGTGGGTCCGCATGTTCCCGAGGATCTCGGCGCAACGGGCGCGATCGCCTCCGCCGACCTCGGCGGTGGCCCAGCCGGTGAAGCGGATCTCGGCGAGGGCCTTGCGCACCTCGGGCCAGTCGACGTCGCCTTCCCCGATCTTGCTGAAGCCGTTCTTCGTTCCCCAGTCCTTGACGTCGAGCTTCACGATGCGCTTCCCGAGGGTGCGGATCCACTCGGCCGGCTTGCCGTATTTCTGGTGGTTCCCGATGTCGAAGTACGATCCGACCCACGGGCTGCCGATCTCGTCGATGTACTTGGCGAGATCATCGGCGCCCTGGTCGGCGGGGCCGTCGTGCCGGTAGAGGAACTTGTTCCAGACGTTCTCGATGAGGATGTGGATCCCGAGGCGCGCCGCGAGCGGGAGGGCCTTCCGGATCTCCGCGATGGACCGTTCCCGGGCTTGCGCGGCGGTGGCGTCCTTGCCGACCACCGCCGGGACGAGCAGCACGGAGCTGCCGCCGATGAGGTGGCTGTCGCGGATGGCGGTTTCGAGCCCCTCCCGGGCCTTGCGCCGCACGTCCTCCGAGGGATCCGAGAGACGCGTGTGCCAGTGGATCGAGTTGACCACGCCGTGGATCGGCAAGCCGGTGGCTGCCGAGGCGGCCATGGCCTCGCGCTTGTCGGCCCCGCCCGGCGAGCCCATCTCGACCCCGTCGTAGCCGAGTTCCTTGAGGAGCCGGAACTTGTCTTCCACCGTGGATCCATCGCCACACATCCCGTACTTGAGCGAGAGGAGAATCGGCCCGGGGGTGGCGGCGGGTCCGTGGCCGTGGTGGGCGGCGTGCAGCGACCCGGTGGCCGCGGAGCCGGCGGCCGCCAAACTGGTGGTGAGGAAATGACGTCGTTTCATGGTGCTTGGTCGAAAGGGGAATTCTTGCCTTGGGGAATTCGTACAGGTAAAAAATCGGCATGTCGACGCCAGGACCAGCAGATTCGCCCCCGCCCGCCGAGGGGCCGTCCCGTCCGGGAGTCTGGGTGGCGGTGGGGATCCTGCTGATCGGGCTGGTGGCCTGGGCATCGACGGTGCTGGTGGCGGTCTACAAGGACAAGATGAGCGAGCGGGAGGAGCCGGAGCCCATCCCGCTGGAACTGCGCCTCCTGCAGGTGCGGGTCGAGATCCCCCTCACCGTGACCGCGGGCCAGCCGTTCGAGCTGCGGGTCTCGATGCGCAACCCCGGAAACCAGGACCTGGAGCTCGAGTCCATCGACCTGGAGGAGGACCTGCACGACGCCTTCTCGCTCCGGAAGATTCCCGAGGGCTGGGTCGAGACCATCCCGGGCGATCCCGTCGAGTATTTCTTCAACGAGCCCGTCTCGCCCGGGAAGGTCGTCGAGAAGGTCTTCGAATTGCAGGCGCTCGAACCGGGCGTCTACCTGGGGATGATGGACGTCTGGAACAGCGACGAGGTCGTCTCCATGCCCATCAGTCTCGAGGTGACCCCCGGGGTGCCCGCCGCCGATCCGGCCGCGCCGGCCGAGGCTCCGGGCGCCACCCCCTAACTGTTAGGGGCCTCATCCGGGTTGGCGCTAAGAATCGTTGGCAATCCGGCGTAGAGTGGGCTACCACATCCTCGCCGATGGCTGATCACGATTTCGACATCCCGCTGGTTTTCCGGCACCGCATTCGCTTCACGCGGGATGCCTTTGCCCCGGAGAACCCGGTGGTCAGCGGCCTGTTCGAGGCCGGGCGGCGGAGCAAGGTGATCGTCTACGTGGAGTCGGAGATCGTGCGGCTCTTCCCGGACCTGAAGGAGCAGATCAGGGGCTACCTCGGGGCGCTGGAGGACGTGACGCTGACGGAGATCGTCGAGATGCCCGGCGGGGAGGCCTGCAAGGTGAGCAAGACGCAGATCATGGACGGGATCGGCCCGATCGAGCGCAACGGGATCGACCGGCATTCCTACCTGTTCTGCATCGGGGGCGGGGCGTTCCTCGATGTCATCGGGCTGGCGGCCGCCACGGCCCACCGGGGGGTGCGCCTGGTGCGGTTTCCGACCACCACCCTGGCGCAGGATGACAGCGGGGTGGGCGTCAAGAACGGCATCAACGCCTTCGGGAAGAAGAACTTCATCGGGACCTTTGCGGTTCCCTACGCGGTGGTGAATGACTTCCGGTTCCTCTACACCCAGCCGGACGATGCCTGCCGGAACGGGCTGGTGGAAGCGGTGAAGGTGGCCCTCGTGAAGGACGGAGCCTTCTTCGACTGGATCGAGGAGCACCTCCGGGAATTGTGGAACCTCGAGCCGGCGTTCCTGGAGGAGGCCGTCGAACGCTCGGCCATCCTGCACGCCCGGCACATCGCGCTCGGGGGCGATCCGTTCGAAACCGGGAACAGCCGTCCGCTCGACTTCGGACACTGGTCGGCGCACAAGCTCGAGCAGTTGACCGACTTCGAACTGAGCCATGCGGAGGCCGTTTCGGTCGGAGTGGCGCTCGACACGCTCTACTCGGCGCGCAGCGGTTGGCTGGAGGCGAAGCACGCCGAGCGGGTCATCGCGGTGCTGCGGGGCCTCGGGACGCCGGTGTGGCATCCGGCCCTCGAGCTGCGCGACGGGAACGGGAAACGGAGGGTGTTCAACGGGCTGGAGGAATTCCGGGAGCATCTCGGCGGGGAACTGACGGTCCTGATGTTGCGGGGCGTCGGGGAGGGGTTCGACGTCCATGAGCTCGACGAGGCCCTCCTGGAGTCGTGCATGGATGAACTGAAGAAGCGGGCGGTGACCGCCGCGGCCTGACCCCACGGCCATGAAACGGGTGGCGGTTTTGGACGTGGTGGGGCTGACGCGGGGCCTGCTCGGGGAGCGCACCCCGAGGCTGGCGGAATTCGCGGGCCGCGGCGAGGTGGCGAGCTTCAAGCCGGCCTTTCCGGCGGTGACCTGCACGGCGCAGGCCAGCTACCTGACCGGCCGCGGCCCGGCGTGGACCGGGATCGTGGGGAACGGGTGGTACGACCGGGAGGCGGCGGAAGTGAAGTTCTGGAAGCAGAGCAACCACCTCGTGAAGGGCGAGAAGCTCTGGGAGCGGGTGCGGCGGGAGCGGCCCGGGTTCACCTGCGCGAAGCTCTTCTGGTGGTACAACATGTATTCCAGCGCGGACCTCGCGATCACCCCGAGGCCGCTCTACCTGGCGGACGGCGGGAAGGTCTTCGATGTGCACACCCACCCGCTGGAGATGCGGGACGCGATCAAGCGGGACCTGGGCGCATTTCCCTTCCCGGAATTCTGGGGGCCGATGGCGGGGATCGGATCGTCGCGGTGGATCGCGGACGCCGCGAAGTGGATCGAGGACCGCCACGAGCCGGGACTGAACCTCGTGTATCTCCCGCATCTCGACTACTGCCTGCAGAAGTCCGGACCCGGGGCCCCGGAGGTGGACGCCGAGCTGGCCGCCATCGATGCGGTGGCGGGCGACCTGATCGCGCATCTGGAACGGAAGGGGGTGGAGGTCGTGGTGGTGTCGGAGTACGGGATCTCGGCGGTCTCCCGGCCGGTCCACCTGAACCGCATCTTCCGGAAGCGGGGCTGGCTGCGCATCAAGGAGGAGCTCGGGCGGGAAACCCTCGATTGCGGGACCTGCCAGGCCTTCGCGGTGGCCGATCACCAGGTGGCGCACGTCTACGTCAACGACGATGCCATCCGCGGGGAGGTGCGGGCCGTGCTCGAGGAGACGGAGGGCGTCGAGGAGGTTCGCGAGGGGACGCTCGGCGAGCGGGCGGGGGACTTCGTGGCGGTGGCCGAGCCCGATGCCTGGTTCACCTACTATTACTGGGACGACGACCAGCGGGCGCCGGATTTTGCGCGGACCGTCGACATCCACCGCAAGCCGGGCTACGATCCGGCGGAGTTGTTCATCGACCCGGGTCTGTGTTGCCCGAGGCTGAAGATGGCGCAATTTCTCATGAAGAAGAAACTCGGGATGCGGGGGTTGCTGGAGGTGATCCCGCTGGATGCCTCGCTGGTGAGGGGGTCCCACGGGCGGGACGCGGTGCCGGAGGACGAGCAACCGGTGGTGATCGGGACCGGCGCGGCGGGGGTGCATTCCGCGGAGGCGGTCTTCGACTATCTCCTGGGGCGTTGCATGTCATGATCCCGGGCTCCCAGGAAATCCAGGACGTGCGGGCCACGGTGAAGGCGTGGGAGATGCTCCGCCTCGTCTACAACGGGGTGCTGCTGGTCCCCGGCGTGCTCCTGGCGGTGCGGATCGTGCGGCTCGGGTTTCCGGGGATGAGCCTCCCGAGCTCCGTCGGAGAGCTCGTCATCCAGTGCCTCCTGTTCGGGGGGGCGGCGAACGTCTGCTTCTGCCTCGGGCCCTACGCGGAGTTCATCGTCGTGGCGCTCGGCTTCCCGCTGACGGGCCGGAAACTCCGGTGGTTCCTGTTCGGGATCGGCCTCCTGCTCTCCCTCGGCGTGGTGGGCATCTGCTGGCTCTACGTCGAGATCATGGCCGCGGTGCCGTCAATGCCGTGACGCGGCGCCCGCGCCCGGCGAACAGGACCGTCTCGCGGAACCCGGATTCGAGAGCGAGGGCGACGCCCTTGTCGAAGTCGCGCCCGAGTTCGCCGGGCGCGTGGGCGTCGGACGAGATGACGAGCGGAATGCCGGCCGCCGCGGCGCGGCGCAGGAACCCGGCGCTGGGATATTGCTCCCCGCACGGCTTGTGCCAGCCGGCGGTGTTCAGTTCGATGGCGCCGCCCGAGGCCGCGATGGCCTCGACGGCCGGATCGTAGAAGCGGGCGAGGTCGCCTCCGGGGCGGAAGCCGAACTTCTTGATGAGGTCCGGGTGCCCGAGGATGTCGAAGAGTCCGCTCGACGCCATCGCGGCGTAGGTCTCCCAGTAGCGCGACCACGCCTCCTCGACGTCCGTCTCGGCCCAGCGGCCGAGCCACTTCGGGTTGTCGAAGTCCCAGTCGCCGCCGAGGTAGTGCACCGAGCCGATCAGGTAGTCCCAATCGGATCGTCCGGCGAGCTCCTCGATCCACGGACCGCATCCCGGGAGCCAGTCGCATTCGAGGCCGGCGCGCACCGGGAGGCGCCCGGCGGCGTGCTCCCGGGCCTCGGCGATCCAGTCGAGGTATTGCGGGAGTTCCTCGGCCGCCATTCTCCAGTCGTCGAAGGGCTCCGGGGTGGGGGCGTGGTCGGAAATGCCGTATTCGAGGAGGCCGGCGGCGACGGCGGCCTCGACATATTCCCCGGGGGTGCCCTCGGCGTGGCGGCAGAGGGGGGTGTGGCTGTGGTAGTCGGCTGGCATGGGAAGAAGATTCGCGCCTTTGGCGTTGTCCCCTCGGGGGAGGGATACTAGGTTCTGCGCCGGGTGCAAGAGCCCGCGCAGATGCCCGATTCATCCCATCCAATCGCGGAGGCGGATGCCTTCACCGCGCCGCTGATCGAGAAGCTGAATAGGCACCCGAAGCGGATTGTCTTCTCCGAGGGGGAAGATCCCCGGATTCTGCGGGTTGCGGCCGAGATGAACCGCCTCGGGGCCGGGTCGCCCATCCTCCTCGGGAACCACGACCGGATCGAGGCCCTCGGGAGGGAGCTGGGCATCGAGATGGGCCGGATCAACGCCCACGATCCCGCCGAATCGACCGACCTCCCGATGTTTTGCGACCGCCTGCGACAGATGCAGCGCTACCGGGGGATCGAGTTGTCCAATGCCTGTGAAGTGCTCGCGCAGCCCGCCTACTTCGCGGCCATGATGATCCAGCACGGGCAGGCCGACGGGATGGTGGCGGGGAACCAGAGCCTGCCGCCCGCCGTCTTTCGCCCCTTGCTGCAACTGGTGCAGCCCCTCCGGCATGTGCCGCGGGTGTTCTCCACGGTGGTGCAGGTCGCGCCCCAATTGCCCCATTTCGGGCGGGACGGGATCCTCTTCATGGCCGATTGCGGATTGAACCCGGAGCCGCCGGTCGATGATCTCGCCGCGATCGCCGTCGAGACCGGGCTCCTGGCCCGGCATTACCTCGGCCGGCGGGTGCGGGTGGCGCTCCTGAGTCATTCCACCATGGGCTCCTCGACCGCCGGGGCCGCCCCGAAGATGAAGGCCGCCACCGAGCTGGCCCGCCAGCACGCCGCGGCGCGCGGGGCCGATATCGAGATCGACGGCGAACTCCAGGTGGATGTGGCCCTCGACCCGGATGCCGCGGAGATCAAGCTGCCCGGCGCGGACCGGAAGCAGCCCGCGGATGTCCTCATCTTTCCGAGCCTCGATGCGGCCCACATTTCCTTCAAGCTGCTGAAGCATGCCGCCGGGGTGCGGACCTACGGGCAGCTGGTGCAGGGGTTGGCGCGGCCGGCCGCGCAGGTGGCGCGGACCATGGATGCCGCCAGCATCCTGGGGACGGCCCTCGCCATCGGCGTGGAGGCCATCAAGTACCACGAGATCTACCCGGAGGGGGAGGGTTCCTGAGCGGTTTCCGCGAGGACGGCGCCAAGCCACTCCTCGACCGCCGCGAAGACCTCCTCTTTCCCGTCGTCGGAAAACGGCTCGTGGAGCCGGCCGGCGAATTCCTCGTAGCGGATCGACGGGGCGCCGGCCTGCGCCACCAGTTCCCGCACGACCGTCGCCGGGCAGATGGCGTCGGCGCTCCCCTGGGTCACGAGGATGGGGGTCCGGGGCGGCCGCGCCGCGAACTCCCGGCGGACCCACTGGCCCGCGATGACCAGTTTGTTCCCCCAGCCGAGACAGATCCGGTCGTGGTTCAGGGCGTCGTCACTCGGATCGTCATCCTCACCGGTGAGGGGGTCGATGTGCGGGTGGCGGCACATCTCCCGGGTCACACCGGTCGAGACCGAGAGGCCGGGGAAGAGGCGCGCCGCGGTGCGCAGGATGCCGACCAGGAGCGGATGCCGCGTGAGTTCGGGACGCAGCAGCGGGGAACTCAGCCAGGAGAACGCGTAGCGGTTGCGGTCGCGCAGCACGGCCCGCAGGGCGATGAGGCCTCCCGCGGAGTGGCCGAGAATCCCCAGGGGCCCGTCGGGGCACAATTCGCGGCAGCGTTCCCGGTTGAGGCGGAGGAGTTCATCGATGACCGGCCACCCGGGGACGCACCCCCGGTGCCCGTCCGAAAGCCCGTGGCCCGGAAGGTCCGCCGCGACGCAAACCACACCGCGGGCCGGAAACGGCGCGAGGGTCTCCTCGTAGCGCATGGCGTAGTCGCCGTGGCCGTGAAAGTGGATGGCCGCGGCCCGCACCGGGCTTCCATCATCCGGCGCGAAGATGTAGCGCTCGAGACGCTGGCCGTCGATGCGCAGGGTTTCCTGGAGGCGCTTCATTCCGCGGTCTGGAGGGACTCGAGGAGTTCCTGGATAAGGTCGGCATCTTCGCCGGCCTGCGCCTGGCTGAAGGAATGATGCAGGTTGGCGAGGATGCGCACCAGGATGGTCCGCAGGGAACAGGGCTGGCGGATGGCGGCGCTCGCCGCGGGCGAGAGCACCCCGGTGCTGGTCCGCAGCTCGTTCAGCGAGATCAGGCGCCCGCGATGGTAACAATCCACCAGGAGGGCCTCGTCGCCCTCGCCGATCCAGGCGAGGAAGTGCCCGGGGAAGTTGCATCCGGTGATGCAGAGGTCGAGGCGGTGGGCCACCAGCATCGCGACGACCGCAAGGCCGATCGGGTTTCCGCGGCGGTGGGTGAGGATCCAGAGGAGGTCGGCGTTCTCCGGCTGGTAGAACCCCTGGCTGTTGGGACCGAACCGTCCGGTGCCGAAGAGAAACTCGCACAGGGAGGTCTCGTCGAGGTGGGCCTCCTGCAGGACCGCCTGGTCGGCGACCTGGTCGAGGGCGTCGGGAAGCGGGTCCCGCATCGTCGTGCCGTCGTGCAGAAGCTCGCAAAGGAGGCGCAGGAGAAACTCGAAGCTCGTCCAGTCGCCGCTCGGGGCGTCGAGACCGTGGAGGGGCACCTGCCACTCGCGCCGGATCTGGCGGCGGCGCCCGGGGGCCAGCAAGTGCGACAGGCGGCGCCGTTGCTCCGAGACCACCTCGATCCCGAGGGTGGCCAGCTCCCGGCTGATGTCCCCCTCGAGAATGGCGAAGCGCTCCTCGACCTTCTGGCTGACGACGGGGTCCTCGTCGTCGAGGAGCTTCAGAAGATACGGAAGCTCGTCGATGGGCTGCATCAGATCACAAGGGGAAGGGAGAATGGTGCGCGATACTGGATTTGAACCAGTGACCCCTACCGTGTCAAGGTAGTGCTCTACCCCTGAGCTAACCGCGCATCGGGTGATCGGGGGGAAGATGAGCAGACGGAGGGCGGGACGCAACCATTTTCCCGCGGGCCTGGCGCCCGGGGGACCGGGAGGACCGGGTAGGGAGATGGGGGGTGCTGCGAACAGCACCCCCCTTCCTAGATTCCGGTTACGCGAACATTTAGTACACCATGAGTTGGTATCCAGTTCGCGCGGGTTTAGCGACGCTTCCGAGCGGCCTTGCGCTTGGTTTTGCGCTTCGCGGCTTTCCGCTTCGCGGGCTTCCGCTTGGCGGCCTTGCGCTTGGTCTTGCGCTTGGCGGCCTTACGCTTCGGCTTGCGCTTGGCGGCCTTGCGCTTCGCAGGCTTGCGCTTGGCGGCCTTGCGCTTGGTCTTGCGCTTGGCGGCCTTACGCTTCGTCTTGCGCTTTGCGGCCTTGCGCTTCGCGGGCTTCCGCTTGGCGGCCTTGCGCTTCGTCTTGCGTTTGGCGGTCTTCCGCTTCGCGGTCTTCCGCTTGGCGGCCTTGCGCTTGGTTTTCCGCTTCGCGGTTTTGCGCTTCGCGGTTTTCCGCTTCGCGGCTTTGCGCTTCGCGGGTCTCCGCTTGGCGGCTTTGCGCTTCGCGGCTTTTCTCTTGGTGGTCTTCTTCTTTGCAGCCATGGCTATCTGTTTATTGAGTTCGCGCTCAACGGCGTTTTTCTCGTCCGGATTCAATGATCCGGTTGAGAGTAGTTGGAGAATAGCCTGACACAGGCACCCTCCGAAAGCGTTTTGGACAAATTCTTTTGTAATCGGTGCGACGATCCGTTCTTGACTTTCGACGGGGGAGTAGCTGTATGCTCTCCCTTCGCGTTTGGAACGGACGAGATTCTTCCGCTCCAAGCTTTGCATCACGGAGAGAATCGTGGTGTATGCGCGCCGGCGTTGATCGGGGAGCAGGGAGCGAATGGCGGCGACGGAGGAGGGGCCGTGGGAGTATAAAACCGACAAGGCCTGCAACTCGAGGTCGGACGGTCGGGATGGGGGCGGCATCAGGCGGCACAACAATGACAGTGAATGTCGAAAGCACTTAGAAGCAATCGGCACCAACAGGGCAAGATTAATTTCCCTTAATTGTTCACAATGAAACCCCCGCAACAGCGGGAAAGTTTTCTAACAGAAGTCTCTAACAGAAAGTCGGAGGGGGGACCCGGCGCGGTGGGTGCGGGAGGTGCGGGGGAGGGGCGGGGGTGCGGGGGAATGGGGGTGGGGCGCCGTTTGGCGCCTATTCTGCAGGGTTTGGCGGCTCCTGGCGTTCGGCGGGAGGAAGGTCGGGGCGGACGATTTGCGGAACGGCGTCGTGCAGGGCGTTCCACATGCGCTCATCCGCGGGGTGTCCGTTGAAGAGGACCGAACCGGTGCGATCGACAAGGACGGCGGTGGGAAGATTTTGGACGCGGAGAAGACGACCGAGGGGCGATTTTTCGTTTTCGAGGATCCAGGCGGCGGGGGACCGGTCCGCGGCGGCGGCGCGGAAGGCGTCGGCATCGGGGAGGACCTCGGGGCCGAGTTCGGCGAGGACGGAGACGACCCGGAGGCCGTTCTTCTCGAGGTGACTCGCGGTGGTGAGGAAATCCGGCAGGTAGGCCTCGCACTCCTCGCTCCAGGGGGACCAGAAGTGGAGGAGGACATGGCGGGAGTCTCCGGCGAGGGCGGCCAGGGAGGTGGGGCGGCGGCCATCCTGTGTGAGCAACTGCAGGTTGAAGTCGATGCGGACCTTGGCCATGGCCTCCTCGAGGCGGCG
>JABDMC010000352.1 GCA_013001695.1 Akkermansiaceae bacterium
GGCGAGGCCGGTCAGGTCGAGGTCGCCCTTGCGGCTGGCATCGTCGTGGCACTCGTAGCAATGGTAGTCCAGAAACGGCTCCAGGGACTCCGGGGCACGGCCCGCCGCCGCCCCGGCCGGGCCTGCCGCCAAGGCCGCGGTGAGGAGCGCCATTCGGATCTGGATGGTCGTCGGCATGACTCGCAATCGCCCTGTCTAACGCGCCCCGGGGGGGGATTCTGTCCGCGGATCGAAAATCAGGAAGTCCGGAGCGTTTTCCCCCGTAAGAGGGGGACTGTGACCGGTCGGTATTCCATGCAGCGACGTCCATCGGGAGGACGCGGTCCGGGCTCCGTCCCGCGATCGTGCGGGGATGGCGCGGGACGAGGTGGTCCGGCATGGAAGTTGGCGCCGGAGCCCCGGCGTAGTATTTTCAGTCGTCTTCCCATGTTCTTCCCCCGCCCATTTCCATTCCTCCCCGCGGCTGCCGCGTTGCTCGCGTTGATGCCGTCGGGCGGCATGGCGGTGGAGGCCACCGATGGCGAAAAGCTCTTTGCCCTCCACGTGAAGGATATCATCGCGGAGAAATGCATCGCGTGCCACAGCAGCGACGAGGACAAGAAGCTCAAGGGCGGGCTCGAGATGAGCACCCGGGAACTCCTCCTCAAGGGCGGCGACAGCGGGGAGGTCGTCATCCCGGGCAACGCCGCGGAGAGCCTCCTCTACATCGCCACCACCTGGGAGGACGAGGACTACGAGATGCCGCCCAAGGAGGCCGACCGCCTCACCGAGGACCAGCAGGAAAAGATCCGCGACTGGATCAACGCCGGGGCGCCGTGGCCCGGCGACCAGCGCGTCCGCGAGCTGCGCAACCAGTTCGCCGAGGGCGAGATCGTGAAGCACTCCGGCGGGCTGGATGCCGGCTGGACAAACCGGCGCTACGATCCGGAACACCTCTGGGCCTACCGGCCGCTGAAGGTCGAGGAGGTGCCGGACGGCGAGCACCCGGTGGACTGGTTCGTCGACCGCAAGCTGCGGGAAATCGGCCTCGACCCGGCCCCGGTGGCGGCCCCGCGCGAACTGGCGCGCCGCCTGAGCTTCGGGCTCACCGGCCTGCCGCCGCTGCCGCGCGACGCGAGGAAGTTCGAGGCGGCCTGCGCGAGCGACCCCGCCGCGGCGGTGGACGCCTACGCGCGGGAGTTGATGGACACTCCGCATTACGGCGAGCAGTTCGGGCGCCACTGGCTGGACATGGCGCGCTACGCCGACTCGGCGGGGTTCGCCAACGACTACACGCGGCCGAACGCCTGGCGCTACCGCGACTACGTGGTGCGCGCCTTCAACCGCGACATGCCCTACGACCGGTTCGTCCGCGAGCAGATCGCCGGTGACGAGATCGATCCCGGCGACCCGGAGAAGCTCGTGGCGACCGGCTTCCTCCGGATGGGGCCGTGGGAGCAGACCGGCATGAGCGTTTTCCGCGTCACCCGGCAGCAGTGGCTCGACGACGTGACCGATTCCGTCGGGCAGACCTTCCTCGCCCACCCGCTGCAGTGCGCCAAGTGCCACGACCACAAGTTCGACCCGGTCCCGACGCGCGATTACTACCGCATGATGGCGGTCTTCTCGACGACGCAGTTCGCGGACCGCGAGGCGCCGTTCCTCGAAGGCGAGAACCGGACCGGCTTCGCGCCGGCCGACCGCTGGGCCAGGGCGAAGATCGCGCACTACGAGCGCCAGAAGGGGAAGCTCGAGGACCGCGTCAAGGAGGCGCGGGTCGCGGAGAAGGGGGAGGCCAGGACCGGCGACAACAACCTCGACCCCGGCGACGAGGCCTCCCTGGCGCGCCTCTCGAAGAACATCCTGCGCCACCGGTGGGAGCTGGACAAGACGCAGCCCATCGCCTTCGCGGTGCACACCGGGAAAACGATCGAGCGCAAGAACGTCAGCGCCCGCATCAGGATGCCCGGGGATCCGTGGGGGAAGGGCGACCTCGAGAAGGACTGCATCCTCACGGGCGGCGATGCCTACACGCGCGGGGATCCCGTGCAGCCGGGTCCCCTCAGCGCCGCCGTGCACCTCGGCGGGATGGAGGAGACCCGCTTCCCCGGCGGGGAGGGGGCCCGCCGCCGCGCCCTCGCGGAGTGGATCGTGGACCGGAAGAACCCGCTCACCGCCCGCGTCATGGTGAACCGCGTCTGGAGCTGGCACTTCGGGAAGGGGCTTGCCGGGAACCCGAACAACTTCGGCGCCACCGGGAAGTTGCCGACGCACCCGGCGTTGCTCGATTACCTCGCGGACTGGTTCATGGACCACGGCTGGTCGGTGAAGGATCTCAACGAGCTGATCCTCAGTTCGGCCGCCTACCGGCGCAGTTCGCGTCACCCGGACGCGAAGAGCCTCGAAGCGAAGGACCCCAAGCGGGATTATTACGCCGTGCAGGTGCCGCGGCGGCTCACCGCCGAGGAACTGCGGGACGCCATGCTGGCGGCCAGCGGCGAGTTGAACCGGCAGGTCGGGGGCATCCCGGCGCGGCCCGACATCAACATGGAGGTCGCCATGCAACCGCGGCAGATCATGGGCGGGACCGCCTCGGTCTATGAACCCGACCCGCTTCCCGCGCAGCGCAACCGGCGCAGCCTCTATGCCGAGAAGATCCGGGGCCTGCGCGACCCCTTCCTCGAGACCTTCAATCAGCCCGGCCCGGACAAGTCGTGCGAAGTGCGGGAGACGTCGACGGTGGCGCCCCAGGCCCTGACGCTCTTCAATGCCGAGGAGGTGCAGGAGCGCACCATCGCCTTTGCGGCGCGCCTCCTCGAGGAAACGGGCGGTGGCGAAGCGGCCGTGAAGCGGGCCTTCGAACTGGCCGTGGGGCGCCCGGCCGCGCCGGGGGAACTCGCGGCCTGCCTCGCGCATTGGAAGGCCGCCACCAGGGAGGAGACCGGCAAGCGCTACGAGCCGCGCGAGTATCCCGACGGGCTGAAGCGCACCGTCATGGCCGAGAAGACCGGGGAGCCCTATGACTTCTGGGAACACATGCCGGCCTACGGGCCCTACGTCCCGGACCTGCAGCGCAGCGATGCCGACGCCCGGACCCGGGGCCTCGCGCAGGTGTGCCTCGTGATCTTCAACCTGAACGAATTCGCCTACCTCGATTGAACATGAAGACCGCCTCGAACGAATTCCATCCCAACCGCCGCGAGGTCCTGTACGGGCTGGGGGCGGGCCTCGGCTCGGTGGCGCTGACCTCCCTGCTGCGGGCCGGGGGCTCCGGGCTGCAAACGCGCCGGGGCCACCATCCCCCGCGGGCCAAGCGTTGCATCTTCCTCATGATGGAAGGGGGGCCGTCCCACATCGACACCTTCGATCCGAAGCCGGAACTGGCCAAGCGCCACCTCCAGGCGTTCACCCGCAGCGGGGAACAGGAGAGCGCCATGTCGTCCGGCAAGCGCTACTTCGTGCAGAGCCCCTTCGAGTTCATCAAGGCCGGGCAGAGCGGGGCCGACATCTGCACCGAGTGGGTTCACCTCAAGGAGATGGTCGACGACATCTGCTTCTACCGCGGCGCGCAGGTCGAATCGGTGAACCACCCGACGGCCTGTTACCACCTCAACACCGGGAACCGGTTCGGCGGGGATCCGGCGGTGGGGTCATGGGTGACCTACGGGCTCGGATCGCCGAACCAGAACCTCCCGGGATTCGTGGTCCTGCCCCGCACGAGCTACCCGCAGGGCGGCGCCGCCAACTGGTCGAACGGCTACCTTCCGGCGCACTTCCAGGGGACGCCGCTGCGGCCGGAGGGAAGCCCCATCCTCGACCTGAACCCGCCGCCGGGCGTGACGCGCGAGCGCCAGCGCGCCAACCTCGACCTCCTCGCGCAACTCAACGGGAAGCACCTCGAGACCCGCGGGGGCCGCAGCGAGCTGGAGGCCCGCATGGCGTCCTACGAACTCGCCTACCGCATGCAGTCCGAGGTCCCGGGGATCCTCGATATCGACGGCGAGAGCGAGGCGACCAGGGAGTCCTACGGAATCGGCGACGCCAAGACCGATTCCTTCGGGCGGAAATGCCTGTTGGCGCGGCGGCTGGTGGAAAGCGGGGTGCGCTTCGTGCAGGCCTACGCCGGCAACTGGGACAGCCACGACTACATCGAGCGGGCCCACGGGTCGCTCATCCGGTCGGTCGACAAGCCCATCGCGGCGCTCCTGAAGGACCTCAAGGCGCGCGGCATGCTCGACGACACCCTCGTGGTGTGGTGCGGCGAATTCGGGCGGACCCCGGACAACGGGCTGCGTGGCGGGGCCCAGTCCTACGGCCGGGACCACAATGCCAAGGCCATGACGATGTGGTTTGCCGGCGGCGGAACGAGGGCCGGTCACACTATCGGCGCCACCGATGACCTCGGGGCGGAGGCCGTCGCCTGCGTGCACCACATCCGCGACGTCCACGTCACGCTCTTGCACCTCCTCGGACTCGACGACAACCGCCTGACCTACTACCACGCCGGCCGCTTCAAGCAGCTCTCCCAGTTCGGCGGCCAGGTCATCGAGGACCTGCTCGGGTAGTTGCAGGGCGGGCGCTCCGCCTGCCGCAAGCGAGCCAACCGCGTCCCCCCGGCACGCCGCAACCGCCTTGTAGGGCGGGCGCTCCGCCTGCCGCAAGCGAGCCAACCGCGTCCCATGCGCCGCATCGCACCTTGACGCGAGGGGATTCGTCCGGCGCGACCGAGGGGCCCTCGAGGCCAGACGGCGGGCGTTGCCATCCTGGCTGGAACGGCAACTCTTGGGACGCACTACCCGCGGCCCATCTCACCGGTGTTCTACGGATGCATTAAGAAGGAGGATGGGAATGGATCATGCGGCCGCGCCCCCGCTCCCGCGTATTGCACAAATTTGCAAGGGAGGGTGTGACGGGTTTCTTCTTGAGGCTCAATCCGTGCCGTTTCAGTTTGCTTGGGACCCATGAAGAAGACACTCGTTTGTACTGCGATGGTGGCCCTGTGCGCCGGCTTCATCCACCCGCTCTCCGCCGCCGATGAAATCTGGGACGGCGAGACCGATGGCGCCTGGGCGGACATCACCAACTGGGTCGGCAATTTGGGCTCTCCCGGCGCCGGCGACATCGCCACCTTTGATTCCGCGGGCGGCGCCGTCGACACCATCGATCTCGGTGGGGCCGTCACGATCGACCAGATCTTCGTCGATGCCACCGGCGGGACGTCCTACACCTTCGGGGTGGGGGCCGACACCCTGACCTTCTCGGACAACGCCAACGATCCGAACTTCACCCTCACCGCGGCGGCCGACGCCGACCAGACCATCAACGCGGGCCTCTGGCTCGGGACCGATGCCTCCATCGGCGACATCAACTTCGATCTCGATAGCACCACCCAGAAGCTCATCATCAACGGGAACATCGACACCCTTTCCGGCGGGACCCCCGGCGTGAAGCGCCTCGAGTTCGGCGATTTCGACCTCGCGGAGATGGGCAGCGTGGAACTCAACGGCGACATCCTCAACACCGGCGGGGCGACCCGCATCGACCACTTCATCGCCGGGGCGGACCTCACCATGAGCGGAAACGTCGATGGAACCAGCAACACGCAGCGGACTTACATCCGGTTCGGGAGCACCGCCACCGTGAATCCCGGCGGCAGCCTCGGCCAGGGGGCCATGTCCATCCGCCACGGCGACCTGGTTCTCAACACCGACCTCCAGGAGTTCTTCAACGGCCTCAACTTCGGCGACCCCACCCAGGGGAACGGGCCCGCCACGGCCACCGTCGGGGCCGCCAACACCCTCCTCCAGAGCTCCGGAATCACCTACTTTGCAGACAACAACATCGCCAACGTGGCCACCCTCCAGGGCGGCATCGTCCAGATCACCGGCGCGGCCCGGACGGTCATTGTCAATGACAACACCTTGATCGACCCGGCCAGCCCGGAGCTCAGCATCACGAGCACGCTGACGAACGACGGGACCAACCGGGGCCTGACGGTCCGCAACACGAACGGGGGCACCCTCCTCCTCGCGCCGAGCGGGGCCGGCAACACCTTCGGCGGCGTGGTCACCGTGCAGGAAGGGACCCTCCAGCTTGGGGACGACGCCCTCTCCACCGGCGGGGCCAACCTGACGGTCGCGGCGCGCAACAATGCCGCGACCGCCGACGGGGTGTCCGCCACGGTCGATCTGCGCGGCAGCCTCAACACCGTCAACAACATCAACCTCGGGGCCGCGAACACCGCCAGTATCCCGGGGACGAACGGCTTCATGGGAAGCATCGTGGATTCCGTCGGCGGGGGATTGCTGGACGACGCCAACAACATCACCTACTTCGCCGGCACCGCGGGGAAGGAGAACGGGGCGGCCCTGCTCGCCGCCGACGTCGAGTTTGATGCCTCGGGACAATTCAAGAACGTCACGATCCGGGATGGATCGGCCGACACCGATCTCACCATCACCAGCGAGCTCTCGACCTTCGACCCCCTCCACGTCCTTTCCTTCAACGGGGAGGGAACGCTGGGCTTCGCGGGCACCCTCTCCTTGCACGACCGGACCATCTTCCAGAACCGCAAAACCGTCCTCGGTGCGGGGGCGTCAGTCCAGGGCGACCGGGAGACCTACGTGCGCCAGCGAAACAATGCGGACGCCTCCGACTTCGAGGTCGAACTCGACCTCAACGGCCAGGAACTGGTCCTGACGGACGACTTGTTCATCAGTCAGACCAACACCACCAACGTGGCCGCGATCGCGAGCACCCGCATCACCGATTCGGCCGGCGGCGGCAGGATCCGCCTCACCGGCGACAACGACATCAATTACCAGGCCGGGGCCCCGACCCCCAACGTGACGGCCTTCCTCGAGGCCGATCTCCAGTTCGAGGGGAGCAACTTCTCCTTCGTCACCAACGACGGTGCCTCCGAGGTCGATGTGAACGTCTCCGGGGTGATCACCGATGACAATGGCGGGGGACGGAACCTGGTGAAGGGCGGAGCAGGCACCCTGCTTCTCTCCAATCCGGCCAACGCCTACAACCTCCTGCAGATCAACGCCGGGCGGGTCATCATCACCGATGTCGGGGCCCTTGGGGACAACGACATCCACGTGGGCAACAATACCACCGACGGCATCGTCGAGTTCCAGCTCGCCGCCGACGCCGCCGTGTTGAATGCCAACCAAATCCGGATCGGGGACGACAACGCTGCTGCGGGACGCACCGGCACCGCCAGCGTCCTGAGCAACGGCTCCGGGGCCGTGACCTTCCCGAACGCGAACTTTTTCAACGAGCTGCGAAATAACGCCACCGAAGACCGCACCCTGACGCTCGGGGGCGGCAACGCCGGGGACAACACCATCGCCGGCGTGATCCGGGACAACGGTGCGGGCGGCAGCGTGGTTTCGGTGGACAAGACCGGCGCCGGCAAGTGGATCCTCCGGGGGATCAACACCTACACCGGCGGGACGAATGTTCTCGAGGGCCGTCTCGACATCGACGGATCGGTGGGCGGGACCCTCACCGTGGCGAATGGCGCCAGCATCGGCGGCGACGGCACCATCGCGAGCACCGTCACCCTCGGGGTGACGAGCCTCTTCTTCGACGGGTCGACCGCGGAGGCCCTCACCGCCCAGGGACCGATCGACACCAGCGCCGGGGTGACCGTCTTCGTGACCGCCAACGGTGCGGGAGCCCTGACGGTGCTGAACTACAACTCCGGTGCGGCCAACAACATCTCCACCGCCCACTTCACGCTCGACGGGAGCGTGGCCACCAGCGGCCGGGTGGTTGGGACCCCGCCCTTCATGGATACCGGTTCCGCCATCACGATCGACCTCGGCTACGGCAACAAGACGTGGACGGGCTTCGATTCCAACGATTGGATCGAAGGATCCGCCGCGGAGGGCAACTGGACCGACGGCGGAAGCGGGGACTTCCTCTTCTTCAACGGAGACTTCGTGACCTTCGACGACACGGTGGGCGTCAACGAGTCCATCGACCTCGTCGAGAACGTCGAGCCGTCCTCGGTCACCTTCAGCAATGATTCCTTCAGTTACGCTATTGCCACGACGACCAACACCATCACTTCCGCGACGGGAATCACCGTTTCCGGACCGGGTGACGTCTCGATCGGCGCGGTGATCGCGGGCGACGAGGGCGTGACCAAGGGCGACGGCAATGACGGGAACGCGGACGGCGGCATCCTCCTGTTGAGCGCCGCCAACACCTACTCCGGAGGCACCCTCATCGCGGAAGGGATTGTCCAGGTCACGAACGACCTCGCCCTCGGCAGCGGCGACGTCACCCTGAGCGACGCCGGCGCCGCCAACAACACGGATCCCGTGCTCGACATCGACGCCGGCGGAATGAACGTCGCCAACAACATCCTCATATCCAACGCGGGCAACAACAAGTCGCTCCGCTTCGACGTGGCCGGAGGCGGGAACGCCGCCGAGATCTCCGGCGACATCACCATCGACGAAGCCGGCAACTTCCTGAACTTCGACGTCATCGCGGGCGGTGGCGAGACCCTGACGCTCTCCGGATTGATCTCCGGCATCGGCGGGATCAACAAGCTCGGCGGCGGCACGGGCACGGCCGTCCTTGCCAACGGCGCCAACAGCTTCGGCGGCGACCTGCGGGCCAGTTCCGGCACGCTGGAGGTGGCCTCCATCGCCGACGCGGGCCTCGCCAGCCACGCCGGGGCCGGGAGCATCCTCTACATCGGCCTCAACTCGAACAACGGCACCCTGCGCTACACCGGGAGCGGCGGTTCGACGGACCGCCAGGTGCAGGTCGGGGACCGGACCTTCGGCGTCGGCGAACGCACCGGGGCGGGCACCCTCGCGAACGATGGCTCCGGCGGCCTGCTCTTCACCAATGCCGCCTTCAACGTGGCGGACATCGACACCTCCGCGACGATCGGCCCCCGGACCCTCACCCTCGGCGGTTCCTACACCGGCAGCAACGAAATCCAGGGCGTCATCGTCGACAACGCCGCCAGCGACCTGTTCGTGAACGAGACGGTGGGCATCGAGGTCGATACCGCCGGCACGTGGATCCTCTCCGGACCCGGCAACTACTCCGGCACCACCACGGTCACCGCGGGCACCCTCCTGATCAACGGCGACCACTCCGGGGCCTCCGGCCCGGTGCTCGTGGCGGCCGGTGCGACCCTCGGCGGAACGGGCACCATCGGCAGCGCCGCCGACATCGACGGCACCGTCGCTCCCGGCCTGTCCATCGGGACCTTGACGGCCGGCGACACCGTCCTCGACGGGACCCTGGCCATCGAGGTCGTCGGAACCTCCACGGACCTCTTCGCGGCCGGGGCCCTCACCCTCACCGGGACCTCGGTCCTCGACATCATCGAGGCCGGCCCCGGCGCCACCGAGGCGGCTTACGTCATTGCCACCTACACCACCCTCACCGGGACCTTCGGGACGGAGAACCTCCCGGCGGGCTACACCGTCGACTACGATTACCTCGGCGGGAGCCAGATCGCCCTCGTGCAGGGGGTCGTGGACCCCGACAGCGACGGCGACGGGATCCCGGACTCCTGGGAGATCGCCAACTTCGGGGATTTGACCACCGCCGACGAAACCACCGACTTTGACGACGACGGGGCCCTCGATTTCAACGAGTATGCCTTCGATACCGACCCGACCGACATCGCCAGCCGCTTCACGGTCACGGTGGTGTACAACTGCAGCACCGATACCGCGGTCGACATTGTCTACGGCCCGGTGAAGACGACGCGGACCTACGCGGTGGAAGCCAGCGAAACCGGCGCGGGCTTCGGTGTCCTTCCGGGATCGACCTTCACCCCGGGTGCCGATGCCGCCACCAACACCTTCACCGACACCGCCCCGGCCAATGTGGAACTCTACCGCATCACCGTGACGGTCAACTGACTTCCGGCGTCATTTGACGCTCCCCCTAAATCCATAGCGAAAATCCCCCGGTATCCCCGGGGGATTTTCCTTGGTGGCGGGGCGGCTTGAGCCCGCCAGCCACGCCCGCCCGTCGGGCGGAGCGGGATTGGTCGCTCCCTGATGGATGTCATGGGTTCCGAAGCAGTGCTCCGCGCGGGGGCTCGCACCTGCCCGGTTGCTATTTCCGGGACGGCCGGTAGCATGCGTCCTTGGGATCAGGAAACGTCAACGGGAGCGGCCGGGCCGAGGGGTGAGGCCATGAAGCTCCTGCAGATTCTCCTGCCGCTGGTCATCCTGTTCGTCCACGGGCTGGTTTACAATGGGATCGGTGAGATCGCGGCGGCCCGCGGGGTCGACTACGGACCGCTGCTCAAGATCCCGCTGGACGCCCACATTCCGCTCGTTCCGGTCTTTGTTTTGGCCTACCTGCTCGTCTGGTTCTTCCCGCTGGCATTGATCGCGGTGGTCGCCTGGGAGCGCGGCCTGGATCCCGCGCCGTTCCGGCGGCTGTCCGTGGAGTTGCTGGCCCTGATGCTGACCTGCTATGCCCTGTGGATCGTGTTTCCCGTCTCGGTCGATTTGCGGGTGGAGGATTCCGCGCTGGAGCGCCACGGCTGGCTGGGCGAGCTGGTCGGGTTCAACTACGGGCGGGCCTCCCTGTGGAACGCGTGCCCATCCTTCCACGTGGCGGGTCCGTGGCTCCTGTGCCGCGCCCTGCCTCCCTCCCATAGGGCGTGGCGGGTGATCTTCTGGGCGGCGGTCGCCGCGATCATGGCCTCCACGGTCCTGATCCGCATCCACTACCTGCTCGACATCGTCTTCGGCGTCGCGGTGGCGGAATTCGTCCATCACCTCGTGCGCCGCAGGTGGGCATCAACATGAACTGGCATCGATGGTTTCACGCCTTCATCCGCCGGCTGTACTTCAGCCGGATCAGGGTGATCGGGGCGGAGCACGTGCCGGCGGCGGGGCCGGTGCTGGCGCTGGGCCTGCATCGCAATGGCGCCGTGGATGGATTCGTCTACCGGGAGGCCGTGCCGGAAGTCGTGTTCCTGGTGGAAGCGGCCCTGCGCCGCAGCCTCTTCGGGAGACTGTTCTTCGACGGGGTGGAGGTGGAACGCGGCGGGGGGTCGCGGGCCAAGATGCGGGCCCTGGATGCCTGCGTGGCCCGGCTCGGCGAGGGCGGTTGGCTGGCGGTCTTCCCCGAGGGGACGAGCCGCCTCGGACCGCGGCACCTGCCATTCAAGAGCGGGGCGGCCCGCACCGCGGTGCGGCACCTCGAGTCGGGCCGGCCGTTGACGGTGCTCCCGCTGGGCATCCACTACGAATGCCCGTGGGCGTTTCGCTCGCGGGTGGAGGTGATTGTCGGGCCCCCGGTGGACCTTGCGGTGGCGGCGGCGGCCACCGGCCGCGGGGCGCGCCTGCGCGAGGTGAAGGACCGCTTCACCGCGGCCCTCGAGGCCGTGGGGGTGAATGTCCCGGACGCCGCATGGCAGGACCTCGCGCAGAACTTCGCCTACATCGCGACGCTGGGAACCGGTCACAGCTACTTCGCGGCCTTGAAGGTGATGGAAGACGAGTTGCCGGCGGAGGCGGTCGCGGCGTGGCGGGAACTGGAGTCCAAGGCCGCGGGCCGGATGTTGATGCGGCACCAGGGCGTGCCCCTCTTTCCGCTGGCCACGCCGTGGGTCTACCTGCTGGGGGCCCTGGCGCTGGCGCTGCCGGTGGCCGCCGGGGCGCTGGTCAACCTGCCGCCGCTGGCGGCCGGGTGGTGGGCCGGGCGCCGCTTCCCCGACGACACCAATGTCATTTCCTTGTGGCGCATCCTGACCGGCGTGCCGATGTTCCTTTGCTGGGCGGTGACATTCTGCGTGTGGGCCGCGATGCGGGGACCGTGGTGGCTCGCCCCGGCCTACCTGTTCCTCACATGGACTTCGATCCGCGGCTGGTACCGGCTCAAGAAATCGGCGGTCACGGCCTGGAACGGCATATTTTGCAGAGGACTCCGCGCCCCGGCCCACGCAGTGCATCGCGCCGTGATCGCCGCGATGTCCCGACAGGATCGCACCAACAAGAACAAGACGAATGAAATGGACGCTTCCCTTCGCTGACCCCCTCGCGGTTCGCCCGGAATTCACCGGCGGCAAAGGGGCCAACCTCGCCTCGCTGGCAACCGGGGAGTTCCCGGTGCCGCCGGGGTTTGTCCTCGTGGGCGCCGCCTACCGGTCGTGGCTGGACGCCGCGCCGTGGTGGCGCGATGCCGAACGGGCCCTGCCGGTGGACAATTCCGGCGCGCTCGAAACCGCCACCGCGGAGATGAGGGAGCGGTTGCGCAGGGTGCCATTGCCGGAAGCCGTCGCAGGCGAAGTGCGCGGCGCCCTCGCCGGCTTCAGCAACGGGACCCGCTTCGCGGTGCGCTCCTCCTCGACGATGGAGGACCTCACCGGCGCCGCCTTTGCCGGGCAGCACGACACCTTCCTGAACTGCGCCGGCCCGGAGGCCGTGCTGGCGGCGGTGCACGATTGCTACCTGTCGCTGTGGCACCATCGCGCCATCGCCTACTGCCACCGCATCGGTCTCGACCACGGGGCGGCCAGGATGGCGGTGGTCATCCAGAAGATGGAGGACTGCGACGCGGCCGGCGTCGGGTTCAGCATGCACCCGGTCACCGGTGACCTGGCCACCGCCGTGGTGGAGGCGAACTTCGGGCTCGGCGAATCGGTCGTCAGCGGCGGTTGCGTCGTCGATCACTGGGAACTCGAGAAATGCACCGGCCGCGTGGTCGCCGAGACGATCGCGCGCAAGACGGTGCGCACCGTCCCGAACGTGGCCGGCGGGGTGGCCGACGAGGCGCTGACCGCGGCGGAGGGCGACGTCCCCGCCCTGACCGGGGACCAGTTGGCCGCCATCAACGGGCTGTTGTGCCGGGCCGAGACGTGGTTCCGGTTCCCGCAGGACATCGAATGGGGGCTGGTCGGCGACCAGATCGTGCTGCTGCAGTCCCGGGCCGTGACGACGATCCCGGCCCGCTGGACCCGCGATGAATCGGCGGAGCGGTTTCCCAACGTGATCACCCCGCTGACGTGGGATTTCGTCGACAAGGGATTCCACCGGTCGATGGATTATTCGTTCCGGCTGATGGGATTTCCGCGATTTTCGGGCAGTTGGTTCGGCAAGCACGGGCACTATGTCTACGGCAACCAGAATGCGGTCGACATCTACGCGGGGCGGTTTCCGTTCGCGATCGAATCCCTCGATGACCTGCCGCAGTTGATCCCGCGGCTGCGGGAGGAATTCCGCTGGGTGCAGGAACTGCCGGTGCACTGGTCGCGCGACCTCGACTACTACCTCATCCGGTTGGGCGAGTTCATGGCGGAACCGCTGGAGGGGAAGTCGATCGAGGAGCTCTGGCGCTTCGTCCTGGAGGTCAACGAGCATGGGGCCCAGTATTTCCTGCCGAACATCGCGATCTCCGTGACGCAGGCCGTGCTCTACCGCTTCCTGCAGTTCCTCCTCGCGCAGATGTTCGGGCCCGAGGAGGTGGCGCCCATCATCGACGGTCTGCTGGCCTTCTGCGAGACGAAGACCGGCGCCATCAACAAGGAACTCTACGAGCTCGCCGAGATGCTGCGCGAGGACCCGATGCTGGAGCGCCGGTTCGGGGAGCCGGGGGGGAGCCGCGCCTTGTGGGACAGCGGAGTGCTCGCCCGCGAACACGGTCCGTTCCACGAGCGCTTCGAGCGGGTCCTCCGCGACCACGGACACCGCGAGATCGACCTCGACCCCTACCACGCGGTGTGGGCGGAGGTGCCGTGGGTGGTGCTCGACCAGGTGCGGCTGATCCGCAATGGGGCCGGGGGCCTGACCCCCGCGCAGCGCGAGCGGGAACTGAAGGTGCGGGCCCAGACGACGGAATTCAGGCTCTTCCAGCGGATCCCGGTGAAATTCCACTTCTTCATGCACGAGCTCATCCGCCTGGCCCGGGTCTACACGAGCCTCGACGACCTCGAGCATTACCAGACGACGCGCCTGACCGTGCCGTTGCGGAAGGGGTTGAAGGCCCTCGGGCAGCGGCTTGTCGATCGCGGGATCCTCGCCGAGCCGCTGGACGTGTTTTTCGCGCGGATGGACGACATCACCGCCGCCGTGACCGCCGACACCGCGGACGGGTGGGCGGAGTTCTCGGCCCTCGTCGCGCGCGAAAAGAAGTCATGGGAGGAGGCCCGCAACGAATCCCCGGGCTGGGTGCCCGACGCACCGGCTGCCAGGAGCGAAGCGCCGGAAGCCGGCACCGACTTCACCGGGCTCCCCGGCAGTCCCGGGGTGACCGAGGGGACGGTGTTCATTGTCTCGGGGCCGCACGACTTCGCCGAGTGTCCGCGCGGGGCGGTGCTGGTGGCCCGCACCACCAACCCGACGTGGACGCCCTTGTTCTACACCGCCTGCGCGGTGGTCACCGAAAGCGGCGGCCCGCTCTCGCACGGCGCCGTGACGGCCCGCGAGATGCAGATTCCGGCGGTCATGTCGGTGCGGGACTGCCTGAACCTGCTCTCCAACGGCTGCCGGGTGCGGGTCGACGGCAGCCGCGGCATCGTCACCCTGCTGGACGGCGGCCCGGAGGGGGAGTAAGCGCCGCCACGCGGGATGATGGGCCGTTGGCCGGCAGACTCCCGGCTTGGCCCGAATCGGTGACCCTGCCGGGATCGACCGCGGCTGCTTGACATCCCGAAAGAACGCAGATACTGTGAATCCGTGAAAAATCTCACCATCAGCCTCGACGATCGGACCTATCGTGAGGCCCGGAGCAAGGCGGCTGCGGAGGACCGGTCCCTCAGCGCGGTGGTGCGGGAGTTCCTGGGCCGCTACGTGGCCGGAGTCGATTGGGAGGAGCACGTCGCCCGGCGGAATGAGGCCATGAATCGCCTCCTGGAAGAGACCAGGCACTTCCGGGCGGGGGAGATGCCCTCCCGGGACGAGCGCCATGAACGTTGACACCTTTGTCGACACCAACGTGCTCGTCTACGCCATCGAAGGGGCCGGCGATCCGAAAAGCGAGGCCGCGAGGGACCTCTTGCGGGGCGGCTCCCTCGCCATCTCGGTGCAGGTCCTGAACGAGTTCTACCACACCGTCACCTCCCCGCGCCGTCTCTCGCCGCTCACCCACGACGAGGCGGTGCAGTGGCTCGATGTCTGGAAGCAGTTTCCGGTGCAGGATCTAACGAGGGCCATCCACGACCACGGGGTGCAGCTCCGGGAGAAATTCCAGATCGGTCTCTACGACGCGCTCGTGGTGGCGGCCGGGCTGTCACTCGGATGCACCGTCCTCTTCACCGAGGACCTGAATCACGGCCAGGATTACGACGGCCTTGTGGCGCGGAATCCGTTTCGGCAGTGAGGGACGGGTCGCACCGCCCGCCGAAGGATTTGTTGAGCGGGCGCTCCGCCTGCCGAAAACAAACCCCATCCCGCCCTACAATTTCCCGTGGCGTTCCGGTGGGGCTCGGGTGGGACGGCCCGGCCTACGGCCCGTCGAGGCGGTGCGTCCTGCGGTATTGCGTGGGGGTGACCTGCATGATCTTGCGGAAGCTGCGGCTCAGGTGGGCGTGATCGTGGAAGCCGCACTCGAGGGCGA
Source organism: Akkermansiaceae bacterium (assembly GCA_013001695.1). GTDB lineage: Bacteria > Verrucomicrobiota > Verrucomicrobiia > Verrucomicrobiales > Akkermansiaceae > Roseibacillus_B. Next base: position 15,541 of record JABDMC010000352.1, read on the forward strand.
TCTCGGAGACAGTGCGGCCGGTGGCGGCGAGCATGCGGGCCGCGGCGTCGACCCGGATGCGGAGGAGATACTGGCGCGGCGAGGTGCCGAAGGCTTCGCGGAAGCGCCGTTCGAACTGGCTGACCGACAAGCCCGCCATGGCGGCGAGCTCGCCGGTCGTGATGCTTTCGCCGAACCGGTCGTGGAGGCGGTTGATGATCTTTGCGAAGCGGTCGCCGAGGCCCCCGCCTTCCCGGAGTTGGTCGACGGGGCGTGAGAATCCCGCGATGCCGATGATCTCGCCGCGCTTGTCGCGGAGGGGGATCTTGGAGGTCGCCACGAGGCGGGGGGAGCCGATGTTCTCGGGGGCGGCCTCCATGCGGTTGATGATCGGTTCGCCGGAGTTCATGACGGCGAGGTCGTCGGCGCGGTAGGCATCGGCCCGGTCCGCCGGGAAGAAGTCGTGGTCGGTCCTGCCGATGACCTCCTCCTCGTCGTGGATCCCGAAGCGCTCGAACTTCGTGAGGCTGTGGGCCATGAAACGCCCCTCGCGGTCCTTCACGAAGAAGGAGACCTCCGGGAGCAGGTCGAAGAGCCGCAGGATCTGCCCCGCCGGGACGAGACGGCGGAGAAAGGCCTCCTGGGATCGTGTTTTTTTCATGCGGCAAAAATACACAGTTACCCCCATCGAATGCAAGACGGGGTGGCGGGGATATGCCATGGTAGCCCCGTGAAGCGGATCCGAGCGATCATCGTGCTCCCGGCCTTTGTGGCGACGGTCGCTCCGGCCGGGGCGGCGGTCGATTTCGAGAAGGAGATTCTCCCCATTCTCGAGGCGAACTGCATCGAGTGCCACGGGCCCGACAAGCAGAAGTCGAAGCTGCGGGTCGACCAGCGGGCGGTCCTGCTGCGGGGAGGGGACTCCGGGCTGGCGGCGCTCGTGCCGGGCG
>JABDMC010000353.1 GCA_013001695.1 Akkermansiaceae bacterium
CTCTTCGATCACCTCGCCTGGATCGAAAGCGAGACCGGCATCGCCGCCATCCCCGAACCGCACGCCGCCCTGCTCGGCGCGGTGACCTTCCTCCTTGCGATCGGCGTCAGACGGCGCGGCGCCCGCTGATCGTTCCCCCGCCGCGGGCGTGGACGATGCGCCGCAAGGCCGATTCACGGGGGACGCGCGAATCACCATCGCGGGCGCCTCCCGGACGCCCGACGGATCCGGAAACAAAAACGGTCGACGCGAAAGCCGCCGCCGATGCGGAAGTGCCTCATTCCGTCCGCGCCTCGTGGTTGTCATCGTTGCACGTTGTTGATGATCAGGATTTCCAAAGGAATCCCGCGCAGCTTCCCGGTGACAGGGCGCTCGGGCCGGGTATCTTGGCGGACTCCGGGACGGCACGTCGTCGGACGTCCCGCAACGCTCGCCCTATCGGGTCATACCTTCTGCCGTTATTTCCTTCCGAATCCTGATTTTTAGCCTCATCGTAGTGAAGTTCCCTTGGGTCAACCCATGAAAACCCTCCCCACCCTTGCTTTCGGCCTCACCCTCGCCGCGCTCCCGGCGCACGGCGCCTTTTCGATCAACATCGTTCTGCAGCCTTTCGCGGGCAGCGGGGTCGGCTTCAGCGGCTACACCCAATCGCAGGTGGACATCATGAACGACGCCGTCGCGGCGTGGGAATCGATCATCACCGGGTATCAACCCGGGATCACGGTGACCGGCGTGACGATCGAGACCTGGACCACCGGGATCGACGGACCGGGCGGCACCCTCGCAGGCAGCGGACAGAAGGCGGGGACCAATGCCAACCAGGGCGGCTATGTCCTCGCCACCCAGGGGCAGATGCTCTTCGACAACGCGGACATCGACGCTCTCGAGACCAACGGCCTGCTCTTTGCCCTGTTCCTGCACGAGATTGCGCACGTCATCGGGGTGGGCACGCTGTGGGACGAAAACGGCGTCAATGTCCTCGGGTCCGGCGAATACACCGGCGCGGCCGGGCTCGCCGCCTACCAGAAGGAATTCGACCCGTCCGCGACCTTCGTTCCGATCGAGCTCACCGGCGGATCGGGCGTCGCGGACGTGCACTGGGACGAATCCGGCGGCTCCTCCCCGGTGGTGGTGGACCCCTCCAGCCCGCACTTCGGCGAAGCGCTCGACGACTCGCTCATGACGGCCTTCCTCAGCGGCTCGAACTTCCTCAGCTGGACCACCGTGGCCTCCCTGGTGGACATTGGGTTCACCATCGCCGACAACGACGGCGACGGCATCCCCGACAGCTACGAGAACGCCCACGGCCTTGACCCGGGCAATTGCGCAGACGCCGGAACCGACCCGGACGGCGATGGCTACACCGCCCTCGCGGAATATCTCTTCGGCACCGACGAGAACAACGCCGGGAGCGTCTTCGCGGTCGAACTGACCAACGTCGACGTCAGCGGGGCGGGCAGCGTCGACGTGACCTACGGACCGGTCTTCGCAGGCCTCACCTACCAGCTGCACGAATCGACCGATGGCGTCAGCTTCAGCCCCCTCGGAGCGGCCTTCGCCCCGGGCGCCGATGCCCCCACCCACACCGAGACGGACGCCGCGGCCTCCGCCGGCGTGAAGGTCTACCGGGTCACGGTCACCGGAAACGAGCTCCCCTGAGCGCCGCGGCGCGCCCGGGGATCCGCGCCGGCCCGCCGGGCCCACGCCGCGCCCCTACCCCATCCGGAGTAATCCCGGGATCCTTGCTCCCCCGCGCGCGCCGAAATCGTCCGCGCATCCTGATTTTTGGGCCTCCCGTGTGACTTTCGTGATTCACCCCGTGTCCATTGATGCAGAAGCGCTGGCGGCGCCCTGCAGATCCGATGACCCTGAATCTTCCGAAAAATGAGAACGCCCGCCTCGAGGCGTTGCGCGACTACGACGTCCTCGACACGCCTGCCGAGGATTCCTACGACGACATCACCCGGCTGGCCGCGGCGATCTGCGGGACGCCCATGGCGGCCGTCAGCCTCGTGGACCGGGACCGGCAGTGGTTCAAATCCCGGGTGGGCCTCGATGCCGCGCAGACCGGCCGGGATGAAGCCTTCTGCGCCCACGCCATCCGCGACACCGAGCTCTTCGTGGTCCCCGACGCCTGCAAGGACTCCCGCTTCGCCGACAATCCGCTCGTCACCGGCGATCCCAACATCCGCTTCTACGCCGGCGCGCCGCTGGTGACCCCCGGCGGCGACGTCCTCGGCACCTTGTGCGTCATCGACCGCTCGACGCGCGAGTTGAGCGAGCAGCAGGCCCTCGCCCTCCGGGCCCTCTCGCGGCAGGTCATGGCGCAACTGGAATTGCGCCGCCACGTCGCCGAACAGGAGCGGAGCCGCGCCCTGCTCGAGGATGCGAATCGCGCCCTCCAGGAGGAAAGCCTTCGCGACGATGTCTCCGGATTCCACAACACCCGCTTCCTGCACGGATACCTGAAGCAGGCCCTGAAGAAGAGGAAAGCGAAGGACCCCCTCTCCCTCATCTTCTTCGACATGGACCGCTTCAAGCAGGTGGTCGACACTCACGGGCACCCGCTGGGATCGAAGGTCCTGCGGGAAGTCGCGGAAGTGACGCACCGCCACCTGTCGCCCGAGGACCGCATCGTGCGCTACGGCGGGGACGAATACGTCCTGATTCTTCCCGGCCAGGACCGCGAGCAGGCCCTCGCCAAGACCGAGCGCGTGCGGCGCGCCATCGCCGCGACCTCCTTCCTCAAGGAGGAGGGCCTGCGGGTCCAGGTCACGGCCTCCTTCGGCCTCGCCACCTGCCCGCACGACGCCACCACCCCGAAGGACCTGCTGGCCGCGGCCGACAAGGGCCTCTTCCGCAGCAAGGCGCGCGGCAAGAACCGCATCTCGGTGGCGGTCGACGGGAGCCGCGCGTCCTGACGGCGGGAGAACCCGCGACGACCCGCTCGTCTTCCCCGGCGGGATGTTCCGGGGCGGGGCGATGCCGCCGGAAGGCGGTCCCTCCGCCTCCCCGCGGATCGTTTCGGTGACGAAGCGATCACCTCACGAGGAACCTCGAGGCGGGTCTCCCTCGACGGAGGCCTTGCGATCCCGCAAGGGACAAATAGGGTTGGCAGGAGCGGGATGGACCATGGCCTCCCGCCCGAATGATGGTTGATCCCGGCGGGCGCCCGGGTGTTAATCTTCCCGCCAGGATGAGTCCCCCCGAAGAGCCCTCACGCCATCCGTTCCTGCGGCGCTTTTTCGAGCCCACGGACATCGCCTCCCTGGTGTTCTTCCGGGTCGGGTTCGGGCTCCTCATGCTCTACGAGGTCGCGCGCTACGCCGACCAGGAGCGGGTCGCCTCCTACTGGGCCGACCCCACCTTCAACTTCTCGTATTTCCTCGCCGACTGGGTGAAGCCCCTGCCGGGCGACGGCTTGCACCACCTCTGGGCGCTCTTCGGCCTCTGCGCCCTGCTGATCGCGCTCGGCGCCTTCTACCGCGTGGCCACCGCGGTGTTCTGCCTCATCTTCTCCTACTTCGTCCTGCTCGAGGAGTCGAAGTACATGAACCACTTCTACTTCATCTGCCTGGTGAGCTTCCTGATGATCTTCATCCCGGCGCACCGGTCCTTCTCGGTGGACGCCCTCCTGCGGCCCCGGATCCGGTCCCGCACCGCCCCGGCGTGGGGCCGGTGGTCGCTCTGCGCGATGATGGGGATCGTCTATTTCTACGGAGGGCTCGCGAAGCTCACCCCCGACTGGCTGCAATGCGAACCGATGCGCTTCTGGCTCGCGAACCGCATCGATTACCCCATCCTCGGAAAGTACGTCCAGGAGGAGTGGTACGTGCACCTCTTCTCGTACGGCGGCCTGATCTTCGACCTCAGCGTGGTGCCGCTCCTGATCTGGAAGCGCACCCGCATGCTCGCCTTCCTCTGGGCGGTTTCCTTCCACCTGCTCAACAAGTGGATGTTCGGGGTGGGCATCTTCCCGTGGCTCTCGATCGCGGCCACGACCCTCTTCTTCCGCCCCGACTGGCCGCGCCGCATCGGCCGGGCGGTCCTGGTCTCCGCGGGAATCACCCCGAAACCCGCCGGCGACCCGGTTGCCGCCGAATCGCCGGGTCCCCTTGGTCCCCGCCAGCACGCCATCCTGGCGGTGCTGGGCGTCTTCTTCGCCATCCAGCTGCTGGTCCCCTTCCGGGCCCACCTTTATCCGGGCGCGGTGAACTGGACCGAGCAGGGCCACACGTTTTCATGGCGCATGATGCTGCGCGACAAGTCGTCCGACGCCACCTTCACCATCACCGAGACCGCCACCGGCAAGAGCTGGGAGGTCGACCTCGACGACTACCTGACCCCGCGCCAGATCGGGAAGATGTCCACCCGGCCGCACATGATTCACAAGTTCGCCCATCACCTCGCCGAGGTGATGGAAGCCGAGGGACGAGGCCCCGTCGAGGTGCGCGCCGAAGTCTGGTGTTCATTGAACGGCCGCAAGCCGCAACTCCTCATCGACCCGAACGTGGACCTCGCCGCGGAGCCGCGATCCCTGAAGCCGAAGTCCTGGATCCTGCCGCTGAAGGAGCCCCTCCCCACCCCCGAGATGGTCCGCAGCGACAGCGCCACCAACGCCCGGGGCGAGGGCGAGTGATCCCCTCCGCCCGGCCCGGCCCGCCGTCAAAAAAAGGGCGCCCCGCGGGGCGCCCTTGAAATGATGATGGCCGGTTCCGGGCCTTACGGCAGCTCGTTGCCGCTCACCGTGACCCGGTAGAGCCCGACATCGTCCGTGGCGGCGGAGTCGGTCTCGCTGTTGGCCGGCGCATCCGCTCCGGGCGCGAAGGCCCCTCCCACCGGGTTGAAGGTCATGGCATCCGTCGACTTGGTCACCTGGTAGGTGAGGCCCGCGAAGACCGGCCCGTAGGTCACGTCGAGGGTGCCCGCCCCGCAGACGTCCACGGAGGTCAGGTTCACCGTGAAGACGCTGCCGGCGTTGTTCTCCAGGGTCCCGAAGAGCCACTCCTGGAGGGCCGAGGTCCCGTCCCCGTCCGGGTCGGTCGCGGCGTCCGAGGGGTCGTTCCGGTTGAGGCCGTTCGCAAGCTCATATCCGTCCGGGATGCCGTCCATGTCACTGTCCAGCGCCGCCGCCACCGCGAGGGTGACGTCATTCCCGGTGTCCCCGATGTAGCTGACGGTCGCGCCGGCCACGAGGTCGATCGGGATCGACGCCCCTTCCGGAAGTCCCGTGAAGGCGGGACTCACCGCGTCGGCGGCATCGTTCGCGATGATGGTGATCGTGGCGTCCGCCAGGTTCGAGCTGCCGTCCGTCAAGAAGGCGAGGGTGGCGGTGCTCACGTCCACCGAGCCGGTGACGTTGATCTGGCCGTAGCCGCCCGCCCCGGCGGGCATGCTGCTGTCCTCGATGCCCACCAGGAGCGTCCCGAGGATGGTGAGGTCCCCGGTGCCGAGGATGCCCGCGCTCGTCAACGAGCCCGCCCCGGTGATGGTGCCGTTGGGGTTGACGTTCACGGTGCTGTCGGTGCTGCCCGCGCCGGCGAGGGTCCCGCTGTTCACGCTGTAGGTTCCGCCGCCGGTGTGGGTCCCGTTCAGGACCGCCACCCCGTCCACCAGGTTGGCGCCCACGATGGTCGTCCCGGTGTAGGTGTTGGTGCCGCCGAGGACCACGAGGCCGTTGTCGAACGAGGACGTCACCTGGATGTTCCCGCCCGTTCCGGAGATGTCGCCGCTCACGATGATGTCGCCGTTGTCGCGGTCATTGCTGGCCTCGAAGTTGACCCCGCGGCCCGTCGCGACCGACTCCTGGTAGAGGTCGAGCTCGTTGCTGATGGTGATCACGGTGCCTTCGAGGCCCGCGTTGGTGATCCCGCGGGTGCCTCCGATGGGCGCCACCTTGCCGCTCAGCTCGAAGCTCGTGGTGCCTCCCATGCGGAGTCCGCCGCCGTCGATATCGATGTCGTTCGCGAGTTTGATCCCGGCGCTGCCGGCCTGGAGCTGTCCGCCGCGCGAGCGGATGAGCCCGGTCCCGAGGTGGCCGCTGTTGTTGACCACCACGAAGCCCTGCTTGGCTCCCTGGTCGACTCCGTCGAAAACGGACACCGCCCCGTCGCCGAGCTCGAAGCCGCCGGTGAAGGTGTTCGGCCCGAGCGCGATGAAGTTCACCGTCCCGTCTCCCTGGGAGTGCACCGCGCCGTCGCCGCTGATGGTGCCGTTCACGGTGGTGGTGGTGTCGACCGCCGGACGCAACTGGTAGGTGGCGCCGGCCGCGACCACGATGTTGCCGCTGCCGCCGATCACGCCGGTGATGGTGTTGTCGCCCACCCGCAGGATGCCCTCGTCGACGCTCGTCTGGCCGCCGTAGCTGTTCACCCCGGTGAGGATCAGGACATCGGTCCCCTGCTTGGTGAGGTTGCCCCCGCCGCTGATGGTTCCCGCGATGACGTTGTTCCCGGCGTCGTCGCCGAGCACGAGGGTGTTGGGCGCATCGATCTGGATGCCGTTGCCGGCTTCACCCGCCAGCGAGTCGATCGTGACGGGACCCGCCGAATCGGTGACCCGCAGCGAGATCGTTCCGGAGAGACCGACCTGTTCCGGGTAGGCCCCGTCGTTGACCACGATGGTGCCGCCCGCCGCGACCACCGCGAGGGCGTCCGCAAAGTTCGTGAAGGCGTCCGCCTGGAAGGTCGCCGGCGAAACCGCCGACCCGCCGTCGGCGTCCGCGATGGCCGATCCCGCCGCCCCGGCGAAATCGTCATCGACGTAAACCGTCGCCGGTGCGACGTCGTTGATCACGATGAAGCCGAAGAGGATGACGCCCCCGTCGCTCACCTCGACGTTGATGGTGACCGGGAAGCTGGCGGTGGATTCCACGAATTCCAGCCCGGCAAGGGTCGCGTTGACGTCGTCGATCGGGCCGACGATGGAAAAGTCGCCGCCGGTCAGGTCGACCACCGGCAACGGCCCCGAGCTCGTGAAGGACCCGTCGGTGGTGGTGGACCACCCCTGGATGTCGAGGAGCACCGAGATATCCTCCGGGCCGCCCGCGATGTTGCCGATGCTGCCGCTCGACTCGTTCCAGAAGCGCACGCAGCCGAAGGCCCCGAAGCCGTTCTCGAAGTCCTTGATCTTGCGCGTCCCGGTGTCCTCGAACGGCGCCCCGGAGACGTTGTTCGCCCCGCCGATGCCCCCGCTGCGCTGGCCGTGGGCCACGCTGTGGTCGCCGCGCCAGTTCGTGCCGTCGCGGCCGACCAGGGTGGCGGAATCCGCCGCCGCACCGTTCACCGACCACGTCACGGTATCCCCGAGGATGTCGAAGATCACCGCGATCCGCGCCGGGAGGCCCGCCGCGAGGGCGGTCGTGCCGAGCGGCACCACCACGGTGTCATCGGTCGGTCCCGAGGCCCCCTCGGGGTTGTCCCAATCGAGATCGGTGAAGACGCCCGGCGTCGTGCCGTCGTCGGTGGGCACGTCCGCGGCCACGCCGTTGCACTTCACGAGGAGGTGCGGAATGCCGTCGAGCAGGTAGAACGAGGACCCGTTGCTGCTGCCCCCGATCTCCCACACCAGGGTGGTGCCCGCCACGTCTCCCGCGCTGGGCGTGAACTCGAAGTCGAGCGAGAAGCCGGCACCTTCATCGAGGGTCGGCCCCGTGGCGTCGAGGTCGAAGTCGAAGTCCTCATTGGCCCGCCCGTCGTTGAAGACCGAGACGTTCGACTGCCCCGTGTAGTGATACAGGGGCGTCGAGGTCGTGGTGTCGTAATTCGAGTCGTAGTCGGCGTCGGGATCGCTCACCACGATGGCGTCGATGGGCACCGTGCCGCTGCCCGCGAGGGTCTGTTCGAAGTTCTCGTTGACGGTCGGCGTGACATTCGCGTCGAGGAGCGCGATGGCGGCCTCCGCCGGAGACCCGACCTCCGCCATGACGGAGCTGCTCACCCCGGTGATCACGGCGTTGATCACCTCGCAACCCTCGTAATCCCCGTCCGGGGACGTCGAGAGGTCGAGGTCCGCGCTGGTGGCGAGATTCGGGATGGTCACCATCGCCACTCCGGTGAAATCGGAGCCGTCGGTGGCGCTGCCGCTGTAGGCCAGCGTCACATCGATGTCCCCCGCCGTGGGGCCGACCCGCGTCAGGGTAAATCCGGCCGTCCCGCCTTCCACGACGCTGCCGGAATCGGCCGAAATCGTGACGATCGGCCCGGCCACGGCGGTGATGACGGTGTCGAAGCCGTCGCCGCCCGCGTAGGTGATCTCGTAGTTCTGGCCGCCCTGCTCGAAGAAGGCGCCTTCCGGGAGGCCCGCAAAGGTCCCGGTGTAGACCGAGGCATCGCCATCGATCAGGGTCGTGGAACCCGCGGTCGGGAGCGTGCCGCTCAGGACGAGGGTGGCGTCGTTCAGGGTGACGTTGCCCTGCACACCGAGGCTCGAGACCGACCCGAGGCTGTTGAACTCGTACTCGACGGTGGTGCCCGCCCCGAAGACCAGCCCCCCCACCGTCACGGTGGAGGTGTCGGAGATGAGCTTCACGAGGTTGTTGGTGCCGGCGCTGAAGTTGAGGTTGCCGATGGCGTCGAGGGCCCCGCCGGTGATGGTGAGGGTGTCCTGGCCGGACCCGCCCCGCGAGTTGATGTTGCGGTCCACGTCGAGGGTGCCGCCCGCAAGGAGGTACGAGGAACCGTTCTCGCTGGGGGAGAAGTTCAGGTCCTGGAAGACCGTGACGGCGGTGGTGGCCCCGGTTTGGGTGATATCGCCGCCCCCGTCGTTGATATTGATGTTGCTGGCCTCGCCGGTGGTGTCGCCGATGTTGACGGTGGCGCCGTTCGAGAAGGTGACGGTCCCGACGGATGTGTCGGGGTTGGCCCCCCCGTTCTGCCCGAGGACGAGATTGCCGGCGTTCTGGTTGTAGGTCCCCCCGTCGACATTCAGGGTTCCCTGCCCGTCACGCCCGATCTCGGTGTTGCCCGCAACGACCGTGAAGGTCCCCGTGGAACTGACATTGATGGTCCCCGTCGTCCCGGCATCGGAATCGTCGGTGGAGTCACCCGCCACATAGACCCGGCTTGAGGACGTGAAGGCCCCGTCGATGTTGAGCGTCCCGGTCGCGGTGCCGTCCTGGGCCACGTTGACGTTGGCCGCCGTGAGGGTGCCGAGGGAGCCGAGGGTGAGGGTCCCGTTGGCGCCCGCGGCGGTTCCGACCCGCAGCGTCCCGGTGGTCGTGATGTCGATGTTCCCGGTGTCGCCCAGCGTCTGGGTGGCGCTCGATCCGGCGGAGTGCGCGACCGACAGGGCCTGGACGATGATCGTGCCGCCCGAGACGGACAATGCGTCCGGGGTGGGCGAGTCGATAAAGAGGGACGCGGTGTTGACCGCGCCGTCCGGGGCACCCGAGGCACCCTCCACGATGTCGCCGGTGACGTTCAGCCCCCCGCCCTCGAGGCGATAGGTGCCCCCCTGGGCTCCCCCGCCGCCAAAGAGCAGGTCGCCGCCGACCGTCACGGTCCCGGCACTCTGCGTGACACTCCCCTGGGCGGTGCCGCCGAGCGTGAGGCTCGAGGCGCCGCTGAGCGTCAGCGCCCCCGGACCGATCTCGAGGCGGGTGGCGTCCGCGCCGACCCCGGCCGCGTTCTGGATATTGAGGTCCGTGGCGCTGGTCACCACGAAGGCCCCGCTGATCTCCGCCAGCGAGGGACCGGTTCCGTAACTCGCCCCGGTGCGGGTCGCGGTGATGTCATTGGCATTCTGGCTGAGGCTCCAGCCGCCGTCGGAGTTGCCGATGGCCGCCGCCGCGGGGTCGCCCGCGAGGGCCGCGTCGGAGGTCACGAGGGTCACCACCGCGCCGTTGGACACGAGGTTGGCGCCCCCCGCCGGGAGGGTCCCGGTGTTCCAGGTGCCGGTGTCGGACCACGCCCCGCTGGCCACCGCGCTGGTGGTGTCGTCAATCTCGGCAATCACATCAAGGCCCGCCCCGCCGGTGAGGTCGATGAGCGAGCCGCCCGCGGCGCCCGCCAGCGTGGTGGTGCTGGTGGCAATGGCCGGCATCCCGTCATAGACCAGGAAGTCGACGGTTCCGCCGGTGTGGAAGAGGTCCCTCACGCCCCGCGGACCGCCTTCGGCGTCGAGCAGGACGAGCTCCCCGCCGAGGACGTTCAGGGTGGAATCCCCGAGGTCGCTGCGCTCGATCTCGCTGGTGACCGTCATGGTGCCCCCGGCGACGGTGATCGTCGCGGTCGCATTGGGCCGGTTCCCCTGGGAGGCGAACTCGATTCCCTTGGCGATCGTGATGGACCCGCCCGTATCGACCGTGACGTGACTGGTTCCGATGTCCTCGTTCTGGTTGAGGGGCGAGAGGCGCAACTCGCCGCCGATGTCGAGGACCCCGTTGTTGGTCACGTTCAGGGTCCCGGTGGCGGTCAAAATCGCCGTTCCACTCCCGGTATTGGCCAGCTTCACGTCCGCGGAGGCGTTGACGGTGCCCCCGTCGATGTTGAGGGTGCCGGTCGCGGTGCGATTGTTGGGCCCGGTGTAGCCATGACGGGCAATTTCCATCGTCGCGAGGGCGTTGATGGTCTTGTTCGCCGGGACGTTCTGCGTCGCGCTCCGGCTGGCGTTCCCGCCGTAATTCACGATATCGAAGCTCTCCACGTTGAAGGTCTGGGCCCCCGCCCCGCCGTAGACGAGGGGGTTCGTGCCCGCCTGGAAGCGGAGGTCGATCTCGAAGTCATCGGCGTTGGAGAGACCGGCCGCGTTGCGCACCGCGGCGGTGTCGATGTCCCCGTTGATCGTGATGGTCCCCGAGGCGTTGCCGTCGGTCTGGATCAGGTTGGCGCCCGAGGTGCTGCCGCTCACCACGTCCTGCAGGACCACCGTGGCGACCCCGTTGTTGTAGTTGATCTGGCCCGCGCGCTGGCCGGTGGCGGTGAACGGCCCCACCTGTCCCAGGGTCGTCAGCCCGGTCACGACCAGGCCACCGCCGCCACGCACCTGCAGCTGCGTGTTCCCATTGCCCCCCGAAACCCCTTCCCCGCCGATGGTCAGTTCTCCGATCGTTCCGGCATCGGTCTGGAGGCGCATGCGCTGGGTGCTGGCCGGCGTCTTGAAATTCTTGAGAAACACGATGTCGTCAAGCGGCCCGGTCCCCGGGAGATTGTTCAACAACGATCCGGGAGAGACGCTCTGGTCCCAGTTGGCGCCGCCCGTTCCGGGAACTTGCTCCCACCGCGAGGCGTTGTTGTTATCGTTGGCGGTGTTGTTGTTGTAGGTCGTCTGGGCGTGGAGGCTGAGGCAGGCCAGCGCGACCAGGGCGGTGGTGAGGATGGATTTCACGGTGGGCGTATTCATGGGTTTGACGGTTGGTGATTGTGGGGCGCGGTGGGTCATCGCGTGGGTGATGAGCCGGGTGGGCAGGGGACGGCGCAAGTGCACGCCAGGTGCGCTTCGGGGGGTCCGTGCGGGCAGGACACATCAGGACGGCGAGGCGCCGTCAGCAGGAATCATGGGTTTGGATGGGTTTATGGGTCTTCAATAAACTAAACTGGGCTTGCGAGGCCACCTCAAGTCAAAAGCAGCGGTGCCGCCCAAAGTCCACATGGTTGGTTAAGGGCGCAAAGCAGTCAGAGATCGTTGAGCGTTGCGCGGACCCGCCCCCGCGCAAGGGACGTTCCGGACCCTGAAAAACAGGCGTTTCCGGGTCGATTCCCGCGGTTTCCGGGGTCTCGGGCTTCTAACCCTGTCAGGGTATTGCCGGATCCCGCGATCCCGGGTTTAATTTAGCATATCCTGACTATTCAGATGTTTGAATAAAGTCTGGCTCTTCAACCCTTATCCTATCCCCACCCCCCATGTTGTTCTGTTTATCCAACCGTGTCCGGGAGCCATGGGCTCCGTCCCCCCGCCGCGCCGCGCGCCACCTGCCGCGGGCGATCGAGATCCGCGACCGGCGGCTCGTGGACCGCTTCGACGCCGACCACACCAACCCGTATCTGGTCAGTTTTCCCCGCACCGGGAGCCACTGGCTGCAGATGCTGATGGAGCGGTATTTCAAGCGCCCCTCCCTGCATCTCGTCTACTACTACCCGGAACGATTCGACTACCTGACGCGGCACGTCTCCGACCTTGATCTCGGCGTCGAGCGCCGGAACGTCCTCTATCTTTATCGCGACCCGGTCGACACGATCTACTCGCAGCTGCGCTACACCGGGGAGCCGGTCGATTCGCGGGAACACATCGGCGCCTGGACCCGCCGCTATGCCGCCCACCTCGACAAGTGGCTCGTCACCGAGCGCTTCACGGAGCGCAAGACCGCGATCCGCTACGAGGGCCTCCACAGCGACCTTCCCGCCGAGTTCTCCAAGATCTGCAGCCACTTCGACCAGCCGCTCGACGAGGACCGGCTCCTCCGGGTGGCCGGCGAGATCACCAAGTGGGTCCTGAAGCAGAAGGCGCCCCGTGAAGCGCGCCTCGTGGACCTTGCCGAAGACTACGCCGCCCGGCGCCGGCAGTTCCGCGCCCAGCATGGCGACTGGCTCTGGACCACCCTTCTCGAAGGGCGCCCGCATCTCTACCCGATGCTCGAGGAGGCCCTCGAGGCGTGCGCCGCCTGACTCCATTCTCCCAAGGGAACGTGTCATTGAACAGGTAAGGTGATCGGGGCAGGGCCTGCCATCGGACTTTGATCGGATCCGGGGTGTGGCCCTGCCCCGACCTTCCCGTTCCCGGCGACCCGGAATCCTCCCGGCCGTCCGGAGGCCCCGCGCCGCGCCCCCGGGTCCGCAGGTGCGCAATACTTTGGCACTAAGGAAACTCAGGAACACTAAAGTTCTTTCCTCCGGGTCCGCGCCGGCCTCCGAGGCGCGGGTGGGCGCCGGCGCGACCAGCGGAGGCCACCGCGAAGGCCTAGGAACTCTTGACGAAGGGCGGTTGCTGTAACTATCCTAATCGTCCAGATGCGAGGAATATCCGACATTCGAAACGAGACGGGATGGGGAACGATGCGATTCCTTGCCGGGGCGGGAGCTTATGCGGCGACGGCTCTTTTCGCGGCGGCGTGGTCGCCCGGCATGTCGCAGTCCACCGCGGTCGGGGATTCCCTGGTGGCGCTGTCGGTGGACACGAGCGACCGCAACGACGTCCTGTCGTTCTACCACTGCATCTACGCGGCCTCGGAAAACTACGCCGCCAACATCGGGTGGGACGGCAACGTGGGATCCTGCACGCCGGGGACGACTTCCCCCGCCTTCAAGGACGACGTGCGGCGCCGCATCAACTATTACCGGGCCATGGCGGGACTTCCGGCCGACATCGAGTTCGAGGCCACCCGCAACGCCAAGGCCCAGGCCGCGGCGTTGATCATGTCGGATCGCAACGGTCTCTCCCACGATCCGGCCGCAACGTGGGGAACCGGGCGCTGCTGGACGGCCGACGGCCAGGAAGGCGCCGAAAAGGGAAACCTCGCCCTCGGCAGTTTCGGGGCCGGGTCCATCGACGGCTACATGCGCGATCCGGGAAACGGCAATGAGGCCGTCGGCCACCGGCGCTGGCTGCTCTACCCGCGACAGACCGTGATGGGAACCGGTGATATCCCCTCCGGCGGGCAAACGCCCACCAACAGCATCTGGGTGGTCGACAGCTCCACCCACCGGTCCGCGACCGGGTCCTACTACGCGTGGCCGCCGGCCGGCTTCGTCCCCTCCTCGACGGTGTGGCCGCGCTGGTCGCTGCATTTCAGCACCGCCACCTTCGGGTCGCCCACCTTCACCTCCGCCGCGGTGACCATGAAGCGGGTCAGCGACAACGCCAATGTCCCGGTCTCGATCATCCACCGTTACACCGGCGGCGGCCTCGCGGCCGATCCCGCCATCGTCTGGGAACCGGACTGGTCGGGCTTCGGCGGGTCCGCCCCGGAGGAAACCGAGTTCGAGGTGAGCGTCACGGGGGTGACCCCCGGGGCCAGCGGAGCGTCGGCCACCTTCACCTACCGGGTCACGCCCATCAACGTCAACGCCCTCGCCGAGCCCTACGCGATCACCGGGACCAGCAGCCCGCCGACCACGGGCGCGACCTACGAGATCACCCCCCTGAGCGGGGCCGGGGCCGACAAGTACGAGGTCGAGGTGGCCTCCACCGACGCCACGCCGTGGACCGAAGGGGCGGAGGATTCTCCCACCCCGGTGATCATCGACGGGACCACCGGTGGATATGACCTGCGCGAGGCGCTCACCCCGGCAGGAGGATCCCCGGGGCCCCGCACCGGGACGAAGGCCTTCCACTTCACCTTTGATAACTTCGAGGACCAGAGCTTCGAGATCGACCGCGACATCATCCCGACCGCCACCAGCACCCTCGATTTCTGGAACATATTCCGCGCCTCAGTGCCGTCCATCAATCGCCTGAGCGCCGAGATCTCGACCGATGCCGGGGGGAGTTGGACCGAGATCTGGGGACGCCAGGCCGGGGGCAGCAGTTCCGGAAGCTGGGACAGCTCCTGGCAGGGTGCCAGCCTCAGCCTCGCCGCCTACGACGGGCAGATTATCCGGATCCGGTTCATCTACCGCCGCAACGGCGGCTCGGCCTTCAACCAGACCGGCCAGTTCTATGGCTGTTACCTCGACGACATCACGGTCACCAACAGCTCGAGCCTCGGGGCGGGGACCATCACCGATCTCGGGGTGGCCACCAGTTTCACCCTCGATGACACCACCGCGGGCGGTCCCCTGACGGAGGGCACGACCTACTTTCTGCGGGCCCGGCCGACGCTGGGATGCAAGGCCTATGGCTGGAGCGACCCGCTCCTGGCGACCGCGGTGGCGCCCACCGGCTACGACGCCTGGGTCCACCGGGCCACGGTGGGGGCCTCGCATCTCGACCACGACCAGGATGGCCTCACCAACGGATTCGAGTACGGCTTCGGGCTCGATCCCACCGATCCGTCCGACGCGGGGAGCCTGCCGGCCCCGACCATGCCGGCGGATAACCAGCTCGAGCTGACCATGACCGAACCGGCCGGGGTGAGCGGCGTGACCTACGGCGCGGAGTGGACGATCAACCTGGTCGACTGGTTCCCGATGACCGACAGCGGCAGCGGGACGACCCACACCTTCCTCGCCACCAGCCCGGCCTCGCACTTGTTCGTGCGCTGGACGGTGGTGGTGGAGTAGGACCGGAGACCACCACGCCCCGGCTTCTCCCCGCCGGCGGGGCCGGGGGAATGGTCCCTCCGCCGCAGGGGCTGTTTGGCGCCCCACCGGGCCAAGCTTGCACCTTGGGCCGCGTGCGCTATGGATGAAGGATCATGAAACCGATTACCTGGGCCGGATTACTGTTCATCGCGCTCCCCTCGTGGGCCGGCGCCGCGGATTGGCCGGCATGGCGCGG
Organism: Akkermansiaceae bacterium; assembly: GCA_013001695.1. Taxonomy (GTDB): domain Bacteria; phylum Verrucomicrobiota; class Verrucomicrobiia; order Verrucomicrobiales; family Akkermansiaceae; genus Roseibacillus_B. Next base: position 15,373 of record JABDMC010000353.1, read on the forward strand.
CGATGCGCTCGGATCGGGAAAAACCTCCGAGGAGAAAGTCCCGCTGGAATGGGGGCCGGAAAAGAACGTGCGGTGGCGGGTGGCCCTGCCGGAGCGCGGGAACTCCACCCCCGCCGTCCACGGGGATCGCGTCTTCGTGACCCAGGC
>JABDMC010000124.1 GCA_013001695.1 Akkermansiaceae bacterium
GGCCGATCCGCCGGTCGCTAGGACGTTTCCGCCGCGTAAAGGCGGAGGTAAAGGCGGAGGGCCGCCGCGATGGCAATGGTAACAAAAAGGAGGTCTGCCGTGATCCCCCGATCCACAACGCCCAGGAAAAACTGCCCGGCCAGCGGGCCGAGATTGATCGGGAACCAGGCACTCAGATGGAGCGAATACTCGATCACGAAGAGAAGGTTGAGGGCGACCAGACTGATCGGGAACGTGAGGTAAAAGTAGCCGTTGGATACCAGGAGGCGGGCCATGGGATCGGGGTTGTAGAGGACGGGAAGCAAGCCCAGGGCCCACTTCAGGATATTGGGAATGCCGTCGCCGCTGTAGTCACCCGTCGCGCCGACCAAATGCTGGAGGGCCGGGTCGTCGATCATGGCTTGCGTGAAGAAGAGCAACTGCCAGTCCCCGAAGGCCAGGGCCGTGGCGGTGAGAAGGAACCGGAAGATGACCCCCATGCTCACGTTGTAGGCGACCGCCGCGACGAAGAGAATGGTGCCGAGCAGGGCCACGGCGTGGCCGAACTGCATCCCCGGATCGGGCTCGACGGGCGGATTGACGGTGGTGGGAGCATCGTAACTCTGGCTCGGGTTGAAGTAGAAGTTGTAGAGGTTGAACAGAAAGACCAGGATGAGCCCTCCCAGGGCGCCGGCGACCGACCCGGGCCGTCCGGCCGCGAGGTGGTTTTCGTAGTCGAGCGCGACCGAGTAGCCGAGGAGTCCCCCCGCGACGGAACCGAAGAGGGCGAGGAGAAAGGCCCACGAAGCCGTGGCGGCATAATAGGCAAAGAGAAAGACGCCCCCGCGGTCGATCAGGGTGTTCGTTCCGTCCGTATCGAGCCCCGGACAACCGATCGCAATCATGGTGTAGGTCACGGCGACCGCGAACCCGAAGGCGGCGCCGGCGGTGGCCTTGTCGGTGAAGAGCCGGAAGAAGGCCAGGGAGAAGAGCGCCCCCGCGACGAGGAGCCTGGTGAAGAGGTAAGCCGCTCCCGCGCCGGAGTTCTCCCCGGGGGCCCCGACCAGCAGGTCCCGATCGGTGATGTCGATGGCCCGCCCGACCTCGGCCCCCGCCCCGGCGCTCGCAACCGTCAGCTTTTGAAAGATCGTCCAGACCGACGCAACCAGCGAGAACACGTAGGCGGCCCCGTTGAAGCCGTGGAGGTAGGCGCCGATCGCGAGGAAGGTGCCCCACAGGCTGATGGCGCAACCGAACTGGTCTCCCCCGAGGAGGTCGTTCGGCTGGATCATCTGGAGGAAGGTCCATGCCGCGGCCACCAGGACGAAGATGAAGACCGCCCCGCAGCCGGCATGGTCGGGGGCGCCGACCGCGATGACCGGCTGGCCGGTGCCGGGGTCCAACCCGATGTCGACGGCGTGACCGAAGCGGTCGTTGGTTCCGGGATTTTCCGAGGCGGGGATCTCGAGGGTGGAATGCAGGTTCCACTGGCCGGCCCCGCCCTGGTTCCGCCCGTAGACGAAGGCCTGCCCGTTGCCGCGCCCCGGCGCGGTCGAAATGAACCAGTCGCCGAGCCCCGCCACGGCGAAGCCGAATTCCTCATTGGACCCCGGGCTCGGCGCCATGGTCGGAAAGCCGTCCGGCGCCACCATGAGCGGGTCGATCGTGATGGGAAAGACCGCCCCCCGGGTGTCGGCGGTGAGGGTGATGAGGGGTTTCCCGTCGATCGGCGAGGCCTGCAGGTCCATCGTGGACGGCAAGGCCTGTCCGAAGCGGTCAAGGACGTGCAGGTCGCGATAGAGTAGCACGGTGTTCCCGCTCGCGTTCCGGAAATGCACGGCCGCTTCCTCCAGAACCGGCGAGAGGTTCGTATCCACCGCCAAGCTCACCGCGACATGTCCCGGGGGCGCGGGACCGAGGCCCGGATCATCGATGGTGAACCCATGCTTGAGACCCTCGGCACGATTCACATACCATTCGTTGCAGCCATCCGTGAGCACGGCGGTCACCCGTTCGTCGACGACCGCGAGCGGAGTCGCAGCGCCTGCGGCGAGCGGGATGCCGGTCGAATCACATTCGAGGGATCGCGCCGTGAGGCGGACCTGCCACTCCGGCCCGGCGGGGGCCGCATCCAGGAGCGCCCGGGGTGGTTGCTGCGGAGTGACCCGCAGGTCGCCCGCCGAGTAGGAGATGTCGATCCGGTTGTGCCGATTGGCGGCCGTGACGTTGCCGGCGTCCCCGGAGTGAAATCGAAACTGGGCGGCCTTGGCCTCGGCGATGACGGCGGCCCGTTCTTCATCGCTGACCAGGGTTCCGCCGACCATGCCGACCTGGCTGCCGGCGGGGGCGGGGGAGGGGGCCGCCGGAAGCGGGATGGGCTGGCCCGCGAAGGCGGCATGGGAGTGGTAGACCTGGTTCGCGGCGTCCACCTGCGCGTAGAGCACCGCGAAGGACTGGAACACGATCAGGAAGCCGGCGATCGGAACCGTGATCCATCGCCAGGACGAAACGGCGCCCAGCAGGCGGCAACGATGGGGATGTGCGCGACGGTCCACCTCTTAAAACCCTACATCTATCAGGTTGATCAGCTTCGACCCGCAACGCAAGATCGGATGCAAAGGAAAGGCGGGGTCCTGAGCAGACAACAATCAACGGTTCGATAAATTTTCAGGAGTCAAACGGTGTCCGCCGCAGCCCCCGGAGCAGGGCGGGATGACGCGGATCGGATCACCGCCTGGTGAGGTGAGACGATGCAGACGGTCACGATTCATCAGCATTCGCCAACCCCTAATCGGAGGGAAGTCGGGCCTCTCGAGGCGAAAATCGAACCGCGTCCGGGACCGCCCTTGGTTCTCTCGTGTCGGCACTGCATTCCCCGTCCCGATGTCGTTCTATTCGACGAAACCCGGAACCTGACGAAGGCGGCCTTGCCATGATCGTTGACCGAGTCGGATCCCGAGGCGGTCGAGATCAATCCGGAGGAAGCCGATGCCGGCTAGGATGCGTCCTGCCGAACTCGATTTCCAGCCCCGGAGGCGGTGCCTCTCGGCGAATTGGGGTTGCCGGTCGAAATCGTCATTCGGTAGCCTGTTCTCGTGAAAATCCTCCTGCTGGCCATCCTCGGTGGCGTGGTTGTCCTCCCCGCCCGGGCCGAAGACAGCTTCTTCCGGATCCTCGCTCCGAGCCGGGAATCGAGAAAATTGCTGGTGATCCATGCCGAACCCACCGACGACGGGTTGCAGCTCCGCACGGTCCACAAGGTCAACATCACCTTCGGCGGCCGATCCATTGCCCGCAACCGCGCCGGAACCCGCTTCTTCATCTCGGGAAGAGCCAATTCGATCGGGGAGAATTGGGCCATCGTCGACTTCGACGAAGCGAAACGAACCTGGAAGAGGCCCCGCACGTTCACGATGCCGCGCGACTATTCCTACCTGAGCCTCGACCGCGAGGAGCGGTTTTTGCTCGCGTGCAACTACGGAGAGGGAGTTGTCGATGTCTTCCGGCTCCGGGAGGACGGGGCGCGCGAGGAATTGGCGGCCTCCCTGCAGGAAGGCCGCAAGTCGGCGCATTGCGTCCTGGTGTCACCGGACAACCGGTTCCTCTACATTCCCTACGTGAAGGAGAACAATGCCCTCTACCAGTACTCGTTCGATGCGGCGAGCGGGGAAGTGAAGCCACTGGACCCGCTCAACGTCAATCCCCCGGAGGGGACCGGGCCGCGTCACCTGGCCTACCACCCCAAGTTGCCGCTCCTCTATTTTTCCGAGGAACAGGGACTGGGGGTCTCGATTTACCGCCAGGGAGAAGATGGAAAACTCGCCTTCTGGAAGAGCGCCAGCGCCGTGGGTGACGAGGCTCCCGCCGAGGGCGTCAGTTCCTCCGATATCCTGCTGACGCCGGATGGCAGGTTCGCCTACGCGGGGATCCGGGGACACAAGCACGACTTCGATTTCATCGCAGGCTACGCGGTCCAGCCGGATGGAGACCTGAAGCCGCTCGGTCTGACGAAGACGGGCAAGATCCCGTGGGGGCTCGCCGCCTCGCCGGACGGACGTTACCTGGTGGTGACGGAATTCGGGGAAGGGGCCCTGTCGGTCTACCAGATCGGTGCAGACGGGAAGCTGACCCGGGCCGCGACCCTCGAAGTCGATAAGCAGATCTCGGATGTGGAAACCCGCTGACGCCCGGGTGGGTTCAAGTTTGTCTGCGCGATGTCGATGAAGTCGCCCCAATCCCCGATGCGAGCCCGGCTCTGGTTTGTGCTCAAGGCGGTCACCGTCCTGGCACTGGTCGCCCTGTCGGTGACGGCCTGGGTGCTCGTCCTGCGCAACGGTCTTCCCGAAGCGCGCCGTGCTCTCTCGGGGCTGTTCGTGCTGCCGGTGTTTGCGGTGTTTTACCTGTTTCAGTTCCGGAAACTTCGCCCCTCGGCCTGGTCGATCCTGTCCCACCTCGGGTTGATGGTGTCCCTGTCGTTGCTGCTCTGGAGCATTTGGGTGCGGAAAACCCGCGAGGACGAATTCTTCGAGAACCCGCTTTACCTGTGGGGAGGGGTCGTGGGGGGCGTGCTTGTCTTTGCCGTCAGCTTTGGCGGCATTGTCCATGCGGCGATATTCAAACGGCGCGGGTGATGCGCCCCGTGAACGGGTCGCGGCACCGGACGGGAACCACCGGCAAGAACCCCGACCGGCGAAACGCCACCGGTCCGCGGTCGCGGCCGCGAGGATCCTCTTCCGGGCCAGTTCTCCCGGCCCAGTCAGACCCGGTCCGCCCGAGGCGGATGGTGGGGGTGGAATCTCAAGATTACGGATCGCTCTGGATCGGAGGCGGCACTCTCCAGGCCACTGGCGGAACGCCCGTGTCACCATTTGACCATTCGACAGGCCGAAACCACCCGAAAGTTGCTTTCCCTTGACTTGGATCAGTCCCTTTCACCAAACTGCCAAGCTCGGAAAAGGGAAAATGAATCCGTCAATCCGTCCCTACGTAACCAACTCGGAGCGCACAAAGCCATGAAGACCAGATTTCGTTACAACCTCAACCGCCTGGGGCTTGCTCTCCTGGCCGTCGGCGGGGCGATCCTCTCCTCCCCCAGCGCCCTCGCACAAAACCAATTC
>JABDMC010000380.1 GCA_013001695.1 Akkermansiaceae bacterium
GCCGTGCTTTTCGCGGAGGATGTCGACTTTCCCGTGTTCGACGAATTCGTCGGGCCAGCCGATGCGTTCCACCGGGGTGGTGACGCCGTGGTCGTGGAGGAGCTCGATGACGGCGGCGCCGAAGCCGTTGGCGATGACGTGGTCCTCGAAGGTGCAGAGGACCTTGCACTTCCGGGCGTACTCGAGGATGAGATCGGCGTCGAGGGGCTTGATGAAGCGCGGGTTGATGAGGGCCACGGAGTGGCCTTGGGCGATGAGTTTCTCGCGGGCTTCGCCGGCCATTTCGAATAGGAAGCCGAGGCCGATCAGGGCGATGTCCTGGCCGTCCTCGACGAGTTCGCCCTTGCCGATCTCGAGTTGGACGGGCTGCTCCTTCGGCTTGGCGCCGGTGCCGGCTCCGCGCGGGTAGCGGATCGCGATGGGGCCCTTCTCGTAGTGGTTCATCGTCCAGAGCATGTCGACGAACTCCTCTTCGTCCTTCGGCTGCATGTGGACGATGTTCGGGATGTGGCGAAGGTAGCCGATGTCGAAGAGGCCGTGGTGGGTCGGGCCGTCGTCGCCGGACAGCCCGCCGCGGTCCATGCAGAGGCGCACCGGCAGTTCCTGCAAGGCCATGTCGTGGATGATCATGTCGTAGGCCCGCTGCATGAAGGTCGAGTAGATCGCGAGGAACGGCTTGTAGCCCCGGGTGGCGAGCCCGCAGGCGAAGAGGGCGGCGTGCTCCTCGGCGATGCCGACGTCGAAGTAGCGGTCCGGGATCTCGTCCTTGAAGATGTCGAGCTTGGTGCCCCCGGGCATGGCGGCCGTCACGGCGACGACCTTCTCGTCCTTCTTGGCGAAGTCCGTGACGGTGCGGCCGAAGATCTCCGAGTAGGTCGGGGTGCCGCCGCCGCTGGTCGACCCGTCCTCGATGTTGTAGGGGCCGAGGCCGTGGAACTTCCCGGGCTTGTCGAGGGCCGGCTTGTAGCCGCGGCCCTTCTCGGTGATGATGTGAAGCACCACCGGCTCGTCCTGGCGCTTCAGGTAGTCGAAGGTCTTGATGAGCAGCGGCAGGTTGTGGCCGTCGATGGGCCCGAAGTAGCGCAGGCCGAATTTCTCGAACAGGACGTTCGGGAAAAGCAGGTTCTTGGCGGATCGCTCGATCTTGTGGGCGAACTTCCGGACCCCCTCGCCGGCGATCTTCTGGACGAACTCGGAGGCCGTCTGGCGGACGCCGGAATAGGCGCTGTTGGTCTGGAGGGCGTTGAAATACTTGGCGATGGCGCCGACGTTCTTGTCGATCGACCACTCGTTGTCGTTCAGCACGACGATGAAGCGCTTCGTCGTTTCGGCGATGTTGTTGAGGGCCTCGAGGGTCGGTCCGCAGGTGAAGGCGGCATCGCCCGCCACCGCCACGACGTGCTCATCGCTTCCGGCCAGGTCGCGGGCCGCGGCCATTCCGAGGGCCGCCGACAGGCAGGTCCCGGCGTGGCCCGCGCCGTAGCAATCGTGTTCGGACTCGGTGCGGAGGAGGAAGCCGTTCAGCCCCTCGTACTGGCGGATGGTCCCGATGCGATCGGCGCGCCCGGTGAGCATCTTGTGGACGTACCCCTGGTGGGCGACATCGAAGACGAACTTGTCATGGGGGGTCGAGAAGATGCGGTGCAGCGCGATGGTCAGTTCCACCACCCCGAGGTTGGGGCCGAGGTGGCCGCCGGTTTCGGAAAGGGTGTTGATGAGGGTGTCGCGGATCTCCTGGGCGAGGAGCGGCAGGGAATCCTCGTCGAGGGCGCGGACGTCCTCGGGGGACTTGATCCCGGGGAGGAACTTTTCCGTGGCGGCAGGAGCCTGCGGAACTTCGTTAGAGGAGTCGGATGTCATCGCCTTCGTCGCCTGCGGCATCACCGGCAGGACCTGAAGCTTCAGCTGGCTCGCCGCCGGATTCCAGCCCCTTTTCCTCCGGTGGGGTGAGTTTGATCAATTCGATGCGTTTTCGCGCCGCCGCGAGAGTCGTTTCACAATGCTGAAGCAACCCGGCGCCCCGCTCGTAGTGGGCGACAAGCTCCTCGAGGGGGAGCTGGTCGTTTTCCATGGCATCGACGAGGGACTCGAGTTTCTGGAGGGCCTCCTCGAAGGAGAGGTCCTCTCCGCTGCCGGGCCGAGCGGCCGGCTTGGGGGCGGGTTTTCGTGGCATGCGGGTCGATGGAGGCTGGGCGCGTCCGGTCCGGCGCGGGGGCCGGCGGACGGGGATTCGCGGACTATTCCTGGTAGACCGGCTGCGAGGACCAGTACATCAGGAGACTGCCGTTGAAATAGGCGGGATGGGGGTAGCGGGCAAGGATGGTCTTAATGTCGCGCTGCCCCTCGGCGAGGATGCCGGCGCGGGGCGAGCGGATGGAGGCGGTGGCCCAGCCGTCGAGGATGAGCGGGATGAAGTCGGCGTACTCCCGGAAGACGTTGGGCATGGTCTGCATGCTGTGGGAATAGGGAGAGATGAGGATGCCGGCCACGGGCGTCCCCTGGTCCTCCGCCATGCCCTCGAGCATCTCGAAGATCTCCGGCTTGCGGGGGAGCCAGATGCTCTTGCGGTCGGCATACCAGGCCACCGCCCACGGCTGGTCGGAGACCACGATCTCGTTCGGGAGGGTGAGTTCGGTGAGGCGGGTGTTGAGCGTCGACGGGAAGTACGGCGGCCAGTGGGGCTGCATGGATTCGGCGCTGAATCCGCTCCGGATGTCGCGCGGGAGGCTCAGGAGCAGCGGTCCGGCGCTGATGAGGACGACCACGAAGAAGTGCGCATTGCGCAGTTGGGGGACCTCCGTGGCGATCCGGAGGCGGCTCCAGAGAATGGTGATGAAGGCGAGCCCGTAGGCCGACATGAGCGGGACGAAGAGGATGTGGAGCTGGTTGGAGTGGATGCCCCCGGTGCCCAGCCCGTAGATCGACATGCCGAGGACGGCGGTCAGCCACATGAGCAGGATTCCCCACCGGAAGGTCGCGATGGACCGGCGCTTGAAGGGATGCAGCAGGGAGATGAAGAAGAGGGGGGCGACGACGATGGACCCGAGTTGCACGTAGAGGCTGTTCCCCTGGGACAGCATGGTGCGGATGATCTTCTGGGGGAGGTTCTGGAGCGGCAGGGACGCTTCCCCGAGATCGAAGGACCGCATGACGAAGTCTTCACTTCCGCCCAGGCCGTTGTAGAGCGCGAGGAGGGCGGTTCCCCCCGGAGACCCGGTGTATTCGGCGTTCTTGAAGACCGGGTAGGCCGCGAACAGGAGGACGAACACGACCGCAATGACGCCGGCGATGCCCCGCGGACGTATGAGGATCGACGCGAAGACGATGTAGCCGAGGATGATCCAGATCGCCAGCCAGTGGGCCAGGGCCAGGAGGGCGAGGAACAAGCCGGCGAGCAGCGCCGGGACCAGCGTCAGCCCTCCTTCCTCCGAGTTTTCCACGGCGCGATAGGCGAAGAACATGGCGCAGGAAAAGAGCAGGAGCATGAGCATCTGCGGGAGGCCGCTCAGGGAGAATCGCCAGTTCAGATCGCATAACAGCATCAGCAGGGCGGTGACCCCCGCAATCTTGTTGTCAAAGAGGCGGGCGATGAGGAGATAGTTCACCCCGATGGCCATGAGAAAACAGATCACGGAAGCGGCCGCCACGACGCGATCCAGCTTGTAGACCGTTTCGCTGTCGGCCATGCGCCACGCCGCGGATTCCTCGGCCCCGACCGCCTTGAAGACGGCGGCGAGGAAGAGGGGGTTCAGGGGGGCATGGTAGGTGTCGTAGGAGGCTTCCTCGAGGGTGGCCTGTCCGCCGCTGGCCTGCTGGTTCTGCCAGATGGCGACGGGCCGGAGGACCTTGGTCCGGGGGCCGTTGCCGCGGGCGATCTCGCGGGCGATCTGGGCCTGGTCCATTCCCTGGGGTTCGCTGATCCCGCGGAAGAAGACCAGGAGGTAGAGCAGCGCGAGGCCTGCAAGGAGCACGAAGAAGAGGACGCGCCGGGTGAGAACGGCGGGATTGAAGAGGGGGTTGGGCGAATCCGGGTTGCTCATGGTGATAAGATCAGGCGTCGTCGGAACCGGTGGATAAGCCTTTGAGTTTTCGTTGCAGGGTGCGCCGGCTGATGCCGAGCAGCTCGGCCGCCTTGGTGCGGTTGCCGTCCGTGCGCCGGAGGGCACTTCGGATCGCCCGAACTTCCAGGGCATGCAAGTTAAATTCCTCGGCGGGGGCAAGGCCCTTTTGTCCATCCGGGGAATGGCCCGGAGCGGGTGTCGTGCCGGGAAGGGCCGTTTGGTCGAGGAAAGCGGGCAGATGGTGGAGCTCGATGCGGTCGGAATTCGACATGACGACGCCGTGTTCGATGGCGGTGCGGAGCTCCCGGACGTTGCCCGGCCAGCGGTAGGCCCGCAGGGTGGCGAGGGCCTCGTCGCTGAGCGGCTTCACCGGACGGTCGTTTTCATCGGCAAACTCCTTGAGGAAGGCGTTCGCGAGGAGCACGATATCCTCGGCCCGCTGGCGCAGGGGAGGCATCGTGATGGACACCACGTTGAGGCGGAAATAGAGGTCGTCGCGGAATTTCCCGGCGGCGACCATTTCCTGCAGGTTCTTGTTGGTGGCGGCGATGAGCCTCACGTCGACCGGGACGGGATTGTTCGACCCGACGCGCTCGATGGTCCGCTCGGACAGGGCCCGGAGGAGCTTGACCTGGATGGCGGGGTCGATTTCGGCGATCTCGTCGAGGAAGATGGTGCCGCCGGTGGCATGTTCGAAGCGGCCGATGCGGCGGCTGGTGGCTCCCGTGAAGGCCCCCTTTTCATGGCCGAAGAGTTCCGACTCGAGGAGTTGGGGCGAGAGGGCGGCACAGTTCACGATGACGATCCGGTCCGCCGGGCGGCCCGAGAGGTCGTGCAGGGCGTGGGCCACGACCTCCTTCCCGGTCCCGGATTCGCCCTCGATGAGGACGGTGGCCTTGGTGGGGGCGACCTGCTCGATGAGGTCGGTGACGGCCTTCATCTGGGGGGATTTCCCGATGAGGCGCTGCAGTCCGTGGGATGGTTTCCCGGCCCGGGCCTTGAGTTCGCGCACCTCGGTTTCGAGGCGCCGGTTGCTCTTCTCGAGGCGCCGGCTGCCGGCCGCCCGGGTGAGGAGAAGTTCGACCTCGTCGAGGTGCACGGGCTTGGTGACGAAATGCCAGGCGCCCCGCCGCATGGCCTCCACCGCGGTGTCGACCGATCCGTAGGCGGTCATCATGATGGCGACCGGGGGCTTCGGGAGGGCGAGGGCCTCCTCGAGCAGGTCCATCCCGGAATCCGCCCCGAGGCGCAGGTCGGTGAGGAGAATGTCGATCGGCTCGGACTTCAGGACCTGCCGGGCCTGCTTGGCGTCGGCCGCGACGTAGGTCTCGAACTTCTCCTCGAGGGCCATGCGGAGGCCGTCGCGGGTGGGTTTTTCGTCGTCGACGATCAGGACCAGGGGCTTCATGCGCTGGGGGATTCGAGATGCGGTTCTCCGTTCACGGTTTCCAATTTGCGGGTGGCGGGTCGCTCACACCTCGATCACGGATTTGGCGTGGTCCTCGAGGAGGCGGACCCGTTTTTCGGAGCGGGGGAGGAAGAGGGTGACGCGGGTTCCGCGGCCCTCCTCGCTTTCGACTTCGATTTCGCCGCCGTGTTCCCGGACGATACGGCGGACGATGAGGAGGCCCAGCCCGGTGCCGGTCTTCTTCCCCGAGCGGAAGGGCTCGAAGAGGCTGCCCATCATCTCGGGCGAGATGCCGGAGCCGTTGTCCTCGACGGTCAGGGTCGCCTCGTAGTCGGTGAACCGGGAGGTCACGGTCAGTTTCCCGTCGGAGGAGTCGAGGGCCTGGTAGGCGTTCTTGAAGAGGTTGAAGAGCGCCTGCCGGAACTGCGAGGCGTCGAGCGGCATGGCGGGAAGGTCGTCGTCGAGTTCGAGGTTGACCTTGATGTTCCGCGAGGACAGTTCGGGTTCGAGGGTGGCGAGGGTCTCGCGCACGAGGGTGTTGAGCCGGGCCGGCTCGCGCTGGGGGGAACTGGGCCGGATGGCCTGCAGGAATTCCTGCAGCAGCGTGTCGAGGCGGCCGATCTCGCTCTGGGCGGTGGAGAGGTGCTGCGCGAAGTCCCCGCGGTCCGCCTCCGGGAGCTTGTCGATCTTGCGCTGCAACAGCTGGAGGTGAATGCCGAGCGAGTTCAGCGGGTTCCCGATCTCGTGGGCGACGCCCGCGGCGAGGAGGGTGAGGGCGCTGAGCTTCTCGCTCTCGATGGCCTGCTCGGTCTGCCGGCGGGTTTCGGTGATATCGCGGACGAGCATGACATAGCCGAGGTGCTCCTCGGTGCCTTCGAGGTCCTCGGCGATGGGGGCGAGATAGAAATTCAGGAAGCGGTTCTCGGGGTAGAATATCTCGAGGTCGCGGCTGACCGCCTGCCGGCCGGGGCGGATGAACGATTCCCAGTCGAGACCGCGCACGAGGGTGTCGAGCTTGCGGCCGGGGGCCTCCCCGGGGTCGAGGCCGAAGAAGCCGCTGGCGGCGCGGTTCAGGAAGGTGACCACCCCGTCGGTGTCGAGAATCAGGACCCCTTCCCGCAGCGCTTCGAAGACGCTCTCGAGAAATCCCTTCTCGCGCACCAGGCGGTCCACGAGGGCCTGCACCTGCCGGGGGCCCAGGCGGTCGAGCCGGGAAAGGAGTTTCTCGATGAAGCCGCTATCCAAATTCTGTTGCCGGTTGGGATTGATCGGGTATCAGGGGACGGTGAGCAAGGTTCTCGTGGTTCTCTGCACCTTTCCCGACGTCGAGCAGGCGCGTCAGATTGGCACGGCGTTGATCGAAAAGCAACTGGCAGCGTGCGTGAATGTGATTCCGGGGATCGGGTCGATCTACGAGTGGCAGGGGGAGATCAAGCAGGAGGGGGAGGTCCTGGCGCTCATCAAGACCAGTGAGACGGCCTTCCCGGCGCTGGAGAACGAGATCTTCCGCCTGCATCCCTACGACGTCCCGGAGATCATCGCCCTGCCCGTGGCGGTGGGCAGCGTCCCCTACCTGCGCTGGGTGCTCGGGCAGACCGGCGCGCCGCTGGACTGATCGGGACCGTCTTCGCCCGGGGGGCATCAGCCGGCGATCGTGAACCCCCGGCAATCCTGCAGGGGGGGGATGTCCTCGACGAGGTGGTGGCGGATGTGGTGGGCCACGGCGCTCTCCTTGACGATCTCGGCGATGAAATCCCGGAGCTCGTCGGCCTCGCCCATGACCTGCATCTCGACGGTGCCTTCCGGGAGGTTCTTCACCCAGCCGCAGACGTCGAACCCCATGGCGACTTCCTTGGTGGTGTAGCGGAAGCCCACCCCCTGCACCCGGCCTTCGAAAATGACTCGCTTTGCAATCATGGAATGGGATCGGTTCGGATGAGGGGTGTCGGTTGGATCGGGCCGGTCGGAGGCGACGGCCTCACTCGCCGGTCGGTCCGGATTCATTGGAAAGGACGAGGGTCGCACCGTCGACGACGATCTGCTTGGAGCGCGGATCCGAGGAGGGACTGTCCTGCTCGAGCCACGCGGTGAGGAGGGCGCGGGCCTGTTCGGCGTCGCGGGGGGCGGCGAAGCGGGCTGTCCAGCGGAGGTGGTCGCCGGTCCCGGTGGAGAAGAGGACGTAGATGTCGGCTTCGAGGCGGGCGGCGAGGGTGCTGGCTTGCGCGAAATCGCCGTGCCGTTCGAACAGGAGCCGCGCCCCGAGGGCCCCGAGCGATTCCACGAGGGTGGGATCGGGGATGTCGGGGGGCATGGCGGGAGGCGCATCCGGCGGGGCGTCGGCGCGGCGTTCGAGGTCCCGGCAGAGGGCCTCCACGCTTTCGAATTCGCGCAGGAACCAGTCGGTGGAGGCCGGCGGATGGGCGAGGATCGTGGCGCGGGCCCCGGGGATTTCGAGGAAGTCCTTCCCTTCGAAGACGGGGAACTGCGCGATGCCGTGGAGGTAGATCGGGAGCGACATCAGGCTGGCTTCCCGCTCGGTCTCCGCCGAGGTCGGGATGTCCGCCTCGCCGGGGATGGACTGGCGGTAGGCGGCCTCGTTGCTGGCGCCGAGGCCCCCGGCGACGCCGCGCCACGCCAGCCAGGCGTCATCGCCCGGGGGCGCGGCCGGCCCGTGGTGCTGGTAGACGAGGAGGCGCGAGAGGGCGTTGATGAGGGCCCCCTGGTCCGCCGGGAGGGCCGGGTCGAAACCGGGGCCCACGTGCAGGGTGCCGGCGAGGTCGTCGAACCACACGCGGGTTCCCGTCGCTTCGGCCACCAGCAGCTGGGTCCGCATGTTCTGTCCGGGGGGCAGGGCGCCGAGGAGTTCCAGGGCGCGGGTCCGGCGCGCCAGCCCGGAGGGGCCGAAGCGCCGGTCGAGGTAGCCCTCGACGCGGGTCGCCAGGGCGGCGTCGCTCCCGAGGGTGTCGAGGACCGGCGCCGAGCGGAAGGCCATCCCGCTGCCGGCCTCCACGAACTCCCGGGCCTCGGCGATCATGTCCGGCGCGCCCCGCCCCGCGCCGTTCCCGTTCCGCGTCACAAAATGAATGACGAATCCCGCCGCCACCGCGAGGGCGAGCAAGACCGGAAGGACGCGGGTGCCCTGCATGCACGAAGGCGGTTATTCGCCGACCGGTTTGGCGCGCGGATTGACCGATTGCGTCTTGAACGGATTGTCGTGCGGAAACGTGGACCGCCCCCCGAAGACCGCCTCGGCCGTCCGGCCCTTGACCGGGACGATGACGATCGGCTTGCTCTGGTTTCCCTGGGCGTCGTAGGTGTAGTACATGCGCCGCACGGGGGTTTCCTTGCCGGTGGAGGGGTCGATGCGCTTCACGCGGGCGTCGAACATGTCCTCCGCGACCAGCTGGCCATGCACCCGGTGGTAGCCGTAGCTGACCTTGAAGAGGAGATTGTTGCGGCCGTCGAAGATCTGGCACCCGCGGGGGTTGCCGTTCTTGTCCATGCGGTAGACCGCCACCATCTTGACCACCCCATTCGGCCCCCGGGTGCGCTTCGTGAGGGTGCGCTCGTCGGGGCTCCGGCGGAACTGCGTCCGGGAGCCGTCCTGGTGGGACATCATGCGGACGTTCGGCCCGATCGCCTGCCACTTCTCGAGGTAGTTGGTGGAGGCCCCCGCCGACTGGGCGCTCGTGGAGCCGGCCAGGACCCCCAGGGCAAGGGCCGCGAGGATCGCGAAAGGGCGCTTTCCGTTTGCGGTGCTCATTGAAAAGACGCTATTCCATCGATCTGCCGATCGCAATGACCAATGACCCCATCGTCTGGAAGCTCCGGGACCGCGAGCTGGACCTCTCGCGGCGCGGGCTCGTGATGGGAATCCTGAATGTCACCCCGGACTCCTTCTCGGACGGCGGGGCGTTCCGGGAACCCGCCGGCGCCCTCCGGCACGCCCGTCGCATGATCGTGGAAGGGGCCGACATCGTGGATATCGGGGGCGAGTCGACCCGGCCGGGGGCCGAGCCCGTGACGGAGCCCGACGAGCTGGAGCGGACCATTCCGGTGGTGGAGGCCCTCCGGGCCGAGTGGGACGGGCTGATCTCGATCGACACCACGAAGGCGGCGGTGGCGGGCGCGGCCCTCGCCGCGGGCGCCGACATCGTGAACGACGTCTCGGGCCTGCGGGGCGACGAGGGAATGACCGGCGTTTGCGCCGAGGCGGGGTGCGGGGTGGTCGTGATGCACATGCAGGGCGAACCGCGGACCATGCAGAGGAATCCCGAATACGGCGACGTCGTGAGGGAAGTGCGGGCCTTCTTCAAGAAGCGTTACGAGGCGCTGCAGGACGGCGGGATCAAGCGCGAGCGGATCTGCTTCGACCCCGGGATCGGATTCGGGAAGACCCTCGCCCACAACCTCGCCCTCCTCGCCAACCTCGACCGCCTGCAGCTGACGGGGCGGCCGCTCCTGGTGGGCGTCTCCCGCAAGAGCTTCATCGGCGCCGTGCTGGACGACCCCTCCCTGGATCACCGGGAGTGGCCGACGGTGGCTCTCACGGCCCTCACCCACACCCGCGGGGCGCGGATTCACCGCGTGCACTCGGTGCGGGAAAACCGCGAGGCCCTGCGGATGATGGAAGCCATCGTCGGTGCCGGGCCCGGCGTCGAGGGGCGTTGAGGAGAGGCGGGCCGGGCGCGTCCCCGGGGCCGGCGGGTCAACCCTTGTTCCAGTAGATCACGACGTTCTTGGAGGCCCGCCCGCAGGCCACGATGTCGAGTTTGCCGTCGCCGTTGAGGTCGGCCACCTTGAGGTCCTCGCAGGCCATGGTGTTGTCGTCGATGAGGTAGGTCGCCCACTGGCCCTGGTCGTCGGCGGAATAGAGCCTGATGCCGACCTTCTGGTCCTTGTCGGGGCTGCGCCAGCCGGCGATGACCTGCAGGCGGCCGGTGCCGAGGACATCCGCCACCGCGAGGGCGTGTCCCTGGTTGAGGCTCTCATCGAGGACCTCGCGCTGCCACTTCTGTTTGCCGGGCGGGATGGTGTAGGTCACCACCTTGTCGCCGTGCATCGGTTCGATGGTGGCGATCATCGGGACGAGGCGGTTCCTTGCGGGGCTTCCCCAGCGGATTTCCCCGACCCCCTCCTTCATCCCGGGGAGGACGGGCGTGGCATTGATCCACTTCTGTCCGTCCTGCACGAGGAGGCGCGTCCCCTCGGCACCACCGATGAGCACCTGGTCGAGGCCTCCCTTGCCGCGGTGGAAGACGTCGAAATTGTGCGTCTTGTGGAGGTCGTCGCTGAGGAGGGTCGTCTTCCACGCCGAGGAGGTGAGGTCTTCCGGGGGCCGGTAGGAAAGGACCCGCACCCCGTTCTCGCCGGCTCCGTTCCTGTTCCCGCGCCCGTGCAGCGGGAGGACGACCAGCTCCGGCTTGCCACCGGAGGCCGTGATCCAGTGCATCCGGTGGGTCGTCGGTTCGTGCGGAAGGCGCACCGGCATGATGCGCCCCAGCGAGCCGAGGAACCAGATGCTCCCCGATTTCTCCTCGCTGACGGTTTCCCCGGGATTCCAGTTCGCCCCGACCGCCACCTCGACCTTGCCGTCCCCGTTGATGTCGCGGGCCGCGATGCAGACATTGTCCTTCTTCTTGAGGCGGCTTTCCCCGACGGCCTCGCTCCAGAAGTGGTTCTTCGTCCATTCCGGGTTTTCGTACCACACGAAGTCGCGCTTGTCGGCGAGGAGGACATCGGCATCGCCGTCACCGTCGACATCGCCGATGGCCAGGCCGTACCCCGTCAGGATGTCGGGGTCGATCACCTGGGCCTCGAACCGGGGCGCTGCCGGCGATGCGAGGGGCCAGGCGGCGAGGAGGAGACCGAGCAGGCCGGCCGGGAGAGATGGACGCGTCATGGTGGAGGAAGCGGAGTGAGCTTTGCATCAGCCTAGGCCCGGCCCCCCGGCGGTGGAAGGCGGATTTGCGCGGGATTGTGGATGAACCGCCGGGGGACCCGCGCCGAACCACGCCGCCGAAAATCCCTCCCCGGATGGAATTGCGGTTGGACCGGGCCGTCCGGCAAGGTAATCTGTCTCCGCGGAAATGGTGCAACTTATCCGGGACCACTGGCAGAGCGGCGTAGAGATCTCGATCCTGTGGGTCTTCATCTACCAGCTCTACCGCGCCTTCCGCGCCACCCGCGGGGCCCGCATCCTGGTGGGCCTGGCGGTCATCCTGATCGCCCTGACCCTCGCCTCGCAACTGCTCGAGCTCGAGGTCATCGGCTGGATCATCACGCGTGCCGCGGCGCTCCTCGCCCTGGCCCTGCTCATCATCTTCCAGCCGGAGTTGCGCAATGCCCTCGCGCGCCTCGGGAGCACGCGGCTCTTTTCGCTCTCCACCACCGAGCGCGAGGCCTTCCTCGAGACCCTCGGGGACGCCGTGATGCAGCTCTCCAAGAAGCGCTTCGGGGCGCTCTTTGCGATCGAGCGGAGCATCAGCCTGAAGGATCACATCGACACCGGGGTGACCCTCGGGGCGGAGATGTCGACGGAACTGGCGCTGACGGTGTTTCACCCCAAGACGGCCCTGCACGACGGCGGGATGGTCCTGTCGAGCGAGAAGGTCATCGCGGCGGCGTGCGTGTTCCCGGTGAGCCAGGGGGACGTCCCCGACCGGTCCATGGGCCTGCGCCACCGGGCCGCGATCGGCCTCACCGAGGAAACCGACGCGGTCACCATCGTGGTGAGTGAGGAAACCGGATCGGTGGCGGTCTGCGTCGATGGCAAGATCGAGCGCAATCTCGACGAGGAGGAGTTCCGCAAGCGGCTCCGCGAAATATTCCTGACCCATGAGCAACCTGTTGAAGAAGTGGTTCGTGAAGAACTGGATGGCGAAGATCACGTCACTCCTGCTGGCGATCGCCCTCTGGTTTCTGATCAATGAACACCTGAGGAACAAGATCCAGTCGCTGGACGAGGCCCGTCCGCCGACCGGGACCACTGCGCCCTCGGGCGGAAACCTCTGAGGGCGCGCACGGTGGGCGGATTGCTGATCACGGGGACCGACACCGGCGTCGGCAAGACCTACTTCGCGGCCCTCCTGCTGCGGGCCCTGCGCGCGAGGGGGATCGACGCGGTCGGCTACAAGCCGGTGTGCTGCGGGAGCCGGGACGACGCGCGGTTCTTGTGGGAGGCGAGCGGGGAAGCCGAGCCGCTGGATGTCATCAACCCCGTGTGGCTGAAGGCGCCCGCGGCTCCCCTCGTGGCGGCCGAGCTCGAGAAGACCGCCATCGACCCGGCGCAACTGCACGCGCACGCCGAAGCGCTCGCGGCGCGGCACGCCGTGGTGGTCTGCGAAGGGGTGGGTGGCTGGGAGGTGCCCCTGGTGGGCCGGGAATCGTTCGGGGACTTCGCGGTCCGGCTCGGCTGGCCGGTGGTGCTGGTGGCCGCCAACCGGCTGGGGGCCCTGAATCACACCCTCCTGACCGCGAAGGCCATTGCGGCGGGCGGCGGCCGCCTCGCGGCCCTCGTCCTCAATCACCTCGAGGAAGAGCGCGACGTGGCGATGGTCAGCAACCGGGCCGTCCTCGCCGACTGGCTCGAGCCGCCGGTGATGGCGGAGCTCATGCCCGGGCAGGACTGGCTGGAGGCGGAGACGGTGGAGGCCCTCGCGCCGTAGCGGGAGCCGCCGGCACCGGCCGCGGGCCGGCAAATTTTTGCTGAAAATCCGCGGGTGAATGTCATCGTGCGGCCGTGAGCGAGACAAGCGTGCAGGTCCCGGACGCCACCGGGCATTTCGGTCAGTTCGGCGGGATGTTCGTGCCGGAGACGCTCATGGCGCCGCTGCAGGAACTCGCCGACGAGTACGAGCGGGCCCGGGCCGATCCGGAATTCCACCGGGAACTCGAGGACCTCCTGCGCAACTATTGCGGCCGCCCGACGCCGCTCTACTTCGCCGAACGCTGGACCGAGATGCTCGGCGGGGCCCGCATCTACCTGAAGCGCGAGGACCTCCTCCATACCGGGGCCCACAAGATCAACAACGCCATCGGCCAGGCCCTCCTCGCGAAGCGGCTCGGCAAGAAGCGCATCATCGCGGAAACCGGCGCCGGCCAGCACGGGGTGGCGACCGCCACGGTGTGCGCGCGCTTCGGCCTCGAGTGCGTGGTCTACATGGGCGCGGTCGACATGGAGCGCCAGGCTCTCAACGTGGCCCGCATGGAGCTGCTCGGCGCGGAGGTGCGGCCCGTCACCGCCGGGCAGGCCACCCTGAAGGAGGCCGTCAACGAGGCCATGCGCGACTGGGTCGCCAGCGTCGAGACGACGCACTACATTCTCGGCTCCGCCCTCGGCTCGCACCCGTTCCCCATGATGGTGCGCGACTTCCACCGCGTCATCGGCCTCGAGGCGCGCGCGCAGATCATGGAAAGGGAAGGGCGCTTGCCGGATCTCCTCGTGGCCTGTGTCGGCGGGGGATCGAATGCCATCGGGCTCTTCCACCCGTTTCTTGGGGACGGGGCGGTGCGCATGGTGGGCGTCGAGGCGGGCGGCGAGGGGATCCGGCCGGAGAAGCACGCCGCGCGCTTCCAGGGCGGCAAGCTCGGCGTCCTGCAGGGGACCAAGACGTGGCTCCT
Organism: Akkermansiaceae bacterium; assembly: GCA_013001695.1. Taxonomy (GTDB): domain Bacteria; phylum Verrucomicrobiota; class Verrucomicrobiia; order Verrucomicrobiales; family Akkermansiaceae; genus Roseibacillus_B. The sequence continues at coordinate 14,092 of JABDMC010000380.1, forward strand.
CGCCGACGACGACGGGCAGATCGAGTTGACCCATTCCGTCAGCGCCGGGCTCGACTACGCCGCCATCGGCCCCGAGCACGCGTATCTCCACGACCTTGGCCGGGTGGAGTACACCTACGCCACCGACGACGACGCCCTCGCGGCCTTCCGGGAGGTCTCCCGGACGGAGGGGATCCTGCCGGCCCTCGAGAGTGCCCACGCCATGGCCTACGTGTCGAAGGTGGCCGGCGATCTTCCCCCGTCGGCGATCATCATCGCCAACATGTCCGGCCGCGGCGACAAGGATGTCGAGCAGGCCGCCAAGTACCTTCTTGGCCCGCAGCGGCAGGGAGATTGATCCCTACCGGTCCTTCCACCAGTCCGGCTCGCGCTCCCACTCGTCGCGTGGTTCGGCGGGCGGTTCGCCGGCGCGGGTGCGCGGGGTGGCGTCGTCCTCGTCGCCCTCGAGTTCCCCGGTGACATCCGGTTTCCGGCCGGCGTGCCGGGCCATCACGATGAGGATCGTGAGGATCATGCCGAGGGCGAAGCCGAGCAAGGCCATCATCGTCAGGGCGACGGCGTCTCCCTGGGCGATGGCGAGGATGGATGATCCGGTGCGCATCGATGTCATTCGTTGCCCCCGATGATGCGGCGCATCGGGATGAGGTGGGAAAACTCGAACCCGTGGTTCTTGAAAAACGTCTGCGACTGGGAACTCAGCTTGTCGGCGAGGAGGGTGATGCGCTTGAACCCTTTCATCCCGGCGAACTCGATGACGTGGTTCACGAGCATGGATCCGAACCCCTGGCCGCGGTGATCGGGGTGCACGACCACGTCCTCCATGAGGATCACGAAGCCGCCCATCGCGGTCGAGATCGTGAAGAGCAGGTTCACCATCCCGATGATCCGCTCGTCGTTGCGGAGAACGAAGATCCGCCCCCGGCTCGGCTCCTCGAGGATCAGCCGGAGGCCCTTCTCCTGCACTTCCTCGTCGGCCGTGAAATCCGGCTGCTGGCCCATCAATTCGGTCACGAGGGCCGTGAGGGCCGGGAGATCCTCGATCGTGGCGGCCTCGACGCGGAGCGCCGTGCCGGGTGGAACCACCCCTGGGCCGGAATCAGGCATATCCGACCGATAGCAGCTTCCGAGCCGGGGGTCAGGCGAAAATGGACGGGAAATCGGGGCAATTTGACCCACAGTGGTGCGTTGACAATCGGCCGCGGGGGGCTAGTCTCACCGCCCCCGCAGGCCCCGGGGGCGACGAAACCACCATTTTCCCAGATCGATGAAGCGCACCTACCAACCTTCCAAGCGTGTTCGCAAGCGCCAGCACGGCTTCCGCGCCCGCATGAAAACCAAGGCCGGCCGCGGGATCCTGAAACGCCGCCGGGCCAAGGGCCGCAAGCGCCTCCTGCCGAAGGGAGCCGAGCTGCACTACAAGCGCCACACCGTCCAGCACGGGAAGTAGGCCATCCGCACGCGGGGATCGGAGCCCGCCCCAGTCACCATGCGCGTTCCGCGGCGGCTCAGCATGACGGAGCGGGGAGACTTCGCGCGGGTCCGCCGCGACGGCAAGTCGGTTGCGGGCCGCTTCCTCCTCCTCGCCATCCTGCCGGACGAATCGCTCGAGCACCTCAAGCTGGGCATCATCACGACGCGGAAAATCGGCAAGGCCGTGGCCCGCAACAAGATCCGGCGGCGGCTCCGCGGCATCGTCAGCAAGCACGGGGACAGGATCGTGTCGCCGTGCTTCATGGTGATGGTGGCCCGCCATCGCGCCGGGGCGGCGACATTCCCGGAGCTCGAGAAGGAATGGCTCCGGCTCGCGGAGCGCCTCGGAATCGTCCCGAAACCGGCATGAAGGCCCTGATCCGCATCGGCATCCGCGGCTACCAGTTGTTGCTGCGGCCGTTCCTCGTCCTGGTGGCGGGGCCCAACGCCGGGTGCCGGTTCCAGCCGACCTGCTCGAACTACTTCCTCGAGGCCGTGGAGCGGCACGGCGCCTGGCGGGGGAGTTGGCTGGGCATTCGCCGCATTTTCCGCTGTCATCCCTGGGGTGGCTCCGGTTATGACCCCGTCCCGCCGGCGGCGGCCGCGGAGCGGGACGAGCATCCCTCCCCGCCGGCCTGACGGCGGCCCCTCATTCTATGGACCGGAAGACATGGATCGTCCTGCTTCTCTGCGGCATCGCGCTCGCGGTGAACATGCACTTCCGCGCCAAGGTGGCGCGCGAGCAGGCGGAGCAGGCGAAGAAGGAGGCCCCCGCCGAGGTGGCGAGCCCCGGCCCGGACGGCGCCCCCGCCGCCACCGGGGCGCTGGAGACGGTCGATCCGACGGTCGACCCTCCGGTCGAGGAAACGACGGTCACGCTTGAGAACGGCGGGGTGGTCTTCGAGTTCAGCAGCCGCACGGGCGGCATCAATTTCGCGGAGCTGAAGGCGCAGGGAGTGGTCGGGGCCGAGGACCTCAACGTCCGGATCAACCGCCACGGCAGCCACGGGGTCGGGGCCCTGGTGCGGGGCATGGATCGCTTCATCGACGGCGGTTACACCCTCACCCGGCCGAGCGATCGCGAGATCGTCTTCCTCGGGCGCACCACCGACGGGATGCTGGTCAAGAAACGCTGGGTGCTCATGGAGGACGCCACCGGGGCCGAATACCGCCTCAACCTCGAGCTGACCGTCGAAAACGACAGCGGGAATCCGGTGGAGTTGTCGGACGTGGGGCTCTTCGCGGGGGCTGCGGCCGGCCTCTACAAGCGCGAATGGGAGAACCAGACGGGGCTCTTCTACAAGGGCGGGAAGTTCAAGTTCAAGGCGGTGACGTGGTTCAAGAAGGGCTTCCTCCGATCCGCCCGGTCCCTGTTCGAGGAGGAGGTGCCGGCCCTGAAATACGCGGGGGTCTCCAACCAGTTCTTCACCACCATCCTCGTCCCGGACGAGCCCTACGACGCGCGGGTGTGGGGGAAAACCAGCACCGTGGAGCTTCCCGAGCGGGCCGGCGGCGGCGAGAAGATGGCGATCCGCTCGGCGCTTTCCCTCCCGGCCGGAACCCTCGCCTCCGGCGCGGGGGCCCGCACCATGAAGTTCGAGGTCATGATGGCGCCGAAACGCAACGTCATGCTCCTGCGCATCGGCGAGGGCCGCGGCAAGGTCATGAACTACGGCTGGTTCGGGCTGATCAGCCTCAGCCTGAACTGGGTTCTCAACGTTCTCCACGGCTGGATCTTCGAGCCCATCGCCAGCAAGTGGTCATGGGGCCTGTCCATCATCCTGCTCACCATCCTCATCCGGGGCGTGATGTGGCCGCTGCAGAACAAGTCGACGCGCTCCATGAAGCGCATGTCGCTCCTCCAGCCGCAGATCAAGGAACTCAAGGAGAAGTATCCCGACGACCCGCAGAAGATGAACCAGGAGATGATGGGGCTCTACCGCGAGTACGGGATCAACCCGGTGGGCGGGTGCCTCCCGCTCCTCGTGCAGATTCCGATCTTCTTCGGGTTCTACCGCATGTTGATGTACGCGGTGGAGTTGCGGGAGCAGAAGTTCCTGTGGGTCGACGACCTTTCGCAGCCGGACACCGTGGCGGTCATCCCGCTCTTCGGGGGCCTCCCCCTCAATCTGCTTCCCATCGTGATGGCGGGAACGATGGTCCTGCAGATGGGGATGACCCCCAAGACCGGGGACAAGATGCAGCAGCGCATCATGATGTTCATGCCGATCATTTTCTTCGTCTTCTGCTACAACTTCGCCTCGGCCCTGGCGCTCTACTGGACGACCTCCAACATCTTCGCGATCGCGCAGACCCTCATCACCAAGCGCCTCCCGGACCCGGAGTTGAAGAAGAAGGGCGGCGGCGGCAAGCCGGGGTTCTTCGCCCGGCTCCAGGAACGCGCCGAGGCGGCCCAGAAGGCCCAGCAGGCGCAGCGCGCCAAGGCCTCCGGGCAGGCCCCGCCCAAGCCGAAGAAGAAGCGCGGCCCGCGCACCGGCGGATAGCGCGCCATCCGGGAACCACGGCCCATTCCGGGGGGCCGGCCGGGGGCTGTCCCCGCTATTGACCCGGCCGGGCGCGCGACTAGAGTCCCTCCCATGGAAGCATTGCACGAAGCGCAACAGGTCCTCGACACCATGCTCGGACACCTCGGCTTTGCTGCCACCGTGGAAGAGCAGGACAGCGAGGAGGGCCCGGCCCTCCAGATCACCACCGCCGAGAGCAAGTTCCTCATCGGGCGCAACGGCGAGCGCCTCGACGACCTGCAGTTCCTGGTGAACAAGATCGTCCAGAAGCAGCATCCCGACGCCCCCCGCATCCGGGTCGATTGCGAGTCGTTCCGGGTGCGCCAGGAGGAGAAGCTCTGCGAGGAAGCCCGGGAACTCGCCGCGAGGGCGAAGGATTCCGGCAAGCCGATGCGGATGAAGCCCCTCAATGCCTACCATCGCAGGATCGTCCACAACGCCCTCGTCGACGACCCCGACATCGAGACATTCTCGCCGCGCAGCGACGATCGCATGAAGCGCATCGAGATTCGTCCGAAGTAGGGTCGCGCGCCCGCCCAGCCCACGATGGAAACGCACCGGCTCGTCCTTCCCGAAGACCTGAACCAGTTCGGGTACCTGTTCGGGGGCCGTCTCCTGAGCTGGATCGACGAGGCGTGCTGGATCGCGGCGAGCCTCGATTACCCGGATTGCCAGTTCGTCACGATCGGGATGGACCAGGTCGAGTTCCGGCACAGCGTGCGGGAAGGGACGATCTTGTCGATCAAGTCCGAGAAGGTGAAGGAGGGGGAGTCCTCGGTGAGCTACGCGGTCTCGGTCTGGCGGGGGAAGGCCGCCGACAGCGAGCCGATCTTCACCACCTGCGTGACCTACGTGAACGTCGACGCGGCGGGGCGCAAGATGGCGATCGCCTGAGACGGCCGGCGCGACCATGGGCGAAGTCCGCACGGTGGAAGTGAGCCTCCCGGTCGCAGACCGGGAAAACCGGGCGGCGTGGAAGAAGGCCGCGGCCCGCGCCGCGCGCCTGAAACCCGAGCGGATCCACGGCGTGCGCCTCGTGCGGGAATCGATCGATGCCCGCAAGACGCCGGTGAAGGTGCGGCTCCGGGTGGAGGTGGGGGTCGATGCCGACCTGCCGGCCGTCGATCCGCCGCGCCTCGACCTTCCGCCGGTGGCCGCGGGGGCCGGCGCGGTGGTCATCGTGGGCTGCGGCCCGGCCGGGATGTTCGCCGCCCTGCGCTGCCTGCAACTCGGGCTCAAGCCGGTGATTGTCGAGCGCGGCAAGGACGCCTCGGCCCGCCGCTTCGACCTGGCCCCGATCCTCCGGAAGGGAACCGTCATCGAGGACTCGAACTATTGCTTCGGGGAGGGCGGGGCGGGCACCTTCTCGGACGGCAAGCTCTACACGCGCGCGACCAAGCGCGGGCCGGTGCGCGACATTTATGAAACGCTCGTGGCCCACGGCGCCCCGGGCCGGATCCTGACCGACGCGCACCCGCACATCGGGTCGAACCTGCTTCCCCGGGTCGTCAAGGCGATCCGGGAGTCGATCCTGGCGGCCGGGGGTGAAGTGCATTTCGAATCGCGCGTCGAGGAACTTCTCGTGGATGGCGGCGGGAAGCAGGTCGCCGGGGTGGCGACCGGGGACGGCCGGGAGTTTCGCGGCGAGGCGGTCATCATGGCGACGGGTCATTCCGCCCGGGACATCTACGGCCTTCTCCTCCGGCACGGCCTCCGGCTGGAAGCGAAGCCGTTCGCGGTCGGGGTGCGCGCCGAGCACCCGCAGCCGCTCATCGATGCCATCCAGTACCACCTGCCGCGGGCGTCGGGGCGCCCGCGCGAGCTTCCCGCGGCCCGCTATCGCCTCGCCACCACCGTGGCGGGCCGCAGTGTGCACTCCTTCTGCATGTGCCCCGGGGGGTTCATCGTCCCCTGCGCGACGGAGAACGACGAGGTGGTCGTCAACGGCATGTCGCTGTCGCGCCGCGACTCGCCCTTCGCCAACAGCGGGGTGGTGGTCGGCATCGAGCCTGAGGACCTCGCCCCATGGCGGGCCGAGCACGGCGTCCTCGCGGGCATCGCCATGCAGAAATCCCTCGAGCAGGCCGCCAAGCAGGCCGGGGGCGGGGGACAGCAGGCCCCCGCCCAGCGTCTCGTCGATTTCCTCGCCGGGAAGGAATCGGCGGAGCTTCCGGCCACGAGCTATTTTCCCGGGGTCAATCCGGCGCCCCTCGGGGAACTCCTGCCCGACTTCCTCGCGGGTCGCCTTGCCGCCGGGCTGCAGCGCTTCGGCAAGGCGATGCGGGGTTTCCTCACCGAGGAGGCCCTTCTCGTCGGGTTCGAAACCCGCACCAGCTCGCCGGTGCGCGTCCCGCGCGGGGAGGAATCCCTCGAGCACCCGGAGCTGGCCGGCCTCTTCCCCTGCGGCGAAGGCGCCGGCTTCGCCGGGGGGATCGTCTCCGCCGCCCTCGACGGCCGCCGCTGCGCCGAAGCGGTCGCGGCCCGGACCCCGCGCCCGTGAATCCGCACGGCCCCGGTTCTTTTTTGTGACCAGTCCCGCCGACCGCTTGTCCACCAAACCACGACCAGAATGAACCGGACGCCGGTTCGAGCCACTCCATGAAGAACACCATACTGCCCGGGGGCCTCGCCCTCGTCCTTGCCGGGGCCGCACCTGCGGCCACCACCGCCGGATCTTGGAACCGCGCCGTCGACCTCGGCGCGACCTACGCCAGCGGCAACAGCGACGTCACCCTCCTCACCGCCGGATTCACCGTCGACGGCGAGGTGGACCGCGACCTCTACGCCGCGAGCCTCCGCTACGCCTATGGCGAGGACAGCGGGACCACCTCCAGCGACAGCTTCCTCGGCAGCTTGTCGTGGCGGCGCCTTCTCGACGAGCGCTCCTACGCGGGCCTCCGCCTCGATGGCCGCTACGATGCCCTCGCCGACATCGACTACCGCATCAGCCTTTCCGCCCTCTACGGCTACTTCTTCATCAAGAACGAGAAAACCCGCTTCTCGCTGGAGGGCGGACCGGGCTACACCGTCGAGAAGGTCGGGGGCGTGACGGACAGCTACCTCAACCTCTACGCCGGCGACCGCTTCGAGCACCAGCTCTCGGACACGACCCGGATCTACCAGAGCCTCTCGTGGTTCGCGCCGGCGGAAGACCTCGGCGATTACCAGCTCATCGGGGAAATCGGCCTCGAGACGGTCCTCACCGACAGGCTCAGCCTCAAGATCTACGTGGAAGACAAGTTCGAGGCGCAGCCCGCGCCCGGCCGGAAGGACAACGACCTCCGGGTCGTCACGGGCATCTCCTACAAATTCTGAGTCCCCCGCGGATCGCAACGTTCACCCGGACGAAAAAACGGCCCGGCGGGATCACCGCCGGGCCGTTCCGGAAAAAGGGTGAGGGAGCGCTTTAAAGCACTTCCACTTTGACATCAACAACACCGTCCACCACGAAGTCGAGCTTGTGGGCCACGCCTTTCGTGACGTCGATGATGCGTCCGTCGATGTAGGGTCCCCGATCGTTGATCGTCACCACCACGGAGCGATCGTTCTCGAGGTTGGTCACCCGCACCTTGGTTCCCAGGGGGAGTGACTTGTGAGCGGCGGTCATGGCCCAGTCATTGAGCGTTTCGCCACTGGCGGTATGGGTACCACCGTTGCATTCGATACAATACCACGACATTTCACCGTGGTAGATGGCGCCTTGATCCGAGGCACTTGCCGCGGGCACCATGAAGAGTGCGGCGGCCATGAGGACATTGCGGAGGATGTTCATGAACGGCGGGGTTTTAGGCGGATCGGGAGGACGGGCAACCCCTTTTGGTTGCTTTTTCCTCCGTCGATCGCATGGTGTTCATCGTGACACCCCGAGCTCCGCGGGGCCGCGGAAGCGGCGTAAACCCTGACAATTCGTTCGATTCTCATCACATCGAACTAGACGACGAGGAGGCGGCGGGGCGGGCCTGGAGAACGGAGTTTCTGCGGGACGACACGCAGTCGATCATTGTGAGCAACTCCGCGTCGGATCTCTCCTTCGAGGCCAGCGTGAACCCCTACCGGGGCTGTGAACACGGGTGCGCGTATTGCTACGCGCGGATTTACCACGAGTACCTCGGCTACTCGGCGGGGATCGATTTCGAGTCGAAGATTCTCGTGAAGGAACGCGCCCCGCAGTTGCTCGAGAAGGAACTGGCGAAGCGGACCTACCGCCCGGTGAAGCTATCCATGTCGGGCGTGACCGATTGCTACCAGCCGGTCGAGAAGAAGCTCGAGCTCACGCGGCGGTGTCTCGAGGTGCTGGCGGACTTCCGGAATCCGGTGGTCGTGATTACCAAGAACGCCCTGGTCACCCGGGACCTCGACCATCTCGCCGAGCTCGCCCGCCATGGGGCGGTGGCGGTCTACCTCTCGATCACCACGCTGGATGCGAAGCTGGCGCGGGTCCTTGAGCCCCGGGCCTCGAGCCCGCGGGCCCGGCTGGAGGCCATCACGCAGCTGGCGGAGGCGGGCGTTCCGGCGGGGGTGAGCGCCGCGCCGATGATTCCCGGCATGACCGATCACGAGCTGCCGGGGATTCTCGAGGCGGTGGCGGCGGCCGGGGGGACCTTCGGCACCTACTCGACGGTGCGTCTTCCCGGGGCGGTGGCGGAGGTTTTTTCGGATTGGCTCGAGCGGGAGTTCCCGGACCGCAAGGAGAAGGTCCTGAGCCGCATCCGCGCCGTGCAGGGGGGGCGGCTGAACAACACCACGCCCCTGGAACGCCTGCGCGGCACCGGCGAGCAGGCTGCGCAACTCCGGCAGATGTTCCAGGCGACCTGCCGGCGCACCGGCCTGGCCCCGAGTCCCCCGGAGCTCAGTGCCGCGCACTTCCGCCGCCGCCAGCCGGGGCAGGGGGAGTTGTTTTGACGAGATGGCGGGGCCGGAGCCCGGTCGGCCGCGCATCCCGCCCTCCGCTGCGGTTCACACTCCGATCGGGCCGGGCTTGCGGGATCCGGGTGTCCCGGCTAAGGGACACCGCGTGAATCACTGGCTGGTCAAATCCGAACCCGATGTCTTTCCGCTCGCGAAACTCAAGAAGGTGAAGAAGGAGCCCTGGGACGGGATCCGCAATTACCAGGCGCGCAACATGATGCGCGACGAGATGACGATCGGCGACCTCGTCCTCTTCTACCATTCGAACTGCGATGTCCCCGGGGTGGCCGGGGTGGCGAGGGTCGCCAGCAAGCCCTACCCCGACCCGACCCAGTTCGATCCGGACTCGAAATACCACGATCCGAAATCCCCGGAGGACAACCCGCGCTGGATCCTCGTCGATATGGAGTTCGTCGCGGAGTTCCCGGAACACGTCAGTCTCGCCGCCATGAAGGACGACAAGGCCCTCGACGGAATGCTCACCCTCCGGAAAGGGAACCGCCTCTCCATCACCCCCGTGGAGGGAAAGCACTTCCGCCGCGTCTGCAAGATGGGCGGCTGGAAGCCGGCGAAGGGGTAGTCGGGCCGAGAGCGGCCATCCGGCCACCCACTGCGTGCGCCCGGGGAGACCTCTCTTGCTGGGATCCGGCCCCGGGACCGATTCGCGCGGCCCTAGCTTGCGGCGCGCAGTTCGGAATGGAGCTTGAGGACCTCATCGCCGTCGTCCTGCTCGATGAGGTAGGCGGGGTTGGCGTCGTCCCCCTCGCGGGTCACCTCGTTCCCCTGCACGGTGCGGGTCACCTTCTCGCGAAAGACCTCGCGGACCTTCCCGGTGGCGGTGCCGTTCCCCCAGTCCCACTCGACTTCGGTGTTGGTTTGATAGGCGTCACTCATGACTGATTCAAAGTTTCGGTTCGCGTCGCGTTTCGGGTCCCGGCTACGCGTCGCCTTCGCCGTCGGCCTCCTCCATCTTCTGCTTGATGTTCTCGGCCCATTCACGCCCCGGGTCGCCTCCCCAGAGGAGCCATGCGATGTAGCCGGCCGAGGGGCGGTCGTCGTCGCCGAAATCGTCCGCCTGCTTGTCCACTTCATGGCGCGCAAAGTAGCTGACCATGCGCCGGATGGTGTCCGGACTGCAGGTCCGCCGGTTCTTGAGGTCCCGGGCCCGGGCGACCCCGACGTCGGTCCCCCCGCGATCGAATTCGGAGCGCAGCTCGAGCCCCTTCCGGGCCGCCGCGGCGGCATCCTCGGGAGGCGTGAAATCAATGGAGGTGTATTCGGCGGTCGTCGACATGGTTCGGTTTGGTGTGCTGATCGTGTTTCGGTCCGCCCGGCGTGAATCGGAACGGTTGGCCCCTTCGGATCGCAGATTGCCTGCCAATGGCCCGCATGCCGCGGGCGCCCTGAAATGCGCGCCCCATCCCCGCCGCGCTCTCCACGATGGGGGCGCGGGTGGCGTGCATTTTGCAACTTCGCCGGCCCGGGGAGTGCATTCTGCTCCCACCATGCGCCTCGCGCCGCCGGGGGACCGGAGCAATCCCCCGGGTGGCCGCATGGCATGCCCCCTGCGATCTCCCGGCCCGCCATTCCCTGCCACCATGACCGACATCTCCACGGAACTGAACAAATTCATGCGCGGCCTGCGGAAGCGCAACCCCTACGAAACCGAGTTCCAGCAGGCGGTCGAGGAGGTGGTGCAGTCGGTCCTCCCGATCACCCTCGACCACCGGGAGTACCGGGACGCCGGCATCCTCGAACGGATGACGGAACCGGACCGCATCATCATCTTTCGCGTCACGTGGGAGGATGATGAGGGCAATTTCCGCGCGAACCGCGCCTGGCGGGTGCAGTTCAACCACGCCATCGGTCCCTACAAGGGGGGGCTGCGATTCCATCCATCCGTGGACCAGAGCATCCTGAAGTTCCTCGGGTTCGAGCAGACCTTCAAGAACAGCCTCACCGGGCTTCCGATGGGCGGCGCCAAGGGGGGATCGAACTTCAATCCCAAGGGCCGGAGCGACAACGAGGTGATGCGCTTCTGCCACAGCCTGATGTCCGAGATGCACCGCCACATCGGCGAGCAGGTCGACATTCCCGCCGGGGACATCGGGGTGGGCGACCGCGAGATCAGCTACCTGTTCGGACAGTACATGCGCCTCGAGAATCGCTGGGCGGGCGTCCTGACCGGGAAGGGCTGTGCCTTCGGGGGCAGCGCGGTGCGCACCGAGGCCACCGGCTACGGCGCCGTCTACTTCTGCGAGGAGATGCTGAACGAGGCCGGGGAGAAGCTGAAGGGGAAGCGCCTCGCCATCAGCGGGTCGGGGAACGTCGCGCTCTATGCCGCCCAGAAGGCCATGCAGGAAGGCGCCAGGGTCGTCACGCTCAGCGACTCGGATGGCACGGCGTTCATCACGGACGGCCTCACCGAGGACCAGTGGGAGTTCGTCCGCGAGCTGAAGGAGGAACGACGCGGGCGGATCGCGGAATTCGCGGAGAAATTCGACGCGGTGGAATTCAAGGAGGGCGAGAAGCCGTGGGGAGTGGAATGCGACATCGCCATGCCCTGCGCCACCCAGAACGAACTCGAACTGGAACACGCCAGGGAACTGCACAAGAATGGTGCGATCGCGGTGTGCGAGGGGGCGAACATGCCGACGACCCCCGAGGCCTCGGCGTTTTTCCGGGACGGGAAGGTGCTCTTCGCCCCGGGAAAGGCCGTGAATGCCGGCGGCGTGGCGGTGAGCGGCCTGGAGCGAAGCCAAAATGCCATGAACCTCAGCTGGTCACGGGAGAAGGTGGATGAGAAGCTCTGCGGCATCATGAAGGAGATCCACGGGAAGTGCGTCGAGGAGGGCCGGACGGACGGCGGGGAAATCGACTACGTGAACGGCGCCAACATCGCGGGATTCAAGAAGGTGGCAGACGCCCTCCTGGGTTACGGCGCGGTTTGATTTCATGAAAGCCTCCGATCTGTTCGTGCAGTGCCTCGAGGCCGAGGGCGTCACCAGGATCTTCGGGATCCCCGGCGAGGAGAACCTCGACTTCCTGGAATCCCTCCGGACGAGCCCCATCGAGTTCATCCTCTGCCGCCACGAGCAGGCCGCCGGATTCATGGCGGCCACGTGGGGGCGCCTGACCGGGTCGCCCGGGGTGTGTCTCTCGACGCTGGGTCCCGGCGCGTGCAACCTCGTGACCGCCGCGGCCTACGCCAACCTCGGCGCCTTCCCGATGGTCATGATCACCGGGCAGAAGCCGGTCAAGAACTCGAAGCAGGGCCGCTTCCAGATCATCGACGTGGTCGACATGATGCAGCCCCTCACCAAGATGACGCGGCAGATTCCCAGCGCCGGGCGGATCCCGGCGGCGGTGCGCGAGGCCTTCCGCGTCGCGGCCGAGGAGCGTCCGGGGTGCACGCACCTCGAGTTGCCCGAGGACATCGCGAAGGAGCCATGCCGCGGCGCACCGCTGCCCGCGAGCGTGGTCTCCCGCCCCGACGCGGGGGAGGCGGCGCTGGAGGAAGCGGTCGCCACCCTGCAGTCCGCGACGCATCCGCTGCTTTTGGTGGGAGCGGGCGCCAACCGGACCAGCGTCGCGGAGGCTCTGCTCGGCCTGGTCGAGAAGGCGCAGCTCCCCTTCGTGACCACCCAGATGGGGAAGGGCGTCATCGATGACGAGCACCCGATGGCGCTCGGCGCCTGCGTCCTCTCCGATGACGACTTCGTCCACCGGGCCATTGATCACGCCGATGTCATCGTCAACGTCGGCCACGATGTGGTCGAGAAGCCGCCCTTCTTCATGGAGGAGGGCGGGACCCGCGTCATCCATGTCGACTACACCCCGGCCGAGGTCGATCCGGTGTACTTCCCGCAGATCGAGGTCGTCGGCGACATCGCGGGGAGTGTGGCGAGACTCGCGGAGCGGTTGGAGCGCCCGGACTGCTGGGACTGCGGATTTTTCAACGAGGTCCGGGAGGCGGTTCGGGCCAGCGTCCGCGAGGGCGAGGAGAGCCCGGACTTCCCGCTCGACATTCGCCGCGTGGTCGCGGAGGTCCGCCGGGCCATGCCCGACGACGGCATCATCGCGCTCGACAACGGGATGTATAAGATCTGGTTTGCGCGGAACTACCCGGCGCGCGGGCCGAACACGGTGCTCCTCGACAACGCCCTGGCCACCATGGGAGCCGGTCTCCCCTCGGCCCTGGCGGCCGCCCTCCTGCACCCGGACCGGCGGGTGCTCGCGGTCTGCGGCGACGGGGGGTTCATGATGAACCCGGCCGAGATCGAAACCGCGGTGCGCCTCGGGGTGACGCTCGTGGTGCTGGTCCTGCGGGACGATGCCCTCGGGATGATCCGCTGGAAGCAGAGCGCCGACGACTTTCCGGACTTCGGCCTCCAGTTCGGCAATCCGGACTTCGTGAAGCTGGCCGCGGCCTACGGGGCGTGCGGCCGCCGTCTCGAGGAAGCCCACGACCTCGCCCCGGCGCTGGAGGCCGCCTACGCGAACGGCGGCGTGCACATCATCGAGGCCCCGGTGGACTACGCCAACAACGACCGGCTCCTCAACGACATCATTCCCGCCGCGGCCGCCGCCCTGTGATCCGCCGGGGGCCGCGGGGGCCCGGGGTCGCTGCGGGATTCCCGCCCGGCACACCCCGGGTCTCGACACGGGGCCGTGGCCGCGATATGCGGAACCATGACCGCACCGTCCCTGAAGACCGCCGTGGTCGCCGGGGTCGGTCCCGGGCTCGGCGCGGCCCTCGTCCGCCGGTTCGTGGCGGGCGGCTGCCGCACCGCCATGCTGGCCCGCAGCGGCGACTACCTCGCGACGCTCGCCGCCGAACTTCCGGACGGGATGACCCGGCCGGTGCCCGCCGATCTCACCGACGCCTCATCGGTCCAGGCCGCCATCCGGAAGGCCGCCGCCGACCTGGGCCCCATCGACCTCCTCGTTTGCCACGCCTCGCATTCGCTCGGCGAGGGACTGATGGACACCACCCCCGAGGAGTTCGAGCACTCCTGGCGGGTCGCCGCGGGCGGGGCCTTCCTCTGCTGCCAGGGGGTCGCGCCGGGCATGATCGAGCGCGGCTCCGGGGTCATCCTGTTCACCGGGGCGACCTCTTCGGTCCGGGGACGGGAGGGGGCGGTGGGGTTCTCCGCGGCGAAATTCGCGGTGCGCGGGCTGGCCGGCTCGATCGCCCGCGAACTGGGGCCGCGGGGCATCCACGTCGCGCACGTCATCATCGACGGCGTCATCGACCTCCCTGACGACCATCCCAAGGGGGCGCCGCCGGACGGGGAGTCCACCCTCGACCCGGACGACATCGCGGAGTCCTACTGGATGCTCGCCCACCAGCCGCGCAGCGCGTGGTCGTCGGAAATCGACCTCCGCCCGCACGACGAGAAGTTCTTCGAGTAGGCCCGCGGAATGTCGGTGGCCCGCTAGTGTGCCGTCCCGCAAGTCCTGCAACATGCTGGGGTCTTCAGAGTTTCAAAAAGTGGCTCACTTCGTTCGCGGGGAAGGTCGAAGCGCGGCCTGGTTTCCCAACTTCTTCGTTCCTCCTCA
>JABDMC010000386.1 GCA_013001695.1 Akkermansiaceae bacterium
CCTTCCACCAGGGTTCATTGTCAAGATACCACTGCACGGTCTTCGTCATGCCGCTCTCGGCCCCTTCCCGGGGCGCCCATCCCAGCTCGCCCTTGATCTTCGAGGCGTCGATCGCGTAGCGAAGGTCGTGCCCCGGGCGGTCGGTCACGAAGGTGATCTGTTCCTCGTATTTCTTCCCGTCATCGCGCGGACGAAGCCCGTCGAGGATCGCGCAGATCATGCGGACGAGGTCGATGTTCCGCCGCTCGTTGTCGCCGCCGATGTTGTAGGTTTCCCCGACGCGTCCCTTCGTGAGGACCGCATGGAGCGCTTCGGCGTGGTCCTTCACGTAGAGCCAGTCGCGGACGTTCTCCCCCTTGCCGTACACCGGGATCTCCTTCCCTCCCAGGGCGTTCAGCAGGACCACCGGGATGAGCTTCTCCGGAAACTGGTAGGGCCCGTAGTTGTTCGAGCAGTTCGTGACGAGGACCGGCAGCCCGTAGGTGTCGTTCCATGACCGGGCGAGGTGGTCCGAGGACGCCTTGCTGGCGCTGTACGGCGAGTGCGGATCGTAGGCCGTGGTTTCCGAGAAGGCGGGGTCCCCCGGGCCCAGCGACCCGTAGACCTCGTCGGTCGAGACATGCAGGAAGCGAAACGCCTCCCGCTTCCCGGCGGAAAGGTTCCGGAAATATTCCAGGGCCCCCTGCAGCAGGTTGTAGGTCCCCACGACGTTGGTCTGGATGAACTCGCCGGGGCCGTCGATGGACCGGTCCACGTGCGATTCCGCGGCGAGATGCATCACGGCGTCCG
Source organism: Akkermansiaceae bacterium (assembly GCA_013001695.1). Lineage (GTDB taxonomy): Bacteria > Verrucomicrobiota > Verrucomicrobiia > Verrucomicrobiales > Akkermansiaceae > Roseibacillus_B. The sequence continues at coordinate 790 of JABDMC010000386.1, forward strand.
GCTGGTGCCGGTCCCACACGCCCTGCAACGCCTTGGCGTCACAGAGGTCCACCTGTTCGAACCGGTAGCCGTCGTGGTTCTCGAGGCCGGCAAGCGACTCGAGGTTGCCCGCGTAGGTCAGCTTGTCGACGTTGACGACCTCGCACCCCTTCTCTTCGAGGAGCATTCTCACCAGGTTCGAGCCGATGAAGCCGGCCCCTCCCGTCACAAGGATCTTCATGATGATGTCTGGTTGGTGATGTCTGGTTGGTGAGGTTCATCCCTCCCCCCGGCGCTCAGGCCTTCAGGACGGTGCCGGCGGCATCCGGTCCTTGGTCCAGGGCATTCCGGGTGTCGATCACGAGGTCGCACCACGCGGCGAGTTCGGCGTGATCGACGGCGTCGTGGGCCGTCACGATGATGGCCGCGTCGAAACCCGAGATGGCCTCGCGGTTCCACTCCACCGATTTCGTGCCGGCCCAGTGGCCGTGCTCGCGGGACGGGGCGATTTCCGGGATGTGCGGGTCGTGGTAGGCCACCTCCGCCCCCCGATCCACGAGGAGGTCGAGGATGACGTAGCCGGGCGATTCCCGCTCGTCGTCGACGTTCGGCTTGTAGGCCAGTCCGACCACCAGGACCCGGCTTCCCTTGAGGGATTTGCTCGCGGCATTGAGACCGTCCGCGGTCTTGTCGACGACGTATTGCGGCATGGCGGTGTTGATCTCGCCGGCCAGCTCGATGAAGCGCGTCACGACCCCGTGCTCGCGGGCCTTCCACGTCAGGTAAAACGGGTCGATCGGGATGCAGTGCCCGCCGAGTCCCGGACCCGGGTAGAAGGGCATGAAGCCGAACGGCTTGGTGGAGGCCGCCGCGATCACCTCCCAGATGTCGATGCCCATCGCGCCGTAGATCTGCTTGAGCTCGTTGACGAGCGCGATGTTGACGGAACGGAAGATGTTCTCGAGGAGTTTCGCGGCCTCGGCCACCGCGCAGGAGGAAACCGGCACCACCTGTTCCACCGCCAGTTCGTACAGCGCGACCGCCCTGGCGAGGCAGGCCCCGGTCTTGCCGCCGACGACCTTCGGGATCTTCGAGACCTTGCTGTCCGGGTTCCCCGGGTCCTCCCGCTCCGGTGAATAGGCGAGGTGGAAATCTTCCCCGGCCGTGAGGCCCGAGCCTTCTTCAAGGACCGGTCCGAGCTCCTCCTCGGTGGTCCCCGGGTAGGTGGTCGACTCGAGGACCACGAGGGCGCCCTTCTTCAGGTGGGGCGCGATCTGCCGGCCCGTGTCCAGGACAAAGGAGAGGTCCGGCTCGCGGTGTTTCCCGATCGGCGTCGGGACGCAGATCAGGATCGCATCCGCCTCGGCGAGGGCCGCAAAATCGTTCGTCGCGGAAAACCGGCCGGTGGCGGCCAACTCCGCGATGTCTTCGCCCGGGATGTGCTTGATGTAACTCCGGCCCTCCGCAAGGGCCTCGACCTTCCCCGGGTCGACATCCACCCCGAGGACCCGCACCCCGCACCGCGCAAACTGCAGCCCCAGCGGCAGGCCGACGTAGCCGAGGCCGATCACTGCGACGAGCTCTGTGGAGGAGTCAGACATAATTCAAGACCACGACTGCGTCGGGGAAAGATCCCGCTTTCGCGGGAAAGACTCCGCCGAGGCGGAGCAAGATCCCGCTCGCGCGGGTAAAGATAGGGAGAGGGTTGGGGAGATCCCGCTATTCCGGCCGCAGGCGGTATTGCCTCTTTCGCCGACTTGTTCGGCGTCTTGTCTCTTCTCCCGCGAATGCGGGATCTTTCTCCGGCCTCGCCGGAGTCTGGCGCGCGAAGCGCGCCTAAACGATCATGCCCGCCCCGACCGTCTCGTTGGTTCCCGGATCGACGAGGAGCAACGACCCGGTGTTGCGGTTCCGGCGGTAGGGGTCGTGCAGGAGGGGCGCCGCGGTCCGCAACCGCACCCGCCCGATGTCATTCATGATGAGAGAGTCCACCCCCTCGATCTTGTGCAGGGTGTTGATGTCCACCTGGTAGCGGATCTCCTGCACGATGGCCTTCGTCTCGAGGGTCGTGTGGCGCAGGATGTACTTCCCGCGGTTGGACATCGGGGTGTTCGAAAACCAGCAGATCATGGCCTCGATGTCCTGCTCGACCTTCGGCTGGTTGTTCGGCTTGACGATCATGTCCCCCCGCGAGATGTCGATCTCGTCGTGCAGCGTCATGCACACCGATTGCGGCGCGAAGGCCTCCTCCACGGATTCGCCCGAGTCGTAAATCGCCTGGACCCGCGTCGTGAAGCCCGACGGCAGGATCCGCACCTCGTCCCCGGGTTTGAACACCCCGCCGGCCACCCGCCCGGCATAGCCGCGAAAATCGTGGTACTGGTCGCTCTGCGGACGGATCACCCATTGCACCGGGAAGCGCGCGTCGACGTGGTTCTCCTCGCCGCCGATGTAGACGTTCTCGAGGTGATACAAAAACGACGGCCCCTGGTACCACGGGGTCCGGTCCGACTTGTCCACGACGTTGTCCCCGACCAGCGCCGAGATCGGGATCGGCTGGATCTCCACGATGTTCCCCAGGCGGGACGCGAACGACTCGTAGTCCGAAACGATGCTGTTGAAGATTTCCTCATCGTAGTCGACGAGGTCCATCTTGTTGACCGCCAGGATGACGTGCTGGATGCGCAGGAGGTCCGCGATGAAGGAATGCCGCTTGGTCTGCTCGATGATGCCCTTGCGGGCATCCACCAGGATGATCGCGAGGTTCGCGGTCGAGGCGCCCGTCACCATGTTGCGCGTGTACTGGACGTGCCCCGGGGTGTCGGCGATGATGAACTTCCGCTTCGGGGTCGCAAAGTAGCGATAGGCGACGTCGATCGTGATTCCCTGCTCGCGTTCGGCCCGCAGCCCGTCGGTCAGGAGCGCCAGGTTCACATTCTCGTCGCCCCGTTTCCGCGAGCTTTCCTCGACCGCTTCCATCTGGTCCTCGAAGATGCTCTTCGAATCGTAGAGAAGCCGCCCGATGAGCGTCGATTTCCCGTCGTCGACGGAGCCTGCTGTCGTGAATCTCAGTAAGTCCATAAGTTTAAAGACGCCTGACGGCGGAAGTTTGAAGTGTTAAGAAGCCCTCGATATGGCTTACCACTCATTTGAAGAACTGGCAGTGTGGGAGAGAGGCTGTGATCTGGCAGTCCAAGTTTACGAGGAATTGCGCGATACCCGGGAGTTTGCTTTCAGGGATCAAATGATCCGCTCTTCGTTGTCGATACCCAGCAACATCGCAGAGGGAGCTGAGCGTGGCACTGATCCCGACTTCATCAGATTCCTGTATTACTCCAAAGGATCCTCCGGTGAGCTTCGGACCCAAGCCCACGTCGCCCGCCGGGTGGGTATACTCACTGAAGAGAGGGCCCACGAGATCATCACGGAAACCCGCGAGGTCAGCGCCATGCTCCAAGGTCTCATCCGCAGTATTGGATCCAAATCTTAACACTTAACACTTAACACTTTGAACTTCACACAGGAGGTTACTTCCAGCGCTCCGCGCTAGAAGTAACCTTCCTTCTTCCGGTCCTCCATGGCCGTTTCCCCGCGCTTGTCGTCGGCCCGGTTCCCGCGCTCCGTCTGGCGGGCGGCGGCGACCTCCTCGATGATCTTGTCGATCGTGTCCGCCGACGACTCGACCGCACCCGTGATGGTGGCGTCTCCCATCGTGCGGAACCGGATCATCTTCTTTTCCACGGTTTCCCCGTCGCGCGGGTGGACGAATTCCGAAACCGCCAGGATCGTCCCGTTGCGGGTCACCGTGTCCCGCTCGTGGGCGTAGTAGAGGCTCGGGAGCTGGATCTTCTCGCGCTTCATGTACATCCAGACGTCCATCTCCGTGAAGTTCGAGAGCGGGAAGACGCGGAAGTGCTCGCCGTCGTGCCGCCGGCCGTTGAAGAGGTTCCACAGTTCCGGGCGCTGGTTCTTGGGATCCCACTGGCCGAAGTCGTCGCGGTGGGAGAAGAAGCGTTCCTTGGCCCGGGCTTTCTCCTCGTCCCGCCGTCCGCCTCCGAGGGCGGCGTCGAAGCGATTCTCCTCGATGGTGTCCAGCAGGGTGGTGGTCTGCAGGCGGTTCCGCGAGGCGCTCTGCCCCTTCTCCTCCTGCACCCGGCCCTCGTCGATCGACTTCTGGACGGAGCCGACCACCAGCCGCGCCCCGAGCTTCTCGACGAAGATGTCCCGGAACTCGATGGTCTCCGGGAAGTTGTGCCCGGTGTCGATGTGGACCAGCGGAAACGGCAGGCGGGCCGGCCAGAACGCCTTCCACGCGAGGTGCGCCATCACGATGGAGTCCTTCCCGCCGGAAAACAGGAGCGCCGGGTTCTCAAACTGGGCCGCGGTTTCGCGCAGGATGAAGATGGCCTCCGCTTCGAGTTGGTCGAGGTGGCTGAGGTGGTAGTCGGGCATTGGAAATGACGCCTCTTCGGCGTCGGTTGGTTGGTTGTAGGTCTTGCGGGCGCGGGATGTCCGCGGCGCGGGCTCACTTCTCCAGCGGATATTCCCGGAGGCCGATCAGCTGGGGGATGATGGCGAAAATGAAGCTGGAATTGTTGATCGAGTACCGCCGCCAGAGGCGTCGCGGTTCCATGCACAGGCGGAAGAACCACTCCAGCCCGCGCCGCTGCATCCAGATCGGGGCCTGCTCGAGACGGCCACTGTGGAAATCGAAGGCCGCTCCCACCCCCAGCAGGACGAGCCCGTGCGGCCAGTCCTTCACGAGGTCGGGATGGCGTTGCAGGAACCCGTGCATGAAGCGCTCCTGCTTCGGCGTGCTGAGGCCGACCCACAGGAATCCCGGCTTGGCATTTTGGAGCGCCGTGGCGAGTTCCTCCTCCTCCGCCTCGCCGATGCTTCCGAAGGGCGGGGTGATGGCCCCGGCGACCTCCGTGCCCGGGAAAAATCCCTGCAGGCGCCTGGCAAGATCATCGGCCACGCCCTCGTCACCGCCCCAGAAATAATGGCTCTGCCCGGTCCCCGCCGAGGAGCGCACGACCTCCATCAGGAGGTCCGGACCGTAGACCCGGTCGACTCCGTCGAATCCCCGCCACCGCGTGATCCACACCATCGGCATGCCGTCCGGGGTGGTCAGGTAGGAGCGGTTGTGGATGCGCCGCAGCTCGTCGTCGCGCTGCGATTCCATGACGCCGTGCACCCCGGTCACCGTGACATACCCGGTGAAGCCCGGCTTGCCGGCGCCCTCCATGACAAGGTGGGTGGCGGTCGGGAGATCCATGGCGTGAATCCCCACGCCCAGCACGCTGCATCGGGCCGGGAACCCCTGCTTGAGGGTGGCGGCCACCCGCTGATTCGGCGGCATCGCCGGCGGGGCCTCCTCGGCGGCCACGTGATCCCGCAGGAACTCGCGCACGAAGATGGTGTTGTATTTCGAGTAGCGCCCCCACAACCGCCGGGGTTCCTGGAGAAGCCGGAAGGCCCACTCCAACCCGAAGCGCTGCAGCCAATACGGCGCCTGCCGGACTTCCCCGGCATGAAAGGCAAAGGCCGCCCCCACCCCGAGATACACCCCCGGCGGCAGCTTGTCCTTGTTCTGCGCGATCCACAGCTCCTGCTTCGGGCACCCGAGGCCGACCCAGATGACGTTGGCTCCGCATTCCGAGATCTTTCCGCAGATCCGCTCGAACTCGTCGTCCGGCCAGGTGCCGAAGGGCGGGGAGTAACTGCCCGCCACGACCGATTCCGGACAGTCGGCCGCGAAGCGCTCCCCCAGCCGGTCGAGGGTCCTCTGTTCACCGCCGAGAAAGAAGTGCCGGATCGACGGTTCGCCGCTCGACGCCTCGATGGCCCGCAGCATGAGGTTTGGCCCGTAGACCCGGTCGTCCATCCGGGCCCCGGGGGGCAGGGAGAGGTTCGCGGCCCACACGAGCGGCATCCCGTCCGGGCACACGAGGTCGAATCGCTTCATGGCGGCCTCGAATTCCGGATCGCTGCGCGTCAGGGCGGCCACATGCGTGTTCGCGGCCTCCACCGCGTAGGCCCGGTCCCCGTGCGCCGCCCAGTCCATGATCTGCCGGACGGCCTGCCGGTAGTCGAGCACCGCCACCGGGAGTCCGCAGACCGGCACGGTCTGGAACCGGTGCTTTCCGCCAACCTCGCCTGGACGTCCCTTGCTCATTTCTCGGGAGGGGCGCCCCCGCCGCCCGGGAGGGCTTTCCCCTGCAGGAACGCGAGCAACGCCTCGGTGCTTTCCTCCACGGTCAGCGCCCTTGTATCCAGGACGAGGTCGGGATGCTCCGGCTCTTCGAACCCGCTGTCCTTCCCGGTGAACTGTTTCACTTCGCCGGCCTCGGCCTTGGCGTAAAGGCCCTTCGGATCCCGCTCGGCACAGGTCGCGTAGTCGGCCTTCACGTAGACCTCGAGGAAGTCGTCGCCGATCACGGACCGCGCCAGGTCCCGGAGCTCCCGCCGGGGCGTGATGACCGACACGAGGGTGATCACCCCGTTCGCGGCGAAGAGTTTGGCGACCTCCGCGTTCCTCCGCACGTTCTCCAGGCGGTCGTCGTGCGAGAAGCCGAGGTTGTTGTTCAATCCGGACCGGAGGTTGTCCCCGTCGAGGATCACGGTGAACCTCCCCGCGTCGTGCAATTGCCGCTCGGCGGCGTTGGCGATCGTCGACTTCCCCGACCCGGACAGGCCGAACATCCACGCCACCAGCCCGCGCTGGCCGAGGAGCCGTTCCTTGTCCTCCCGCCCGAGAAAGCGGTGAAATTCGGGGTGGATGTGGTCCATGGGAGATGCTGGGGAGACGCCCGGAGGGCGAAAGAGGCAAGACCCCGCTTCCGCGGGGAAAGAGGCGCCCGAGGCGCCAAAGAGGGGATGAAAAGAGGAACCGCGCGACCGGAAAGAGTCTCATCTTTCTCCGGCCCCGCCGGAGTCTTTCCGCGGAATCGCGGACTCTTTCCCCGGCCCCGCCGGGGTCCTTTCGCGCCCGCGGCGCGTCTTCAATACTTCCCCTTCCACTCCCAGGCGGTGCGCACGATCGTCTCGGTGTCGCTCCGCGTCGTTTTCCAGCCGAGAACCTCGAGGGCCTTGGAGGCGTCCGCCACCAGGCGGGGAGGATCGCCGGGACGCCGCGGCCCGTACTTCACCGGCACCTTCTTCCCCGACACCTTCTCCACCGCGTCGATGATCTCCTTCACCGAGATCCCGTTCCCGCTCCCGAGGTTGATGAAATTCGACTCCCCGTGCGTCTCGAGGTGATCCAGCGCCTTCACGTGGGCGTCGGCGAGGTCCTCGACGTGAATGTAATCCCGGATGCAGGTTCCGTCCGGCGTGTCGTAATCGGTCCCGTAAACGTCGAGGTGCGGGATTTCCCCGCGCACCGCCATCAGGATCCGCGGAATGAGGTGCGTCTCGGGGTCGTGATCCTCCCCGATCTTCCCGTCGAGGGACGCTCCGGAGGCGTTGAAATACCGCAGGCACATGCTCTTCAGCCCCCACGCCGGATCACAGTCCGCGAGAACCTGCTCCAGCATCAGCTTCGAGCGCCCGTAGGGGTTGATGGGATCCTGCTTCTCCGCCTCGTCGATCGGAACCTTCCCGGGCACCCCGTAGGTCGCGCAGGTCGATGAGAAAACGAACTTCCTGCATTCGCTGGCGCGCATCTGCTCGAGAAGCACGAGGGGCGCCGCAAGGTTGTTCCGGTAATACTTCAGCGGCTCATCCACCGACTCCCCGACGTAGGCGAACGCCGCGAAGTGCATGATGGCGTCGGGCCGGAACCGCTTGAAGAGGTTGCCCAGCAGTTCCTCGTTGCCGAGGTTGCCCACCACCAGCTCGACCGAGTCGTCGACGAGGGCTTCCCGGTGCCCGTAGACGAGGCTGTCCACGACGCTCACCTTGTGCCCCGCCGCCACCAGGGCCCGCACCGCGTGCGATCCGATGTAGCCCGCTCCTCCCGTTACCAGTACTCTCATGATTCTTGATTCTCTGCAGCCCGCCGCGCCGGCCCTCAGCGCACCGCGATGAAACTCTTCGTCATTCCCAGGAGCTTCTCCCTCCGGATCTCGCAGTCCGGGAAGAGGGTCTTCATCTCGTCGAAACTCAGGAGGCGCAGCTCGTTGATCATTTCCTCGACGCGCTCCCGGGAGGGCCGCTTCACGAGGCCCCAGAGCGTGCCCCACCGGACGATCCTGCGGCGGAGCCGCTTCGGCAACCAGTGGATGAAGGGCGTCACGTAGTGAGGCTCGAAGAAGAAGCTCCGGGCCGGCGTCTGGATCCAGAGGCGCCTGCCCACCCGCCGCAGCTCCCGCGCCATGCGCTCCTGGTTTTCATAGGTGCCGACGTGCTCGATGACGCTGTTCGAGTAGACGATGTCGAATTCGCCGTCCGGGAAGCCGAGGTCGCACGCATCCCCCGCGAGGGATTCCAGCCTCCCCCGCAGATCCTCGTCCAGCGGCGGGGCCGTGAGATTCAGGAGAACGGCCCGCAGGCGGTTCGTTTCCGGGGTGATCCAGGTGAAGACCGTGCCGCCCACATCGAGAATCCGCTCCTCCGGCGTCACCCCGAGGCAGTCCACGAACTGTTCCAGCCGGCGCTTCCGGATCCGGCGTTGCCACCCCCGGAGGATCGGGATCCGGCTGATGGGCAAGTTCCGGTCCGCCATTTCGTCGATCCTCGCGCGGGCGGGAGCGCCTCAGGACACCACCGCGTCGCCCCGCTTGCGCCGCTCGTACTGCTCCTCGATCCAGCCGTAGGTTTTCGCGAGACCCGTCTTCAAATCCACTTCAGGTTCCCACCCGAGAACCTCCTTGATCAGCTCGTTGTCGGAATTTCGTCCCCGCACGCCCTGCGGCGCGTCCAGCTTGTAGTGCCGCTGCAGCTTGATGCCGGCGATCTCCTCGATGATGTCGAGGAGGCCGTTGATGGTCACCAGCTCGCTTCGCCCGAGGTTCAGCGGATCGCTGAAGTCCGAGGCCATCAACTTCTCGATGCCCGTCAGGCAGTCGTCGATGTACATGAAGGAACGGGTCTGTTCGCCGTCTCCCCAGATCTCGATGTCGAGGTGGCCGGTGTCCTTCGCCTCGATGACCTTCCGGCACAGGGCCGCCGGGGCCTTCTCCCGTCCGCCGTCCCAGGTCCCTTCCGGCCCGTAGACGTTGTGGAATCGATAGACCCGCACGTTCATCCCGAAGTCCTCCTCGAAGTGCTTGCACATCCGCTCCGAGAACAGCTTCTCCCACCCGTAGCCGTCCTCCGGCATGGCCGGGTAAGCGTCCGACTCCCGCAGGGCCACCACGTCGGTCTCCTGCTGCCGGTAGTCCGGGTACACGCAGGCGCTGCTCGCGTAGAAGTAGCGGCTGGCGCCGTTCTCGCGGGCCGCCATGAGCATGTGGGTGTTGATCAGCACGCTCAACATGCAGAGGGCCCGGTTGTTCTCGATGAACCCCATCCCGCCCATGTTGCAGGCGAGGTTGTAGATCTCGTCGCAGCCCCGGGAATGCTCCATGCAGGCCGCCTTCTCCTCGAGGTTCGCGCTCACGTTCTCCGCGCCGTCGTGGACCTGGTACCACTGCTCGAGCGGCTTGATGTCCGCCACGACCACCTCGTGGCCCCGTTCCAGGAGGACCCGGGCGAGATGCCCGCCGATGAATCCTCCCCCGCCGCCGACCAGAATCTTCTTGCTCACGATATTGCTCCTTTCGCTGCTCAGGATTTCGACACCGCCCCGCCGCGAACCACTTCCGAAAAGTAGCTTATGGTTTCCTTGATCCCTGCGTCGAAGGGAACCACCGGCTCCCAGCCGAGCACCGTCTTGGCCCGCGTGATGTCCGGCTGCCGCACCTTCGGGTCGTCCTTCGGCAGCGGCCGGGGCTCGATGCCGGTCTGCGTCCCGGTGGCCTGCGCGATGGCTTCCGCGAATTCCCTGATGGTCATCTCGTGCGGGTTGCCGATGTTCACCGGATCGGCGCAATCGCTCTGCATCAGACGCCAGATGCCGTCGACGAGGTCGGTGACGTAACAGAAACTCCGCGTCTGCGATCCGTCCCCAAAGACCGTGAGGGGCTCGCCCCGCAGGGCCTGCCCGATGAAGGCCGGCACCACCCGCCCGTCGTCGAGCCGCATCCGCGGCCCGTAGGTGTTGAAGATCCGCACGATCCGGGTCTCGACTCCGCGCGCCCGGTGATGGGCCATGACGGCCGCCTCGGCATAGCGCTTGGCCTCGTCATAACAACTCCGGGGGCCCGTGGTGCTGACGTTGCCGAAGTAGCCCTCCGCCTGGGGGTGCACCTCCGGGTCGCCGTAGATCTCCGAGGTCGAGGCGAGGAGGAAGCGCGCCTTCTTCTCGGCGGCCAGTTCGAGGCCGTTGTGCGTCGCGTAGGATCCCGCCTTCAGGGTTTCGAGCGGCACCTTCACGTAGTCGATGGGGCTGGCCGGCGAGGCCATGTGGAAGATGTAGTCGACCGGGCCCTCGACCTCGAACGGCTCCGAAACATCCGCCTCGATGAAGGAGAACGCGGGGTTCCCCTCGAGGTGCGCGATGTTGCGCCGGTGCCCCGTGATGAAGTTGTCGAGCGCCACCACGCGCAGACCCTCGCCGAGGAGTCGGTCGATGAGATGCGACGGCACGAATCCCGCCCCTCCAGTCACTACGGCAGTTTGCATTTCCTTGGTCGGGTTTCGGTTGGGGGGGGTCTCAGTCCAGGAAGGACCGGATGCCGGCGATCACGAGATCCTGCTGCCCGCGGGTCAGTTCCGGGAAGATCGGGATGCTGAGGACCTCCCCGGCAAGGCGCTCCGACACCGGGAGCGATCCGCGGGCCCTCTCCGGGAGGTCCCGGAAACAGGCCTGGTGATGCAGGGGCATCGGGTAATAGACCTCGCAGCCCACCCCGGCGGCGGCGAGGTGCGCCCGCAGGGCCTCCCGCTGTCCGTCCCCGGTCACCCGCAGGGTGTACTGGTTCCAGCAATGGTCGTTGTGCCCGTAGGCCACCGGCAGGATGAGGCGCGGGACATCCCCGCCGCCCGCCTCCCGCCGCTCGGGACAGCAGCAGTCCTTCTCGTCCGCCGTGGCGACTCCCGGCAGGCCGGAAAGCTGTTCCGTGTAGTAGGCCGCGTTCTCCGCCCGGCATTGGTTGTAGTGGTCGAGCCGCGACGCCTTGACCCCGAGCAGGGCCGCCTGGAGGGCGTCCATCCGGAAGTTCGCGCCGATCTCGGGGTGATAGTATTTCGGGTTCATGCCATGGACCCGGAGGATCCGCGCCCGCTCCGCAAGATCGTCGTCGTTGGTGGCGAGCATGCCGGCATCGCCGAAGCCGCCGAGGTTCTTGGTGGGGAAGAAACTGAAGGCGCCGAACTGCCCGATGGCACCGCAGGCCGTCCCCTTGTAGCGCGCCCCGATCGCCTGGGCGGCGTCCTCCACCACCGCGAGTCCGTGGTCGCCGGCGACTTTCTGCAGGGAGTCCATGTCGGCGGATTGCCCGAAGAGATGCACGGGCACCATGGCCCGGGTCTGCGGGGTGACGCGCTCGCGCGCCGAGTCGCTGTCCATGTTGAAACACACCGGGCAGACATCGGTGAAGACCGGCGTCGCGCCGGTGCGGGCCACGCATCCCGCCGTGGCGAAGAAGGTGAAGGCCGGGCACAGGACTTCGTCGCCGGGGCCAAGGTCCAGCGCCATGAAGGCCAGCAGGAGGGCGTCGGTTCCCGAGGACACCCCCACGACGTGCTTCACCCCCAGCCGCCGCGCCATCGCCGACTCGAATTCATCCAGCTCCGGCCCGAGGATGTACCACCCCGAATCGCGCACTCTCGCGAAGGCCTCCCCCAGTTCCTCCGCGAGGGGGGCGTTCTGGGCCTTCACATCGATCAGGGGTACCTTCATGACTTGCCGTCCTCCGGCGGGGAGCAGGCACGCTGCCGCCCTTGGTCGCTTGACCCCCGCGGGATCAAAACCGGTCCTGGCACTCGAAAATCGCTTGAAGATGACGGGGGCACTTCCCTCGCGGGGCTGCAGAACAGCCTGTCCCGGGCCTTAGTTCAATAAAAAATGAACAAGTTCAACCAAAAATGAACTATTTTGCCCTCAGGGCTCCATTTCCGGCCGCCCGGGGGCCGGATGCTTGGGCAAAAGGAGGGAAAACAGGTCCACATCGACCGGCTGCTCCTGGCCGAGGAACTCGATGAAGATCCGGACCCGCTCCTCGGCGGGGCAGACTTCCAGGACGCGGCCGGTGAGGCCCTGGAGGGGCCCCTCCGCCAGCTCGACCTCGTCCCCCGGCTCCACCGCGGGCTGGACGAGGATGGTGCCGTCCTCGGACTCCTGCCGGGACAGCTCGACCCGCAGTTCCTCGATGAACTTCCCCGGGACCGACGGCACGTGCTCGCCGAACTGCAGGACCCGCGAGACGCCCTTGGCGTAGGTCACGGCCCGCATCTGCCGCTCGAGGGAAAACTTCGCCAGCAGGTAGCCGGGAAAGAGGGGCTCCACCCACCAGATCTTCCCCCGCCGCGTCACCTTCCGGTAGCGCAGCTGCGGGCACAGGGCCTCCACGTCCTCGAACTCCCGCAAGGCCGCCAGCGCCAGTTGCTCGCGTTTCACCTGGGTGCGCAGGCAATACCACTCCCGGTCGTCATGCTCCGCCGCGCTCATCCCCCCAGCACCCGCTGTAGAAGCGGCAGGATCAGCCGGGCCTGCTTCGACCACCGTTCGAGCTTGAAGATGCGATTCTCGTAGAATTCCCGGGTCTCGGACTCCTCTTCGGTGGCCGCCGCCGCGGCGATTCCCTTCAGCTTGGCATCCCCGCTCGCCAGGTGCGGCCGGACCTGCTCGCGGACGAATCCCCCCACGAGGCTCTTCAGCTGCATGTCGGCCTCGTAATACGTGCGGCGGGAATCCTCCCCGCTGACCTGCCGGATGGCCCCGAGGGTCCGCAGCAGCTTCAGTCCCTGGCTCGCCGAGCCCTTCGAAATCCCCAGGCGGCTCACGAGGTCGTCCAGGGACTGCGGTTCCCGCGAGATGAACAGCAGGCCGTAGATCTCCCCGATCGACTTCGGCAGCCCGACGATCCGCACCCCGTCGCAGCAGAATTCCACGACGCGGCGCTCCACCTCGTTCAGCGTTTCCCGGCCTGCCATTTTGTCCGACACCCCTGAAAAGTAGCATCATCCGGATCGGAGTTCAATTTTTTTTGAACTCGATTTCCGCCCCATCGGCGGCCTCCGACCGGGGCCGGGGGGCCCGACTTCACCCTTCCCATGCCCACGCCGGGAAGGTACCTCCTGCCCCGCACCCCGGGACCGGGCCGCTCCCTGCCAACGCATCGCTTTCATGATCATCGGACTCCGAAACGGCTTCGTCTTCATCTGCATGCCGAAGTGCGCCTCGAACTCGGTCGAGGAGATGCTGGGGCCCTGGAGCGACTGGGCCATCGTGCAGCAGCCCCCCCTGCGCCATCTCACCTACCGGCAGTACAACACCTACCTCAAGCCGCTTCTCGACGATGTCTACGACACCGTCGATCTCCAGACGGTGTGCCTGATGCGGGAACCGGTGTCGTGGCTCTACAGCTGGTACCGGTTCGGCTCCCGGCAACAGTTGCAGAACCCCAGCCACCCGAACCACGCCCATTCCACCGCGCACCTGGGCTTCGACGAGTTCGTCGAGGGCTACATCGCCCCCGAAAGGGCCGCCTTCGCGGAGAACATTCCCCGGCAATGTGACTTCGTCTGCGATGAGGACGGGAATCTCAAGGTCGACCACCTCTTCAAGTACGAGGAGATCTCCACCCTCGTGAGGCATTTCGAAAAGCTCCTCGGCGCCGAGTTGCAGCTCGGCCACCTCAACGTCTCGCCGCAGGTCCATGCCCGCGGACCGGTCAGGGCCTTTGCCTTCCGCGCCTACAATGCGGTCCGCCGCCGGTTCTTCAAACGGGCCTCCAGCGAGCAGTTCCTCAAGGCCAAGCGCCCCCCGCCGGAGCTGTCCCCGGATCTCACCGCGCGGTTGAAACGCCACCTCGCGCGCGATTTCGAGCTCTACGCCGGCCTCTGACCCCGCCCCCGGGCGGCTCCCGGCCTCAGGCCGTGCGGTACTTCGCGAGGGCCTTCTCGAGATCGGGTCCCTTCCGGACGTGAAACGCCTTGCCGCACCGGATCGTGACCCGCCGGCCGTTGCCGCTCTGCACGTGCAGGAGAACCGGCGTCGGCCCGGGGTTGGCCGTCAGGACGCTGTGGATCTCCTCCAGCTCCTCCTTGCCGTGCCGCGTCACCCAGAGGGACAACTCCACCGGTCCGCTGCCGTTGCCGTTGCCGTTGCCGTTCGATGCCCGGCCCGGCGTGAGTTCCTTCAACCCGCTCCCCGTGATGCGCCGCTGCTCGGTCCGGTCGTCGACCTGCACCTGTCCGCGCAGGGCGATGACCTTGCCTTCCTCGAGAATGCCCGCATTCCGCGCCGGTTCGTAGGATTCCGCCCAGCACACCACCTCCGCCGCCCCGGTGAAGTCCTCGATCTGGAGGATCCCGAACGGCTTGCCGGCCCGCGTGGTGCGGTGCTCGACGCTCCGGACCATCCCCGCGAACGGGAACCGTTCCCGCGGGTTCGCCAGATCCAGATCATCCAGCAATCCCAGCTTGCAGAACCGGTCGGAATCCACGAGGCCGCGGAACTTGTCGAGGGGATGGCCGGTCACGTAGAACCCGAGGAGTTCCTTCTCGTGTTCGAGGCGCTCCTCCTTGCTCCATTCCTCGGTCTCGACCGCCACCGCGGTGGATGCGGTTTCCCGGGAGAATTCCACCGGGTCGAAGAAGGTGCCCTGCCCCGCGGAGCGGTCGATCTGCGCGGTCCTCGCCGAGGTCGCCACCTTCTCCAGCCTCTCGAACATCCCCGACCGCGTCTCGCCGCTCCAGTCGAGCGCCCCGGCCTTCACGAGGTTCTCCAGGATGCGCTTGTTGATCACCTTGGAATCGAGGCGATTCGCGAAGTCCTCCAGCGATTCGAATCCCCCGCTCTCCTCCCGCTCCGCCACCGTCATGGCCATGGCGGCCTCCCCGACGTTCTTGATGGCCGCCAGCCCGTAGCGGATCGCGGCCCCGCCACTCCGCGTCAGTTCCGGGGCAAACCGCAATTTCGAGCGGTTCACGTCGGGCGGCAGGATCTCGATCCCCATCCGGTGGCACTCCGAGACAAACACCCCGATCTTGTCGGTGTTGTTGATCTCGTTCGACAACAGGGCCGCCATGAACTCCACCGGGTAATTCGCCTTCAGCCAGCCGGTCCAGTAGGAGATGTGCCCGTAGGCCGCGGAGTGCGACTTGTTGAAGCCGTAACCCGCGAAGCTCGCCACCTTGTCGAAGATGCGGTTCGCCAGCTTGGCGTCGATCTGGTTCTCCCGGGCGCACCCCTCCACGAAGGCGGCGCGCTGCTTGTCCATCTCGGACTTCTTCTTCTTGCCCATGGCGCGGCGCAGGATGTCCGCCCCGCCGAGCGTGTAGCCGGCGAGAAGTTTCGCGGCCTCCTGCACCTGTTCCTGGTAGATCATGACGCCGTAGGTGTCGGCGCAGACCTTCTCGAGGAGGGGATGCTCGTACTCCACCCCCTTGCGCCCCTCCTTCACCTCGATCATCTCGTCGATGAACTGCATGGCGCCCGGGCGGTAGAGCGCCAGCAGGTCGATGATGTCCTCGATGCGCCGGATCCCGTATCGCCGGCAGGTTTCCGTCATCCCGCCCGACTCGAGCTGGAAGACGCCCATCGTTTCGCCGCGGTTCAGGAGGTCGAAGGTCTTCTCGTCGTCCAGCGGCACCTCGTGGATCTCGAATTCCGGCTGCTTCTCCCGGATGAAGTTCGAGGCCTCCTGGATCACGGTGAGGTTCTTCAACCCGAGGAAGTCCATCTTGAGGAGGCCCACCTCCGTGATGGCGCCCATGTCGTACTGGGTGACCACCTCGCCCTCGTTGCCGCGCGTCAGCGGGACGTGCTCGTCGAGCGGCCGGTCCCCGATCACCACCCCGGCGGCGTGCACCCCCACGTTGCGCGTCAGCCCCTCGAGCTTCGTGGCATACTCCCACAACTCCCGGTAGGTGCTGCTGCTTTCGATCGCCTCGCGCAGGTCCGGCTTGGCCTCCCACTCGCTCTTGAGCGTCACGCCGGGGCGCGCCTCGATCATCTTGGCGATGCGGTCCGCCTCGCCGTAGCTGACGCCCATGACCCGCGCCACGTCCCGGATGACGCTCTTGGCGCCGAGGGTGCCGTAGGTGATGATGTGGGACACGCAGCGCTCGCCGTACTTGCTGCGCACGTAGTCGATGACCTCCGGCCGCCGGCTCTGGCAGAAGTCGATGTCGACGTCCGGCGGGCTCACCCGCTCGGGGTTCAGGAAGCGCTCGAAGAGCAAGCCGAAGCGAATCGGGCAGATGTCGGTGATCCCGAGCGTGTAGGAGGCCAGCGAACCCGCCGCCGATCCCCGCCCCGGACCCACCGGGATGCCGTGCTCCTTCGCCCAGTTGATGAAGTCCGCGGTGATCAGGAAGTAGCTCGCGAAGCCGAGGGCGTTGATCGTCTTGATCTCGTACTCGAGGCGGTCCCGGAGCTCGGCGTCGTTGCGGGCCCGCTCGGGGCCGTAGCGCTTCTCGAGCCCCTCGAAGCACAGCCGCTTCAGGTACTCTTCCCGGCAACTCCCGTCGGGCGCCTGGAAATTCGGATACTTGTCGGAGCTGGTGGCATCGAGGCTCAGCGTCACGTTGCAGCGCTCCGCAATCTCGAGGGTCGCGTCGCAGGCCCCCGGAATATCCGCGAAGAGGGCCCGCATCTCGGCGGCGTCCTTGAAGTAGACCTCCGCCGGGTAACGCATCCGGTTCTCGTCAAAGACGAGCCGGCCGGTCCCGATGCAGATCATGACGTCGTGGGCGTCGTGGTCCTCGCGCCGCAGGAAGTGCACGTCGTTGGCCGCCACCGGCTTGAGGTTCATCTCGCGCGCCATCTCGAGGAGGAGCGGTTTCACCTGCTGCTGGGCCTCGAGCCCGTGGTCCTGGATCTCGACGTAGAGGTTGTCCGGCCCGAAGATGTCCCGCAATTCCTCCATGGTTTCCCGGGCCCTGGCGGTCTCGCCCTTCAGGAGCCACTCGTTCACCGGTCCCGAGATGCAGCCGCTCAGGCAGATGATTCCCTCCGCATGGGCGCGCAACTCGTCGCGGTCCACCCGGGGCTTCCCGTAGTACTGCCCTTCGAGGTGCCCCTTGGTGACGAGCTGCACGAGGTTCTCCCACCCGCGGTTGTCGGCCGCGAGGAGGGTCAGGTGCGTGGCGCGCTTGCGCCCCGGGACGTCCTTCTTGTCCTGGAGCGATTCCGGCGCGAGGTAGATCTCGCATCCCAGGATCGGTTTCACCCCGGCCGCCAGCGCGGCCTCGTAGAATTCAATCGCCCCGAAGAGGTTCCCGTGATCGGTCATTGCCACGGCGGGCATCCCCAGCTCCTTGGCCCGCTTCACGACGTCCTTGCAACGCACCGCGCCATCCAGCGTGGAGTACTCGGTATGCAGGTGGAGGTGAACGAACGAGTCTGCCATCAACTCCCGGCATTCTATCCCCTCACCACAAGCCGGCGCAACCTCGATATCTTTTGTGAAAAAGAAGTGAGTAGTTTAAAAAAGCCGCCCCGGTCCGGCCGCGCCCCTCCCGGCGGATTCCCGCCGGGCCGCCTCCACCGGATTCCTACTGCTGGTTGTAGGTCAGCCGGACCATGATCTTGCCGTCCTGCGGGATGGCGGTGACATTGATCGTCCGCGGCGGCGGCCCCTCCTTCTCGTAACTGACGGTCACGCTGGGGCCGACTTCGGTCCGCGCCTGGCGCACGAAGCCCGCGGCCTCGAGGTTCTTCGAAAAGGCGTCGATCACAGCGGGGGCCTCCTCTGTCGTCTCGCCCTGCATCATGCCCGATACCTTGCCGCCGCTTTCCTGGCGCATGATCGATTGCCATTTGCCGACTTCCGCGGGGACCTCGAACCAATTCGGGAGGTTCTCGGCCCCGCCCCGGCCGATGGTCGTCACGCCGTCGGGCGTTTCGGTGCGGATGCCGCCCTCGCCGCCCTCGATGGTGGTCGTCCCCTCCTCGGTCTCCACCGTCAACCTGCCTTCCGCCACGTCATCGTAGCTGACGGTCGTTTCCTTCCCGGTCTTCTTCTCGCGGAAGGTGATGGTGCCGGCGTCTCGATCGCTCTTCACCAGCTGGAGGTCCGGATTGAGCTTGATGGCGGTCTCCGCCACCGTGGCCGCCGCCGTCGCGGGATCGGACATGTCGTCCGCGAACTGCTCGAACTTCCGCTGGCACATCCCCACGAGCAGCGAAACGCCGATGACCCCCACGAGGAGCAGTCCCCCGCAACCAATCCCCGCCCACGCCAGCGGCGGGAGCCCTTTTTTGCCCGGTGTCTTGTCTGTCATGCGTCGTGTCCTCCTTCGGATTGTTAGCAAAGCCCGCCGGGCTTGGCCAGCCGGGGTCTCGCGCGGTCCCTTCTTTTGCGGGCTCGCCGCGTAAGCCC
>JABDMC010000016.1 GCA_013001695.1 Akkermansiaceae bacterium
CCACGTCATGGGATCCTGTTCGAATCTCAGTCTGGCGAAAAAATGCTCCGTGCTACCCGTCCATTCTCGACGAGAAAGATGACGGAGGTGGAATTTCCCGCCTCCTGGGACAGAAGCGAAACATGAACCCGATCAAAGCCTCCGCCGCGGTCTTCCGAAATCCTCGGCATCGCATAGGGGCTGTCCTCGTAGTGCCGCTTCACGATGTCCACAATCGCTGTGGCCTCCGTGCCCGGAGGCGCCTTGAGCATCACGGAACGCAACAGGCGCTCTGATGGTGGCGGCAAAAGGTAATTGACTGCGAGAACGCTGAAGACCGCCAACACGACCAGGAGGGCGCGCTTCCTGAAGATCCCGAACCACACCGCACCCAAAGCCAGCGAGCCAATGATGCAGAACAGCAGGTATCGATAGGTGAACGCAACGACTCCGAGCCACTGGTCGGCCACATAAGCACCGTACGCCACAAGAGCGACGAGGAGAACGAAGGGAATTACAAGCAGCGTTCGCACCGGTGAATTCCAAGGATGATGTCACGCATGAGGCCCGGGCGACCGGGAGGGCACGCCCGATGCTGGACACGGGTTGGCATTGGGGTAGCTCATCCGAACTCGCTGCGGGTCAGTCGTTGCTCTCCATGCGCTTGTTCGGCAGGGGCGGATCGATGGGGATTCCTGGCTTCCGAAATCTCCCGGTGCAAGCACGAAACGCGTATGCCATGCCGCACCAAATCACGGGGTAGAGGACGGCAAACGGGGTGCCGAGAAAGATTGGCTCGAAAAGGCCCAAGGCCTGCCACCCGCTACCGGGGTCGCACTTCCGATTCCGGGTTGGGTTCACCTGCACCCTCCGGCTTCGCCCCCGGAGCGGCCGCGGGTCGGCCCGCGCCGTCTTGGTCTGCTGGGCGGGTTCGCCCAAGGATCCTCTCGATCTCACGCTTGATCGCGCGAACCGCAACCGGATGGGCCTTCTGCAATTCAGACTTCCCGGCATCGCTAAGAGCCCGGTAGTTGAACCGCCAATCCAGACCAAAGGGAATACTATCCCATTGCTCTTCCGGGATCTCTGCCACGATGTTGAGCAGGGCTGTGTCATCAATCAGCTTGGAAAGACTTGGCCCAACGGCGGAGAGATCCTCACCCGCAGCACCATCCGCCCCATAAGTATCGAGAAAACAGACCAGGAGCTTCCAGGCTCTCACTTGATCCCTGGCGCTTGCACCATCGAGGCAGTTTTCAACCACCTTGGGAAGATGAAGCCCATTCCTGGCCGTCCATTCCGCTAGATCACCACCACCAGAAACGGCTTCGAGCAGCTCCGCTCGATCAAGGAGCTCCCCGCGAACCATCGAGGAGCAGGCAAATACGGCAACCAGGATCAAGGTTCTCATAGATGTCTAGGGCAGAACGCCATGGTGGAGGTAGCAGCGGGATCAAGTCCCTAATCGTGAGACACTCGACCGGAGGGTGCGAACAAAGACCAGCCCCCCCCGAGGCGCTTGCCTCCCACGATCTGTTAGACCTGCATTATTCATGCTTCTTACCATTGGCTAGACGGCCTTGCAAGGCCTCAGGGCCCCATAACGCCACCATCTTCTTGAGGTCTTCGCTGTCCACTTTCAGCGACGAGCTCACCGCATGGCAATCTAAGCATACTATGGCATTTCCCTTGTGGCGAATCAGGACTGCCGGACCGTCCAACCCTGAGAATGTCCTCATAGGTTGGCTCTTGGTTTCATGCTCTAGAAGCCGGAACAAGGGAGGTGATTCGGTCCCTTTGTGCTTCCCTCGTTCATCCGCGATTCCTTCAAGCTTGCCGACGACTACCCGGCTACTTCCACAGGCGTTGCATTCTTGAGTATCGTCGTTCATAAGGGCTTTTCTGGTCTAACAGTTCATCCCAGGATTCTACAGAATGGCGCAACTCGTGGCAAGGATCTGCGTAAGGGGCGCGCAGTGAGTCGGTTAAGGATCCTAACAAGAGTCGTGTTAGGCCGGGTGGGGTATAGCGGGGGAAGATGGTTCCTTTCCGTGACGCGCAGATCGACCGGCCCATGGGGGTTGCGGACCGTCGGCCGTGGCGGGGCGAGGGAATGCCGGGTCGGTTCAGAAGGGGAGGTTCGGGCCGCCCTTGCCGCCGAGGCCGCCGGGCATGCCGCCGGGGCCGTCGCCCATGCCGCCGAGGGCCTGCATCATCTGCTTCATCTTGCCCTTGGACTTCATCATCTTGCGCATCTGGCCGAACTGCTTTAGGAGTTGGTTGACCTCGATGAGGCTGCGGCCGGAGCCGCCGGCGATGCGCCTGCGGCGGGTGCCCTTGATGATCTCGGGGCGGGCGCGTTCGCGAGGGGTCATGGAGAGGACGATGGCTTCCATGTGCCGGATGCGTTTCGGGTCGAGGGCGTCGGTGGGGATCTGCTTCTTGAGCTTGGCGCCGCCCGGGAGCATGCCGAGCAGGCCGTCGAGGGGGCCGAGGTTCTGGAGCATCTTCATCTGGTCGAGGAAGTCGTTGAAATCGAAGCGGCCCTTTTCGAGGCGCTTCGCGGTTTTCATGGCCTGTTCCTCGTCGATGTGCTCGGCGACCTGCTCGACCATCGAGACGGTGTCACCCATGTCGAGGATGCGGTTCGCCATGCGGTCCGGGTGGAACTCGCTGAGCTGTTCCATCTTCTCGCCTTCCCCGACGTACTTGATGGGCTTCTGCGTGACCGAGCGGATCGAGAGGGCGGCCCCGCCGCGGGCATCGCCGTCCAGCTTGGTGAGGATGACGCCGGTGATCCCGACGGCCTCGTCGAAGGTCTTGGCGACCTTGACGGCCTGCTGGCCGGTGGCGGCATCGGCCACGAGGAGGGTTTCGCGGGGTTGCAGGAACTTGTGGAGCCCCTGGAGTTCCTTGAGGAGTTCCTTGTCGACCTCCTGGCGGCCGGCGGTGTCGAAGATGAGGACCGAACCGGCCTGCGTGTCGGCCCACTTCAGGGCGGCCTTGGCGACCTTCACGAGGTTCTTCTCGCCGGGATCGGGCGCATAGCAGGGGACCCCGACCTGCCCGGCGAGGGTGACAAGCTGGTCGATGGCGGCGGGGCGGTAGAGGTCGCACGCCACCAGCAGCGGCCGACGCCCGTCCTTCTTGAGGCGGAGGGCGAGTTTCGCGGCGGTGGTCGTCTTGCCGGCCCCGTTCAACCCGCAGAGGACGATGCGCCCGGGGGGATTCAGGTCGAGGGGCGCCTGGTCGCCGCCGAGAAGCTCGACGAGCTCGTCGTGGAAGATCTTGACGATCTGCTCGCCGGGTTTGATCGACCTGAGGACCTCCTCGCCCCGGGCCTTCTTCTTGACGCCCTCGATGAAGGTCTGGGCGACCTTGTACTCGACATCAGCGGCGAGGAGGGCGAGGCGGATCTCGCGGAGGGCCTCGCTGACGTTCTTCTCGGAGATCTTTCCGACCCCGCGCAGGTTGCGGAAGGTCTTGTCGAGGTTGTCGGCGAGCTGGGAAAACATCGGTGGGAGTGGTGGCGGGAGGATGCCACAGGAGGCCCGGGAGACAAGCGCCGGAACCGGGGGGCGGGCCGGGGCCTACTCGGCGCCCGCCTGGTAGGACGCCTCGCGGTCGATGAGAAACGACCAGCGCATCGGGTTGGCGTATTCCGAGGCGCCTTTCAGCCGCCAGGTGACGGTGACCTCGCACACCGCCTGCCGCAGGCGCCGCTGGACCTTCCACTGGAAGGTCTTGGTGTCCGGCAGGAAGAACGCGGGGACCTTGCCGAAGCCGGAAACCCGCATCACGAGGGAATCCGGGTCGAGGTTCTCGACCGCGGAGAGGTCCGCCGAGATGGTGGGGAGGCGCGATTCGATCATGCTGCCGGGTTCCGGGAGGACCGGGTGGGGGGTCGTCTGGTAGCCGATGACGGGAGCGGCCCCGCCGACGGCCCGGAAGGTGGTGGCCATCTGGAAGATCTGCTTGTGGTTGCCGAGGATGATGTAGCGCGGCAGGGAGCGGTTGTCGGAATTCAGGCGCACCTTCCCGGGCTTCACCGTGAAGAGGAATTCGTATCCGGCTTCCTGCGCGATGGGGAACATCTCGTCGGTGTAGTAGCCGCCGGGGTAGGCGTAGGTCGTCACGGGGACGTCGAAGCGGGCCTTGAGGAACTCGCGGGAGTCGACCATCTCGGTGTGGAGAAACTTCTGGTAGGCGTCGGGTCCCTTGGCGGCGTGGCGCTTGACGGTCCCGGGGAAGGGGTGCGACACGGAATGACTGCCGATGCTGCAGCCGTGCTTCTGCATCTCCTTGATCATGGCGGTGGTCAGGGCCCGCCCGCCGCCGTCGACGTAGTTCTTGTAGAGGTAGACGGTGAAGGGGTAACCGTACTCCTTGAGGATCGGGTAGGCGTGGGTGTACACCGACTTCCAGCCGTCATCGATGGTGATCACGATGGCGCGCGGCGGGATGGAATCCTCGCCCTTCTTCCACGCGATGAAGTCCTCGAGCGAGATCACCGGGAGGCCGAGGTTCTTGATGGCCTCCAACTGCTCGCGGAAGGCCTCGACGCGGATCCGCATCGCGGTGGGCGGCTGGTCCGCGGAGAACTCGTGGTAGCCGAGGATGGCGACCCGGGTGCCGTCGTCCCCGGTGGAGGCCGAGCCCAACGCGGGGGGCGCCTCCTGGGCCGAAACGGTGGCGAGGAGCGGGAACAGGGCCGCGAGGACCCGGATGAAGCGCATGGTCATCGCGGCGATTCTACACGATTCCGCCCGGCAAGTAAACCGGCGGGCCCGGCCGGGGGATATCGGGCCGCGCCGGACCCCATTTTCGGCGCCCGGCGTGGCCCCCGGGCGGCTCCTAGGCTTGGGCGGCCGGGTTGACCTGGGCCTCGAGGTTGGCGTCGAGCAGCTCGCGCCGCAGGTTCGACCCGCCCCCTTTGCGGTTGCTCCAGAGGAGGACGATCGGGGAGGCCACGAAGATCGACGAGTAGGTCCCGACGACGACCCCGATCATGATGGCGAACGAGAAGGCCTTCAGGGCCGGACCGCCGAAGAAGAAGAGCACCGCCACCGCGAGGAAGGTCGTCAGGGAGGTCAGCAGGGTCCGCGAGAGCGTGGAGTTGATGGCGAAGTTCATGACCTCCTCGACTTCGCCCCGCCGCGACCGGAGCGTCTCCCGGATGCGGTCGAACACCACGATGGTGTCGTTGATCGAGTAACCCGCGATGGTCAGGAACGCCCCGACGTGGATGAGGGAAAGCTCCATGCCGTCGTAAAACACCCCCAGCAGCACCACCACCCCGATACAGATCACGAGGTCGTGGCAGAGGGCCGCGAAGGCGCCCACCGCGAAGGAGAATTCGAAGCGCAGGGTGATGTAGAAGAGGATCGCGATCAGCCCGATGGCCAGGGCGATGATGGAGTTCCGCAGGAACTCCTTGCCGAGGGTGCCGCTGATCTGGTCGCCCTCGGCGCTGATCTTGAACACCTCGGCGCTGCGCTTGGTGCCATCGTCATCGATCACCTCGGCGGTGATCATTTCGCCGAGCACCGGGATGTCCTGGCGCACCTCGGTGGTGATCGCTTCCGCGTCCTCGGTGGCGCAGCGGATGGCGAGGAAATTGCCGCTCGCCGGGCTGCTCTCCTCCTGGATGACGGGCACCTTGCTCAACTCGAGGTCCGCGATGGCCTCCTGCACGGACTGCTCGGCGACGACGGCCTCCCCGAGCTGGAACTTGATGAGGGTGCCGCCCACGAAGTCAACCCCCAGCGCCTTGTCCTGCCGGATGCCCACGAGGGTCAAGGCCCCGACGAACACCACCGCCGAGATCACGAAGCTGAACCGCCGCATGCTCATGAAGTTGACCTTCTTGTCGGGGACGAGGTTGAGGAAATTGAGCTTCTTGAGGATCTTCTTGTCGGTGGACCACCAGAAGAGGACGCGCGTCGCCACGAGGGCCGCAAACATGGAGGCCAGGATCCCGATGGTGAGCGTCACCGCAAAGCCCTTCACGGTCCCCGAGGCCCGCCAGAAGAGGATGAGGGCCGTGATCAGGGTCGTGATGTTGGCGTCGAAGATCGCCGAGAAGGCCTTCTCGTAGGCGGCCTGGATGGCGGCCCGGACCGATTTCCCGAGCTTCAGTTCCTCCCGCAATCGCTCGTAGATCAGGACGTTGGCATCGACCGCCACCCCGATGGTGAGGATGATCCCCGCGATCCCCGGGAGGGTGAAGGTGAAGCCGAACATGGCCATGGCCCCGAAGAGGATCACGATGTTCACCATGAGCCCGGCGAGGGCGATCATCCCCGCGATGCGGTAGTAGATCAGGACGAAGATGAGGGTCAGGCCGAGGCCCGCGATGCCGGCGTAGATGCCCTGCTGGATGGTGGCCTTTCCGAGGCGCGGCGAAACCTCGCGGTCTTCGAGAATCTCGAGGGGGTTCTCGAGGGGATTCATCAGGGAGGCCGCCAGGTCGTCGGCCTCTTCGTAGCTGTCGAGCCCCTCGATGAGGAAGTCGCGGCCCAGCGGGACGGACTGCACCACCGGGGCGCTGAGCACCTCGCCGTCGAGGACCACCGCGATGCGGTCCCGGCCGGGGGCCATGTCCTGCGTCAAGCGGATCATGCGGTCGCCGCCGTCGCCGGTCAGGCGGATGTTGGTCACGCCGCGCTGGCCCGGGTCGGCCGCCGCCGACTGGACGTGCTTCCCTTCGACCTGCACGCGCTTGCTGAGGAGGAGCTGCTCGGAGCGCTTCTCGCCGTCGTCGGTCTCATACTCGTGGTCGAAGAGCTGGTAGCCGGGGACGGCGGCCTCGCCGGCCGCGACGCGCGGGGCCTCGAAGGAACTCTGCGGGTGCACGGCCCGCAGCTCGAGGCGGGCGGTCTCCTTGATGCGCCGCCGGACGCTCTCGGCCTCGTCCTCCTCGATGCCCGGCATCTCGATGATGATGCGGTTCGTGCCCTGGCGCTGGATGAGGAGGTCCTTTTCGCCCTTCGGGTTGAGCCGGCCCTGCAGGGTTTCGATGGCCTTGTCGACCGCGGTGGGGCTCACCGGGATGGGCACGCCGTCTTCGCCGAGCTTGGGCTGGACCTCGACCGTGAAGGCCGAGCCGCCCGCGAGGTCGATGCCCGGCTTCAGCTTCTCGGACGGCGGGACGAGGGCCCAGACACTGAGCGCGATCACCGAGGCCACGAGCAGGGAGCCCACGTTGCGCTTGCGGCGATCAACGTCGGTCGCGAAATACCAGAAGAGGAGACCGAGGACCGCGAGGCCGGAGAAGAAGACGAGATAGGGATTGGTCATGGGAAGCTTACTTGGTTGCCGGGTCCTTGGCCGCGGGGCCGGCCTTGCCGTCGCCCTTGGAGCGTTTCGAAACACTCGTCACGGCGGACTTCTCGAACGGCACGAAGATCCCCTCGGACAGCTTCAGGGTGACGGTCTTCTCCGAGATGTGGTGCACGGTGGCATGGATCCCCCCGGCGGTGACGACCTGGTCGCCCTTTTCGAGGGCCGCGATGCGGGCTTCCTGCTCCTTGCGCTGCCGCTGCTGCGGACGGATCAGGAGGAAATACATCATGAGGAACAGCGCCCCGATCATGAGGAAGGGGCCGCCGAGGAAGGCTTCGAGGCCGGAGGGCCCTTCGGGGGCCGGCTCTTGAGCGAGAAACGTGATGAAGTTCATGGAGCGCGGGTCGTGTCGTAGCGTGCGATGAAGTCGTCCTTGAAGGCCGGAAACCGACCGGCCTCCACGGCTTCCCGCGCGCTGCGCATGAGGCCGAGGTAAAAATCAAGATTGTGGAAGGAAAGCAATCTTAAAGCCAGCAATTCCCCGGCGCGGAAGAGGTGGCGGAGGTAGGCGCGGGAAAAGCGGGCCACGAATGGATGGGCCTCGGGGGTGAGGGGGCGGGGATCCCGCTCGTAGGCGGCGTTCTTGATGTGGATGGGGCCGTCGAGGGTGAAGACCGTCCCGTGGCGGGCGGCGCGGGTGGGATGCACGCAGTCGAAGAGGTCCACGCCCCGCCCGATCATCTCGAGCATCTGGGGCGGCGTCCCGAGGCCCATGGCGTAGCGGGGCTTGTCGGCCGGCAGGAACGGGGCGGCGTGCTCGACGGCCCGGAACATCTCCTTTTCGGGTTCGCCCACCGACACCCCGCCGATGGCGTAGCCGTCGAAGCCGAGGTCGACCAGATCCCGCGCCGAGCGCTCGCGCAGGTCGGCGAAGGTCGATCCCTGCACGATCCCGAAATGCATCTGCGCCCCGTCGCCGGAGACCGGGGCGTGGCGGTCGATCCAGTCGCGGCAGCGGCGGGCCCAGCGGGTGGTGAGCCCGGTGGACTCCTCGGCGTAGGCGCGCTCGCACGGGTAGGGGGGACATTCGTCGAAGACCATCGCGATGTCGGACCCGAGGGCGGCCTGGATCTCCATGCTCTTCTCCGGGGTGAGCATCATGGGGGAGCCGTCGAGGTGGTTCTGGAAGTGCACGCCCTTCTCCGAGATCTTGCGGAGCTTCGCCAGCGACCAGACCTGGAAGCCGCCGGAGTCGGTGAGGATGGGACGGTCCCACGTGCTGAACCGGTGCAGGCCGCCGAGCTCCGCGATGACGTCCTCGCCGGGGCGCAGCCAGAGGTGGTAGGTGTTGCCGAGGATGATCTCGGCGCCGAGATCGCGCAGCTCCCCGGGGTCGAGGGTCTTCACCGCGCCCTGCGTGCCGACCGGCATGAAGACCGGCGTCTCGATCACCCCGTGCGGGGTGGTGAGGCGGCCGCGGCGCGCCTGGCTGCCGGGATCGGTGGCGAGAAGCTCGAACACGCCCCGGGAGGTAGCGGCTTTGACGGGAATGGCAAGCGGGGGAGGAATTCGCTGTTCGCCCGGCGGCCGGGGGCGTCAACTTCCACCACCATGGACAAGGCCTACTGGGACTCGATGGAAGACCGCTTCGGGGTGGATGTGCTGGAGATCGCCCGCGAGGAGTGCGGCGGCCACCTCCGCGCCGAGATCGCCCATCTCGGCGGGCCGCGCCGCTCCGCCGCCGACCTCGGCTGCGGTCCCGGCAGCCTCCTCCCGCTGCTCGCGGAACAATTCGCGGAGGTCATCGCGGTCGATTTTTCGCAGCCCCTGCTCGACCGGGCCGCGGACGCCCACCCCCTGCCGAACCTGCGCTTCGTCCGCCACGACCTGAGCCGGGGCGGCCCGGTGCCGTTCGCGGTGGACGCCGCGATCTGCGTGAATGCGCTGCTCTCCCCGTCGCCCGGGGCCCGCGAGGCGATGCTCGCCGCGGTGCACGCCGCCACCAAACCCGGGGGGGCCGCCCTCGTGGTGGTTCCGGCCTTCGAGTCGGTCTTCCACGTCTATCACAGCCTCATCCGTTGCCGGCGCCGCGAGGGCAAGCCCTCCGGCCTCGACCCCAAGGGCGCCGACCGCCTCCTCCGCGACGAGGTGGAGAGCTTCGCCGACGGCGTGGTCCGCCTCTCCGGCGTCCCCACGAAATACTGGATGCGCGAGGAACTCGCCGCCGCCATGGAGGACGCCGGCTTCGCCATCGAGCGGGTCCGCAAGATCGAGTACCCATGGGAGGAAGAACTCGAGGAGCCTCCCGCCTGGCTGCAGACTCCCAACCCGTGGGATTGGCTCGTGGTGGCCCGCCGGCCGGGTTGACGCCCGGTCGGAACGCGCAAGCGTTCCGCTCCATCCAGGCCGAGGGGTAGCGGAAGGCTTGCGCCTTCCGGGGCGGGGCGGGCGAGGTTGGCGCCCAGTCGGAACGCGCAAGCGCTCCGCTCCGTCCAGGCCGAGGGGTAGCGGAAGGCTTGCGCCTTCCGGGGCGGGGCGGGCGAGGTTGGCGACCAGTCGGAACGCGCAAGCGCTCCGCTACGTCCAGGCCGAGGGGTAGCGG
>JABDMC010000023.1 GCA_013001695.1 Akkermansiaceae bacterium
TCCTGGGCGTTGTGGATCGGGGGATCACGGCAGACCTCCTTTTTGTTACCATTGCCATCGCGGCGGCCCTCCGCCTTTACCTCCGCCTTTACGCGGCGGAAACGTCCTAGCGACCGGCGGATCGGCCCCTCCCCGGTTCGTTGGGTGCCCTGCTTCCGCAGCGCAAGCGCGCCGAAATCGATCACATCGGATCGTCCTTCCAAGGGGCCGGGAAGCGGGCGTGTCCGATGGGCGGCAATCGGCCGCATGAGCAAGTGACCGCCGGGCCCACAATGCCCATGCTCTCCGGCTTCCGATTTCCCACCGGTCGCCGCAGGTCGCAAAGTGTTCAGATCCGCGACCTCCGGGCTGGCATTCACGAAGGAGAATGGTTGAATGCCTCGCGTCGACGACCCTTCCCCGTTACCCGTGAACCCCCTCTCCAAACTCGCCCTCGCCGCCCTGTTTTCCGCCTCGATCGGCGGAGCTCCGGCCCAGGGTCCCTCGAATTCCTCGCCGCTGTCCTTTGGCTACCTGCACGACTTCCAGTCGGACGTCGATGGCGGCGGGGAGGTTTCCAGCGACTTCTTCTATCTCCGCGGCGGCGTCCCGCTTTACCGCGACGAGGGGAGCATCATCGCCTTTTCGGCAGGCTACAGCTTCAACTCCTACGACTTTGGCGGCGGTGCCGCGGGCAGCTTCGCAGGGCTCGCCCCGTGGAGCGAGGTCCATACCTACCGCCTCGGGCTGCCGATCATATGGGACATCAGCGGGAGCGACTGGATATTCTTTGGTCTGCCGACGATCCGTTCGACCGGCGAAAGCGGCGCGGACTTCGGCGACACCATCACCGGTGGCGTCATTACCGGATTTGCCTACCGCTTCAGCGAGCGGCTGACGCTGGGGCCGGGGATCGGGTACGTGGGGCAGCTCGAGGACGATGCCAGCATCTTCCCGGTGATCTTTGTCGAGTGGCAATTCGCCGAAGGCTGGAGCTTGAGCACCGGCCCGTCGGCCGGATCGACGCTCGGGCCCGGGGTGGCGCTCAACTGGGACGTCAACGACCGGCTGCGTTTGTCGGTCGGTGCCCGTTACGAGAAGCTGCGCTTCCGCCTCGATGAGGATTCGCCCGCAGCCCCCGGCGGTGTCGGCGAGGACCGCAGTATCCCGGTGTACGGGGCGATCACCTGCCAGCCGGGCGATCACTGGCGGCTGTCGCTGCTCGCCGGTGTCGGCCTTGGCAACGAGCTGAGGCTCGACAACGCCGCCGGCACCGGGATCATCCAGAGCGACTACGACCCCTCGCCGTTTCTCGGCGTGGACGTCTCCTGGACGTTTTAGCGTGGCGAGGGGGCTCGCGGGCGGATTGGATTCCTGCCTCCCCGCCCGACAGGCGCCCGGGGACGGAAACGCAGTTCCGTCGCCATGGAGACTGGAAATTTCTAGCAGTGGACCCCGCGGACCGGATAGAACCGGACCGCCTCACCGGCCGTTGATGTCGGGTTCGGACACCGGGAACGACCGCCCGGGAAATCCCTTCGCCGCCCCCCATCCCCCATGAACCTGCGCCTGTCGATCCTTCTCGCCGCGGTCCTGGCCGTCCCGGCCGCGACCGCCGAGCGGGGGCCGGTCCCCGGTCTCTCCACGGCCACTCCCTACCTGATCTATTACGGCAACTGGAGCGATACGCAGGCGGCGTTTGCGCGGGACAACTACAAGCTCGTCATCCTGCATCCCTCGATGACCAACGTCACCCCGGCGCAGATCGCGACCATCCAGGCCGGGCCCGACACGACCCCGTCCACCCCAGACGACGTCCCGGTGCTGGCCTACATCTCGCTCGGCGAGGACGACCGGCCCGGGGCGCCCTTCGCCGGTGACGGCAACGGCCCGCGCGTCGATCCACGCGCCTCCAGCGCCGAACCGCTGGCGGGCATCGACCCGCTCGGCGCCCCCTCGCCAGGGGGGAACGGCTTCGCCTCCTACTACCTCGACGACGGGGTGCTGGGGGATCCCGGCAGCACGGCGGGCGACGGCCAACCGGACCGGAACCGGACCTTCGGCGGCTACTACGTCAACCCGGGCGACCCGGCATGGTTCCCGGTTCTCAAGACCATGACGAAGGCCGCCGACGGCCGCGCCGGCATGGATGAGTTGCTGACCGCCACCACCGGCAACGGCTATCATTGCGACGGGCTCTTCCTCGACACGCTCGACACGCCCGCGCCGAACAGCTTCGGGGCCACGCAGTTCGAATGGACCACCCCGGCCTACCAGGCGCTGGTGGCGCAGATCTCCGCGGCGTACCCCGGCCGCCTTCTCGCCGGGAACCGCGGGCTCTTCTTCTACAACCCGAACTTCAAGAACTACGGGTTTACGCTCCGCCCCCACCTCGACCTCGTCGTCTTCGAGAGCTACTTCACCGACAGCGGGGGTTCCGGCGCGCCGACGGCCTTCTTCGACGACAACAAGTTCAACTTTGCGCCCAAGATCAACGCCGAGGCGCAGCGGCCGGACGGCTTCACGGTGCTGGCCCTCGGTTACACCACCCCGGGCGAACCCGCATCCCTCGGCGAAGACGACTTCCGGGAATCCCAAGCCGAGCAGGGGTGGGCACTCTACCGCACCAACGCGGGCCTCAATGCCCTCCCCTTCAGCACCGCCGCCGACGACTGGAATGCCTTGTTCGTCCCGGACTCCGTCCCGCCGGCATGGGACAGCACCGCGGCGCCGTCCGCCGACTCCGACCCGGGAACCCCCGGCAACCAGCCGCCGTCCCCGCGAATCGGGATCCGGG
This sequence comes from Akkermansiaceae bacterium, assembly GCA_013001695.1. GTDB lineage: Bacteria > Verrucomicrobiota > Verrucomicrobiia > Verrucomicrobiales > Akkermansiaceae > Roseibacillus_B. The sequence continues at coordinate 2,777 of JABDMC010000023.1, forward strand.
AGGCGGTTCCCGGCGATGCGCAGGTCACGGTCCGCTGGGACCTCGCCCGCGACCAGACCGGCCCGGTCCGTTACAACATCTACTACACCGCCGAGCCGGTCCTCGACTTCGGCACCGCCACGAAGCTGGCCGCGGTCGCGCCGGACGTCCCGGCGGCCTACCTCGCCGGCGCGGGCCCCGGCCGCTTCCCGTTCGAGTTCACGGTCACCGGGCTCACCAACGGCGCCACCTACCGGTTCGCGGTGCGGGCCGCGGACTCCGCGAGCCCGCCGAACGAGGACGGCAACGCGGTGGTCCTCGCCGCGACCCCCCTCGTTCCCTTGTCGACCTACGCCGCGATCAGCGTCGATGGCAACCGGGATGACTGGGCCGGCATCCCGGCGGCGCTCTCCGATCCGCTGGGCGACGGCACGCCGGATGTCATTTCGCTGAAGGTCGCCAATGACGACGACTACCTATACCTGCTGGTCGAGTACAGCGGGCTGTTCGACACCAACAACCTGAACGGGTCGGCGAGCACCTTTCTCTCCATCGACACCGACGCCAACGTCTTCACGGGATTCAACATCTACGGGCTCGGCCTGGTCGGGGCGGAAGTGAGCTGGCAGAACGACTTTCCCTTCGCCCAAGACGCGGGGACCTACAACCTCGGCGCCACCTTCACGGATGGCGCGGCCGGCATCGCCCCCTACTATTCCAACACCTCCTTCCAGGAATACCGGATCCGCCGGGACGCCACCTTCACGGTGGGAGGCGGCCCCGCCCAAGCGGCATTCCCGCACGGCACCATCAGCCTCCTCGTATGGACCAACCACCCCTCCGTGGCGGAAGTCACCGGCGCGGTGCGCTACGCGTTCGCGGCGGCGCCGCCGCCAGAGTCACGCTTTGCCTTCATTGAGATCGACGGCGACCCCTCCGACTGGGCGCCCCTTCCCGCCATCCTATCCGACCCTCCCGGCGACGGCACGCAGGACATCCTCTCGATGAAGGTCGCCAACGACGACGACTACCTCTACGTCCTGCTCGGCTACAACGGGACGGTCGACACCAACACCCTGAACGGGTCGCCCAGCATCTTCCTCTCGGTCGACAACGATGCCGATCCCGCCACGGGCTTCGACATCTTCAGCCTCGGCTCGCTCGGGGCCGAGGTCAGCTGGCAGAACGATTTCGCCTTCGCCCAGTCGGCGGGCAATTTCAACCTCGGCGCCACCTTCACGAACGCCACCCCCGGGATCGCTCCCTATTTCTCCGCCACCTCGTTCCAGGAATACCGCATCCGCCGGGACGCCGTTTACTCCGCCGGGGGCGGTCCCGACCAGGCGGTCTTTCCCAACGCCGTGGTCGCCCTCGCCGCCTGGACCAACGGCGCGGGCAGCGATTTTGCGGGCAGCCCGCTCTACTCCTTTGCCGCCAACCCCGGGGCCACCGCCTACGCGGCCTGGAAACTCGCCCGCTTCACACCCACCGAGCTCGCCGACCCGCTCGCCAGCGGCGACCTGGCGGACCTCGACCGGGATGGCATCGCGACCGTCATGGAGTTCGCCCTCGGCCTCGACCCGCGGGTCCCGGACCCCGGTGGCCTGCCGCGTGCTTCCCTCGTCACCGCCGGGCCGGACCGCCACCTCGCCATCACTTTCGCCCGGCGCCCGCCCGCCGATGGCGTCGCCTACATTCCCGAATCGTCACCGGACATGCTGACCTGGAATGACAACCAGGCCCAGTTCCTCGAAGTCTCGACGAGCCCGCTTCCGAACGGCCTCGAGGAAGTGACCTTCCGGCTCACCTCCGCCGTTCCGGGCGGGCCGTTCTATCTCCGGCTCCGCGTCGAACTCGAATGACCGGCGACGGCGATGATGGGAACGCAGGGTCCAACGTTCAACCGCCCGTTCGGCCATGTGGCACGGGCGCCCCGATCATGATCGCGCCCTCCGCACGACGCGCGGCGCCTTCCGGTCCGCCCGGCCCCCGGAAGCTGGAGCGATGCGGCTACGGCAGGACGCGTTCGCGCAGGCCTTCCTCGGGCACGGCGCAGTGGTCGATCTTGCCGAAGACCTGGTAGCGTGACTTCGCCACGAGGCGGTAACCGAGGTCGCGGACCGGGCGCGGGACGAGCTTCAGGAGCCGCAGGCGCACCGGGGCCCCGCCGGCCACTTCGAGGGCCTCGACCACGGCCTGCGAGCGTTCGCTCACGCGCCAGTCTCCCCCGCACTTTCGCGCCACCAGCATTGTCTCGCCGTCGTTCTTGACCGCGGGCACGATCGCCCGGGCGGTTTCCCCGTCGAGGGGGGCGAAGGCGAGGCGCTTCCGGGGGTCGTGCCGCGCCATCCAGCGCACGGCCCGGTTGCACAGGAGGCATTCCGCATCGAAAAACACGATCGTCTCGCGGTCCACGGCCCGAGAATCGTCCGTTTCACCGGCCTTGGGGAGCGCCGATTTTCCCCCCGGACCACCCCCCCGGAAAGATCACCTTGACAGGATGCGTTCACATGAACAGCATAAGGCGACCTCCCACCCCGGGACGTCCCAACCGGCCCCCGCCCGCGCCGAGGCTTCGGCGGCCGGGACGGCGGGCCAGCCGAGAACCGAGAAACCGCCATGCCTTGCCTCAACGATCTCCCCAACGACCAGCGCCCGCGCGAGAAGATGGCCCAGCAGGGGGCCGGGGCGCTCAGTGACGCGGAACTCCTCGCGATCTTCCTGCGGGTCGGGGTGAAGGGCGAATCGGCGGTGCAGGTCGGGCAGCGGTTGCTCACCACGCACGGCGGGCTGGCGTCGCTCGGCCGTCTCGAGATCGCCCAACTCGCGGGAGAGCACGGCCTCGGGCTCGCCAAGGCCGCCCAGCTCGCGGCGGCCTTCGAACTCGGGGCGCGGGTGGCCCGGGAAAGAGCTCCCAGGGAGACCCTCGACTGCCCGGAAGCCATCTACGAATGTTTCCGCCCCCAGCTCGGCCACCTCGCGCACGAGTCGCTGCGGATCGCGCTTCTCGACACCCGTTTGCGGGTCACGCGCTTCGCCACCCTCTCCGACGGCTCCGTGAACGAGACCGTCGCCCACCCGCGCGACATCGTGCAGCCGGCCATTCTGCACAAGTCCTACGGCTTTGTCCTGGTGCACAATCACCCCTCCGGCGACCCGTCGCCCAGCCGCGCCGACCGCGACCTCACCAGCCGTCTCGCCGAGGCCGCGGCTCTCCTCCAGATCAACTTCCTCGACCACGTCATCATCGGCTCCCCCGCCGAGACCCACGAGGCATACTTTTCGTTCCGGGAAGCCGGTTTGCTGTGAGGTGGGCCGGGTGAAGAGACACGGGCCAAGGCACGAACAAATTCCAAGGTTCAATTTCCGGAAGGTCATGGCCCGAGAATCGAGCAACCACGAACTGGAGGAACGCGGTTTCCTCTTCGCGCGGGATGTCCGGAGTGTCGTGAGAGTGCTCCCCCCCGACGATCGCCAACCAGGAAGACATCCCGCAACTGGTGCGCGCCTCCGGATCCGCATCGGCAAACTATCCGGAGGCCAATGACGCGCTCGGGGCAAAGGATTTCCTGATGCGGATGCGCATTGCCCGAAAGGAAGCGAAGGAAAGCCGGCTGTTCCTCCGCCTGGTCGACTGCGGGGAGGAAATGGATGCCAGCATCGGGAGGGAACGCCTTGCTCAGGAGGCTCTGGAAC
>JABDMC010000043.1 GCA_013001695.1 Akkermansiaceae bacterium
GGATGAAGGAGATCGAGAAGGGGACCACCGCGGAGGACATGGAGCGCATGCGCGAGATGGGTGACGATCTCGTGGCGCGCGCCACCCAGGAGGGGTTCCGGGCCTACCTCGAGAAGACGAGAGCCGAAACCAAGATGGAGCTGGCCCCGCTCATGGAGGCCATGAACGAGGTCATGCAGGGACTGCGCAACCCGGAGTGGGAGTGAGGGGCGGATGTCAGGGGTCAGATGTCGGAAGTCGGAGGTCGGAAGTCGGATGTCGGTGGAGAACATGACAGGGGATGATCCAACATTCGGCGTGGCGCGTCGGGGGTTCACGATGGTGGAGGTGATGATCGTGGTGGCGATCATCGTGGTGCTGGTGGCGGTGGGGTATCCGGTGACGCGGGGGGTGCTGGAACGGGCGCACCGCACGCAGTGCCTCGGGAAGCTGCGCGAGATCGGGGTGGGGCTGGACCTTTACCTGGCCGACCACGGGGACCGCTTCCCGGAAATCGCGATGGCGGGCAGCGCCCCCGGCGAGGAGCTGACGCTGGAGGGGGTGCTGCGCGAGTATGTCGCCGGGCCGGACGTCTTTCATTGCCCCGCGGATCGCAAGCTGTTCAAACAGACCGGGTCCAGCTACCTGTGGAACAGCACCCAGAGCGGGCGTCACAAGCTGCGGACCTCCTTCTTCGGGGTGGAGGGCCGGCCGGAGCAGGTCCCGCTGGTCACCGACAAGGAAGCGTTTCATGGAGATCCCAACGGAGTGAACATGCTGTATGCCGACTACCATCTCACCAACAAAGTCGAGTTCCGTGCCGGGCCCCGTTAGGGAGGCGCCGATGCTGGAAGTCGACGGCCTCCGGAAGTCGTTCGGCGGGAAGCCGGCGCTGCAGGACGTCTCGTTCGCGGTCCGCGAAGGGGAGATCTTCGGCCTCCTCGGGCACAACGGAGCCGGGAAGAGCACGGCCCTCGGGATCATCCTCGGGATCGTGGAGCCGAACGCCGGGGAGGCCCGCATCGCGGGGGTCTCGGTGCAGCGCAACCGCCGCGTGGCCCTGCGGCACGCCGGGGCGATCTTCGAGTCCCCGGCCTTCTACGAATACATGAGCGGCTGGGACAACCTGAAGATCCTCATGAGCTACTCGGGCGGCTTCGACGCCGCGGCGGCGCGGGAGGTGGTCGCGGAGGTCGGCCTGGCGGACCGCATCGGGTCGAAAGTCGGGGCTTACTCGCACGGGATGCGGCAGCGCCTCGCCCTCGCGCAGGCCCTCCTGCCCACCCCGAAGGTGCTCCTCCTCGACGAACCCACCGACGGGCTCGACCCCGAGGGGATCAAGTGGTTCCGGGATTTCATTCTGAAGCTGCGCGACGACCGCGGGATGACGGTCCTGTTCAACTCGCACCTCCTGCCGGAGGTCGAGCAGATGTGCGACCGCGTGGCGATCATCCGGCAGGGGCAGCTCGTCTACGACGGCGACCTCGCCGGCATCGCGGAAGAGCGGCTCGTCCTGCGCATCGACGCCGAACCCCTCAACCAGGCCCAGGCGGTCTTCCGGCAGTTCGGCGGGGAAGAAGCCGGCGACGGGCGGGTGGTCTTCCCGGAAGGGACCGATGCCGCCGCGATCGCGAAGGCCCTCGTCGAGGCCGGCACCGCCCTGCGCGAACTCCGGCCCGTCCGCCGCTCGCTGGAGGATGTTTACCTGGAGGTCAGCGGGAGCCCGGAACCGGAAGGAGGACGATCGCAACCATGAGACTCTTCCTCTACCAGCTGCGCGGCGAGCTGAAGAAGCTCTTCTCGCGGCGCCGGACCTACATCGGCTACGTCGTCTTCCTGCTCTTCGAGGCCGTCCTTCTGCTGGTCTTCCAGCTCGAACACAGCAAGGAGGAGATGGCGGAGTTGCTGACCGAGAACGGGCTGGCCTTCGGGGACTACTACTCGTCGCTGACGGTGACCTACTGGGTGATGGGCTTCAGCATGTTCATGCTGGGGTCGATCTACTTTGCGCTCGTGGCGGGGGATATCGTCGCGAAGGAAAGCGAGGACGGGAACCTGCGGCTGGTGCTGGTGCGGCCGGTGAGCCGCCTGCGGGTCCTCCTCCTGAAATACGTGGCGGTCATCATCTTCACGGTCACCTTCGTCATCTTCGTGGGGATCACCGGTTACATCATGTCGGTCATCGCCCTGGGATTCGAAGGGGGCCTCTTCGTCTGGAACTACGAGATGAAGGTCTTCGCGGCCTACCCCGACTGGGGCGAGGGGGCCGGGCGCCTCGTCATGGCGGCCCTCCTGATCGGGGTGAGCATGTGCACCCTCTCGACGATCGCCTTCGCCTTCTCGTGCCTCAAGATCAAGCCCGCCGCGGCCACCATCCTCGCCCTCAGCGTCCTCTTCGTCGATTTCGTCCTGCTGCGCTTCCCGTTCATGCAGAGCTACCGCGATCTGTTCGTGACCCACCGGATGAGCAACTGGGTCTACGTCCTCGAGAACAACCTCTCGTGGGCGAAGATCGGGGAGAGCTACGCCTTTCTCGGCGGCCTGAACGTGACCCTCTTCGTCGCCGGCTGGATGGCCTTCCAGCTGCGCGATTTCAAGACGTGACCGTGGCATGACCGTCCCGGTCATGATGTTGTGCCCCTCCGAATGTCATTCCGGCCCCTCGAATGCGAAACGGCCACCGTGGCATGACCGTCCCGGTCATGATCAGACTGCGGGGCCGCGCCGCGGCCGTGAACACCTCGGGGGAGAGACGCCTTGCCGAACCGGGCCGGGCCCCGATCCCTGCCGCCCGGTCGGGCGGGACGGCTCATCATGACCGGGACGGTCATGCCACGGTTTGGGCTGGTCCCGCGAGGGTGGGGCCGCCACGATCCCCGGGCACGATGACGAAGAAAGAGAAGGAGGTCCTGTTCGAATTGCTGGAAACGCCCAGTCCGACCGGCTTCGAGATGCCGGGGCAGCGGGTGTGGGCGAATCACATCGGCAAGGTCGCCGACGAGGTCGAATGCGACGCCTACGGGTCGGCGTGGGCGCGCCTGAAGGGGCGCGGGAAAAGGACCGTGATGCTCGAAGCGCACGCCGACGAGATCGGCTACATCGTCAAGCAGGTCACCGAGAAGGGTTTCCTGCGCATCGACCGCCTCGGGGGGAGCGACGCCGCCACGGGCCGGGGCCGCCGCCTGCGGATCCTCGGCGACAAGGGCGAGGTGCCCGGCGTGATCGGCAACACCGCCATCCACCTGCGCAAGGACCTCGCCAACGAGAAGGCGCCGAAGGTGAACCAGCTCTGGGTCGATGTGGGGGCCGCGACCGCGGCGGAGGTGGCCAGCCTGGGGATCCGGGTCGGGCATCCCGCGGTCTACGAAGACGGCCCCACCGAGTTGAACAAGAGGCGCATCGTGAGCCGGGCGCTCGACAACCGCGTCGGGGGATTCATCATCGCGCAGGTCATGAAGAAGGTGGCCGCGGCCAAGACGCCCCCGATGTTCAACCTGGTGTGCCTCAACTCCGTGCAGGAGGAAGTCGGGGGTCACGGGGCCACCATGGCCACGCACCGCCTCATGCCGGATGTGTGCCTCGTTCTCGATGTGACGCACGCCACCGACACCCCGGCGATCGACCATTCCCTGCACGGCGACATCAAGCTCGGCGGCGGCCCGACGGTCTGCCACGCGGGCGCCAACCACCCGCTGGTGGTGGAACGGCTCCTGCAGGTCGCCGAGACTAAAAAAATCCCGCTCCAGCACGAGGCCTCGGGGCGGTTCAGCGGGACCGACACCGATTCGATCTTCCGGGTCCGGGAGGGGGTGCCGAGCGGGCTGGTCTCCCTGCCCCTGCGGTCCATGCATTCGGTGGTGGAGACCGCCGATACCGGGGATATCGAGGAAACCATCAAGCTCATGACGGCCTTTGTGCTTTCGTTGAAGGGGCGGGACGTGTTTCATCAGAAGCTGTGAGACTTGCGGGCCTTGGCATGATCTTCCTCGCGGCCGGCACCGTCCTGGCGGCCGGCGAGAAGGGCCCCGCCCCGGCGGCCCTGCAATTCTTCGCGGCCCTCAAGGAGAAGTCGGGATCGATGGAGGAGGTCCTGGCGGCCAGTGCCCTCTCGCCGTTCTGCGGCGAGAAGAAGCGGGATCAGATCGCGGAGCGCCTGCGGCGCCTCGGCGGGAAGTTCCGGCGGGAGGGGACGACCTTCTTTGTGGCGGGCGAGCGGGTCGACGGCGACTATGCGGGCGTGCTGGTCGCCGCGGAGACGGCCGGCAATCCGCTCGAGATCGACGTCTATGCGCTGGCGCTGCGCCGCGACCGGGGACGGTGGAAGGCGGCGCCCGTCATCGGCGGCTTCGAGAATTCCTTCGTCGGCTTTGACGCCGCCATCGAGAAGCGCCTCGCCGCGCTGGAGGGCTGGTTGAGCGCGGAGCGCATCCTCCGCCTGCAGCAGTTGCAGACCAAGGCCGAGGAGCGCCTCCGGGAACGGATGAACAAGGCGGTCCCGCGCGAACTGCTGGAGAAGGGCAAGCCGGGCGAGGTGATGGAGGCCTTCGTGAAGGCTTGCGCCGCCCGGGATCTCGCGGCGGTCCTCGTCTTTCTCGGGGACGCGGACGTGGACGATGCCGAGGCGCAGGCGGGATTGCGCGGCGTGGTGTCCAGGGGGCTGCAACAGTCGGGCCGCCGGGGGCCATGGCGCCTCCTGACCAGCCCCAGCGTGGTGCGGGTCGTGGCGGGCGAGGAACGGGCCGGCAACGAGGCCGACGTGGGCATGATGTTCTACGATCCGGTCGACGCCAGCCCGGTGAAGCTCGTGCGGTTCCCGCTCCACCGCAGCGCCGGCCAGTGGCGGGTCGACCTGCCCGATGTCTTCCGGCGGGCGGCCGACGGCAAGCTGGTCCTGCGGGATGTTCCATGGCTCGATCTCGACGACGACGACGAGAAGATACGCAAGAACTTCGGGCGCTACTTCGAGAAGTCGCGGAAGCCGCGGCGGGAGGCCAGCGTCGAGGAGGCCGGAGTGGCGATTGAAGGCCTCCTGCGCGACGGCAGCCTCGAGGGGCTCTTCCGCTTCCTGTTCCGGCACGACGACCTCGAAGCCACGGAGCGCCGCATCGCCTACGCGGAGGTGGCGGGACTCTGGTCGATGTTCCGCGACGAGGGGAAGGGGACGTCGGAGGCCATCCTGCTCGACACCCTCACCGAGGGCGGGGCGGGATTGCTGGTCTTCAGCGTGGTGTCCAGCAGCCGCCTGGACCGCGTGCAGCTCACCCCGGTGCTCCTCCTCAAGGACAAGGGCGGGTGGGGAATCGCACCGGGTGTCACCAGCCGCGGGAACTTCAAATTGCTCCCCGGCAAGCTTCGCGAGGATGAGGCCGCGGTCTTCGCGGATTACACCGGGCGCCGGAGAGACTTCGAGAAGGAAGCCGCCTCCCATTTCCTGAAGCGCTTTGCGAGGGCCGCCCCGGCCGGCGGTGCGAAGGCATCCGATGCGGAGGTGCGCGACCTCGTGACGCGCTTCCGCGGGATGCTGCGGGACGGCAAGGTTCTCGAGGCATCCGACCATTGCGCGCTCCTCGACCGCGGCGACGGGGCGTGGGAAGCCCTGACGACCCTGAGCTACGAGTACCGCGGGGCCCGGCACCGCGGGGCGCCCGACGAGATCCTCGGCGTGCAATTGGACGGGCCGTGGGCGGCGCTCTCGCTCCGCGTCGACTCGGGGCCGGGCGGCGAACCGGACTACCCGATGTATCTCGTGCTGGTGACCGGCACGGGTCCCCGCATCGTGCTGGACGCCGGCCTGCGGTTGGCGACCAACAAGGGGCGCGAGGTCCTCAATGGCGCTATTTTGAAGCGAATCGAAGCCAATCTGGGCGACGACGAGGCCGGACTTGTGCGGCGCATGTTTCGGAAGCATGTTGAAAAGAGCAACGCCGACCGGAAAGAATGGCTGAAGAGCACCAGATCGTCCCCCTGACACGGCCCTCCTTCGAGGCCGCGGTCGAAACGGCGCGGCGCCTCGAGGCCGCGGTCGGGGAGGTGCTGCTCGGCCAGGATGACACCGTGCGGCGCGTCCTCGCCTGCCTCGTGTCGGGCGGGCACCTCCTCCTCGAGGATTTCCCCGGAACCGGCAAGACCACCCTGGCCAAGACGATTTCGCGGGCCATCGACGGCGTGCGGTTCTCGCGCCTGCAGTTCACCCCGGACCTCCTGCCGTCGGACGTCCTGGGGGTCTCGGTGTTCGACCAGAAGACGCGGGAGTTCCGCTTCCTCCCCGGGCCGGTGTTCACCGACATCCTGCTCGCCGACGAGATCAACCGCGCCTCGCCCCGGACCCAGAGCGCCCTGCTGGAGGCCATGGCGGAACGGCAGGCCACCGTGGACGGCAAGAACTACGACCTCGACGGGCTCTTCTTCGTGGTGGCCACCCAGAATCCCGTCGAGTTCCGCGGAACCTACCCGCTGCCGGAAGCCCAGATGGACCGGTTCGCGATGCAGTGCGGGCTGGGCTACGTCGCGCCCGAGGTCGAAGTGGCCATCATGGACGGCCAGAAGAAGCAGCATCCGCTGGAGCGCATGGAGCCGGTCGCGACCCGCGTCGAGCTCCTCGCCCTCGTGGATGCCGCCAAGGACGTCCGGATCTCGGAGGACCTCAAGGAATACATCGTGGCGCTGGTGGCGGCGACCCGCGAGCAGAAGGACGTCCAGCTGGCGGCCAGCCCGCGGGCATCGCTCGCCCTGATGCGGGTGGCGCAGGCCATGTCCCTCTTCGAAGGGCGCGACTTCGTGGTCCCCGAAACCATCCAGGACGTGGCGGCCGACGTGATCGCCCACCGGCTGGTCATCGAGCCGGAAGCCCGCTACGCCGGCCGCACCGGCCGCCAGATCGTCGAGGAACTGTTGAAATCGGTGCCGGTCCCGGTTTGAGTCCGCGCCGCAGCCGGCGTAGCTTGGAATCCATGGCTCGCAACGGAAAGCCCGCACGGAAGATGCCGTTATTCTTCCGCATCCTGCACTCGAGCTACCGGCGCGGCGCCCACTGGTCGCAGTTTGTCAGGAGCCGGGTGACGGTTGCCGGGTGGATGGCGCTCGCCATGCTGGTCCTCGCGGCGGTCCTCGGCGGGGATGTCGGACGCTCGCGGCTCTACCAGTTGTTCGCCCTGATCTTCGCGCTGGTGGCGGTGGGGATGTTGTGGGCGTGGACGCGGCGGGCCCGCCTGGCGGCGCGGCGCATGCTCCCCCGCCACGCCACCGTCGGCGAGGAGTGCCGTTACACCGTCGAGGTGCAGAACGACGGCCGGTTTCCGGCCCGCGCCTTCTGGCTGCGGGAAGTTCCCCCGGACCCCTGCCCGGAATTGAAGCAGTTCGCCGCCACCCCCGAGCCGGGGGAAGAGAATCGGAACGCCTTCGACCGCCTCTTCGTCTATTACCGGTGGCGGTGGTTGCTGGAGCGCAACCTGATGTTCCGCGGCGGCCGGTCGACCGAGCTGTTGGACCTTCCGGCCGGGGAAGCGAAGCGGGTCCAGCTCACGCTCGTCCCGAGGCGGCGCGGGGTGATCCGCTTCGACGACCTGCGGGCCCTCCTTCCCGATCCGTTCGGGCTGTTCCAACGCTGCCGGTGGGTGCTGGCTCCGGAAGATTCGCTGGTGGTGCTGCCCAAGCGCTACCGCCTCCCGCCCCTCGACCTTCCCGGGGCGTCGCAGTTCCAGATCGGCGGCGAGGCGGTCTCCAACACCATCGGCCTCTCGGGCGAGTTCATCGGCCTGCGTGATTACCGCCCCGGCGACGCCATGCGCCACATCCATTGGAAGAACTGGGCCAAGACCGGCGAGCCCATCGTGAAGGAATTCGAGGACACCTACTTCCCGCGCTACGGCCTCGTCCTCGACAACTTCGTGGACCCCGGCGCCGGCGACCTGTTCGAGGAGGCCGTCTCGGTGGCGGCCTCGTTCGCGGTGTCGATCGATACGAAACGCAGTCTCCTCGACCTCATGTTCGTGAAGGACAAGGCCATCGTGGTCTCCGCGGGCCGCGGGCTGGCCCGGGCCGAGAAGATGCTCGAGATGCTCGCCGCGGTGGAGGCCGAACCGGTGGAGAAGCTCGAGTCGCTCGCCCGCCTGGTGCGCCGCTACCACGGCGAACTCAGCGCCTGCGTGTGCGTTTTCGCGGGATGGAGTGAAGAGCGCGCCGAGTTCATCCGGAACCTCGCGCGGGGTGGAATGGAGCTGACCGCGCTGATCGTCTGCCGCACCGCGGACGAGGCCCAGCGCCTCCTCGCCGAATTCCCCGTCCCGTGCCGCGTGATCCTGCTGGAACATGGACGGGTGCAGGAGGGCTTGATGACGCTATGAACGAGGCCCCGGAACGTCCGCTGGCGCCGCCGCGCCTCCTGCTCGGCGTCTCCCTCCTCTTCTGGGGGGCGGTGATCGAGCAGCCCCTCACCGGCCTGCTGTGCGCCCTCCTCGTGGAGGCGCGCTGGTGGACCGACCTGCGCTGGTCGTTCGGCGCGCGCGGCTACGTGCGGGCCTGGTCGCTCTCGATTGTCCTCCTCGCCCTCGGGACCACGTGGTTCTGGTTCACCGGCCAGGGGCGCATCCATCTCTTCGATGTCTTCATGTGGCTTCCCGTCTACCTGCTGCCCATGATCCTCGCGCAACAATACGGGACGGCGGACCGCATCCCCTTGAACACCTTCTCGTTCATCGCCCGGCGACGGGTGCAACTGGACCGCCAGGCCGGCCGCCCGGTGCGGCCGGTCCGCCTCAACATCGGCTACCCGTACTTCGGCGGCGTGATCATGGCGTCGGCGGTGATGAAAGCGGGTGCGGATTCCGCGGAGTTCGTGGCGCGCTGGTGGTTTTTCGCGGGGACCCTCCTCCTTGCGAGCCTCGCGTTGCTGGCGGTGAGCCCGTTTTCATGGAAGCGGCCGGTGGCATGGCTCTTCGCCCTGATGCTCGTGGCGGTGGCGAGCTTCGCCACCACCGCCGCCCTGCTGGGATTGTACGCCCTCCTGCAGGACCAGATGGCCGGACGCAACCTCGGAATCCCGCTGGCGAGCCATTCCCGGACCGCCATCGGGACGGTCGGGGAGATCAAGCTAAGCGACGCGATCTACTGGCGGGCGAAGGGCGACGTGCCGGCCCTCCTGCGCGAGACGGTTTACAACCGCTACCAGGTCGGGCGGTGGGCGCACATGCCGCCGGTCGGCCTGAATCGCTTCGACGATTTCGAGGAGGCCGTCCTCGGGACGGTGGGCGAGGAGGGCAAGCAGTTCGCCTTTCGCCGCGAGGACCTCGGGATGAAGCCCGGGACCGGCCGGGTCGTGACCCTGCGGGGCGCCTCGCAGCAGCTGACCCCGCTCCCCCTTCCCGCCGGAACGCGGGTCCTGGAGCGCCTCAAGGCCGACGGCCTCTTCTTCAACTCCCTGGGGACCGTCCTCGCGGACAACCCGGACTACGGGGTGCTCGACTTCTCGGCCCGCTACCAGCCGGGTGGCGGCTTCGACCTGCCGCCCACCGGCAACGACCTCCAGATTCCGGTCGATGAGGCCGAGGCGGTGGCCCGCGTGTGCGCCGGACTGGACCTCCGCGGCCGGTCCGACCGCGACAAGCTGAAGGCCCTGCGGAACCACTTCCTGCGGAATTTCGAGTACACCCTGTATGTCGGGCGGGCTGGCGGCGCAACCCGGCCGGCGAAGCGCGCCGGCGGCCGCGCCGATGCGGCCACGGCGGCGCGAAAGGCGGTGGGGGATTTCCTCGAGCGCACCCGCGCCGGCCATTGCGAGTATTTCGCCACCGGGGCGGCGCTGGTCCTCC
>JABDMC010000064.1 GCA_013001695.1 Akkermansiaceae bacterium
CACCGTGTTGACCGGCCCGGAGCCGAGCGGCGACGACTACACCGTCTGGGCCGAGATGTTCCCGGGGGCCGACCTGAGCGACCCGAACGGCGACTTCGACGGTGACGGGCTCACCAACAATGAGGAGCGTCTCTTCGGGACCGATCCCACCGACCCCTCGTCGCTGAATCAGTACCCGACCGGGCTGTTTGACTCCACGGAGTTCACCTTCAGCTTCAGCCGCCGGGATGATGCCCTCACCGGCCTCTTCTCCGACATCGAGACGTCCTTCGACCTCCAGATGTGGACCGAGGACATCGGCGCGATGCTGGTGGAAGGCGCGGTCGACGGCAGCACCATGGTCGAGATCGTGGAGGTCACCCTCAGCCCCGGCCTGCTCACCGCCCCGAAACTCTTCGTGCGGGTGAACCAGAACGAAGGGGTCTTCATCTCGGAGAACTTCGAGGTGGATAACGGGGGCTTCACGGTGGTCACCACCGCCGGAACCGACTGGGAGCACGGCGCCCCGGACTCAAGCGGTCTGGGCGGAGCGGTCTCGGGAGGCAACGGCGGCTCGACGAACGCCTGGGGAACCAACCTCGGCGACTTCAGCGGGACCACTGGGAATAACGGCTACTACGCGGACTCCACCATCACCTCCCTGCGCTCCACGGTCATCGACCTGACGGGCGTGTCCGCGGCGGAGCTGCTCTTTGCGGAGGCGCTGGACCTCGAGGCCGGCGACACCGCGGTGGTGAACATCATCGACGACACCACCGACACGGTGATCTCCTCGGCGATCTACACCGCTTCTGACGGGGACGATGCCAGCGCCGACTGGAACAACGTCGGGCCGATCGCGATCCCCGCCGGGGCCCTCGGCCAGGCGGTGCGCATCGAGTGGCTCTTCACCGGCTTCGGCGGCGCCACCGACGACTACCTCGGCTGGTACATCGACGATGTAACGGTGCGAAGGGCGGCCCCCTGACGCCTTTACCCGCAGGCAATCCAATCGAGACGGCGGCCTTCCCAGGAGGGCCGCCGTTTCCTGTTCACGGGTGCCGCGCCCGGGACCGGGCCTGCCGGGACAACCGCGGCGCTTCGCTGCAGCCCGGCGTGGAGGAACACGGGGCAGGGGCCTGCCGGCCGTGACGGTTCCCATCCCGCCGGGCTTCCCACGAAGGGACGATGCCCCGCCGCTTGGGCACCAGTATCGGCTGACGAACCGCAATTTTCCGGGTCGAGTTTCTTGGCTTGTGACCGGGCGGTCCTAGAGTGTCCAGAGTGCCCCAAACCCCGATTACCCAATGAAGAGCAGCCGGCGTTCCCGTATCATCATCCCTTTGCTCGCCTTGGCGGGGTCCATCGGTATCCCGGCCGTGGCCACCGCGGCGGTGTCGATCGACGCGGTCTACTTCGGCCAATCCCACGTGCAGAAGGCGGACAATCCCTACTTCGGCCTGGTCAGCAACAGGGACGCCTTGATCAAGGCCCATGTGGTCGACCCCACCACGCCCCCGTCACCGCCGGTGACCGCCACGCTGACCCTGGACGGCCAGAATCTCATCCTGCCGCTCACCGGTCCGGCGGTCCTCCCAGCCTCGGTTCCCGACGGTCTCGGGGTCGTCCAGCATTCGTATGACGACAGCTTCACCGCCACCATTCCCGCCGCCTGGGTGCAGCCGGGGCTGGAGGTCACCGTCAACGCCGGGACGGCGAGCACCAGCATCACCAACATCGAGATCGGGGCCCCCACGCGGGTCATCATGCGGATGTTCGACGTGCACTACTTCGGGCAGGTGACCGGTGATTACCCGGCCGGGTGGGAGGACGAGCTGGAGGCCAAGTGGCCGGTGGCGGAGCTGGAAGTGCGGCGCCTTCCCGACGTCGTCTTCCCCGAGCTGGTCATTCCTCCGCGGGCCGGGTTGCCCGCGGCCCGGGTAACCTCGCCGAGCGACTACCTCCAGCAGACCGGCCAGAATTTCGACGGCGAACAGGCCGCGGCCCTCGCCTGGAACGGCGCCCTGAAACGGGCCGGGGGACGCTCGGGCCGCGTCTACCTCTCCTACATCAACATCTACGGGGTGAATGCCGGGGGCCAGGCCGGCGGGTTCTCCGGCGTCGGCAACGGCACCTCGGCGGGCATCCTGCATCACGAGCTCGGCCACGCCCTCTCGCTTCCCCACTGGGGAAACAATGCCGCCTATCCCTACAAGGGCGCCATGCACGGCATTCAGCCGCCGGCCAGCTTCAACGAGACCCACGCCGGCCCCGCCTGGGCCTTCGATCTCCGCACCGGGGCATTCATTCCGCCCACCGCGCAGCCGAACAACGTCAGCGGCCACCCGGCCGGGACCTACAAGGTCGACCCGATGCAGGGCGGCGGCACGGGGTGGCAGGAGCCGGGGTACCTCCTGAATCACTTCTCGGACTACTCGATGAACCAGATGCGGAACTACCTGGATGGCCATGTGGTCGTCTGGAACCAGACGCTCGGCCAGTACGCCGGGTGGAACCAGGCGACCGGCGACTACACCAACGTGGTCTCCAACAACGGCGTGCAGTATCCCATCGAGCACGACGCCGACGTGATCACCGTCATGGCCTCGGTGTCGGGCGCCAACCCGGGCGTGAACATGGTGTATCCGCCGATCGGCCCGTATGTCGGCGGCCGGATCAAGACCTTTGACCCGACGGTCCCCGCGGAGCGCGTCGAGGCGCAGGCCATCTTCGCCCCGGCGAACGGGTGCGACGTCACCCTGCGGATCCTGCAGGGCGGGGTGGAGAAGACCTACATGCTGGCCGCCTCGTGGGAGCCCGGGGCGGATCCCCTCTCGGGCGGCAGCCTGAAGACCGAGGCGGTGAACCTCCTCGCCTCCGACGGGGAAGTGACCCGGGTCGATCTGCTCCTGACGCCGGATGCCGAGGACAACGGGCTGCCCGCCGATCCCGAAGTGCTCTACACGTGGTCGCCGGTCACGCCGGATCCGGCCACCTTCGAGGTGTTCCCGACGGCCGGCGGCTCCACCGCCATCACGATGCGGGCCATCGAGGGCACGAGCACCGGTGACCCGGTCGAATACCTCTTCACGGAGACCACCGGAAACCCCGGCGGCGACTCCAGCGGCTGGCAATCCAGCCCGACCTACACCGACATCGGCCTGCAACCCGCCACGGCCTACGCCTACACGGTCACGATGCGCGCCGGGACCTACACCGGCCAGGAGTCGGCGGAGGCATTTGAGACGACCAATGCCGCCGGGTCGACGGGCACCATCACGGTCGATTCCACGCAGCAGTTCAACCTGCAATCGGGCGGCGGCCTCCAGGCCGTGACCGGCCTGGGCGGTTTCGACGCCGCGGGCGCCGACAAGCTCGTGGTGGTGGTCTCCACCGAGCACGGCTTCAACAACGGCGACGGGTTCGTCTTCGAAATCCGCTACAACGGGATTCTCCTGACGGAAGCGGTGCAGGAGGACGCCGGCCCTGACCGGGGAACCGCGGCGATCTTCTACCTCGACGACCCCGGCCCGATCGGCGCCGGCACCATCGAGGTTTCGGCCTCGAATCCGAATGGCGGGATCGGCGCGGCCTATGCCCTTTCCGGGACCGCGGCCGGATACGGCGCGGTCAACAGCGTCACGGGTGATTCCGTGACCTCCGTCGGACTCACCACCTCCGGCGACAACGCCCTCGTCATCGCGGTGATCGACAATGCCGGGAAGTCCAATTCAGCCGGCACCCCGACTGCGAACCCGCCGCTCACTCAGGTCAGCAGCGGTTCCTGGGGCAGCCAGTGGGGCGGCCACGCCTCCGGCTACCAGGAAGTCGCCACGCCGAGCGCGATCACCCCGACGTTCTCGACCAATACCGGGAGCGGCTACAGCATCAACATCGCCGCCGCCGAGTTCCTCGCCGCGCCCGTCCCGCCCGAGACCGACCCGCCGACCCTCGCGGGCAGCGATATCGTCGACGACAAGGGCGGCGGCCCGATCTCCGACAGCGAAACGGTGCTCTACACCGTGAGCTTCAGCGAGGCCATGGACCCGTCCACGGTCGGCACCGCCGACTTCGAGAACGGCGGCAGCCCCGCGGCGAGCATCGACAGCGTGAGTGCCACCGCCGACGCCGCGGTTTTCGAGGTCACGGTCACCCCGGGCGGCGCGGGCACCCTGCAGTTGCAGGTCGCCGCGGGCGCCAACCTCGAGGACCTCGCGGGCAACGCCCTCGACACGTCCTCCGCGATTCCGGATGACACCGTCATCACGGTCGAGGACACCCCGCCGCCGGCGGGAATGGTCATCATCGACGACTCCACGACCTGGGATCACGACAGCGAGCCGGCCACCTTTGATTTCAGCGGTTCCGACAAGCTGGTGGTGATCCTCACCGGCGAGCACCACTTCGGTCCCGGGAATTTCTCCGCCGACGTGACCGGCGTCACCTACAACGGCGAGCCGCTCGTCCAGGCGGTGGAGGAACCGACCGGGGGCGGCAGCGTCGGATCGACCTCCGACATCTGGTATCTCGACAATCCGGGAGCATTTGCCGGGCCGGGGACCATCGAGGTCGCCAATGTCGGGAACAACTGGGTTTACACGGCCGTGGGCCTTTCGGGCACCGCCGCCGGCGTGGGCGCCACCGCCGCCGCCGACGGGACGAACTCCGTCGACCTCACGACCACCGCCGGGAATTCGATGGTGGTTGCCGCGGTCGGCATGGGCGGACTCGGAAATACCGCCAACGTCGACTCGGTGGGACCGAATGCGCCGTTGATCCAGCTCAGCTCGCTGGAAATCGGCAACAACTGGGCCGGCCATGTGACGGGGACTGCCAGCATCGCATCGGCAGGATCCGGCACGTACTCGTTCAACACCTCCAATACCGACATCAGCACCATTGCGGTGGAGTTCCCGCCCGCCGCCACCGATTACGACACCTGGGCGGCGCTCTATCCCGGGGCGGATCTCACCGATCCCGACGCCGACTTCGACCGCGACGGGCGGACCAACAACGAGGAACGCATCTGGGGACTGGACCCGACGACCGGAGCCTCGTCGTCGCCGATCCACACGCCGCTCGACGAGGGCAGCGGCGAATTCACCTACACCCGCCGCGATCCGTCCCTCACGGGGCTGAACTACGAGGTGTGGACCTCCATCGACCTCGTGACCTGGACGCTGGACACCGGCGCCAGCCAGTCGCCCGGCCCGCCGGACGGCAACGATGTCGAAACGGTGTCGGTGACGATCAGCGCGGCCCTCCTC
>JABDMC010000132.1 GCA_013001695.1 Akkermansiaceae bacterium
CACGTCAACGGCGACCTCGTGAACCACGGCACGAACTGCACCGTCGACAAGGGCCAAATCGCCCTGCAGGCCGAGGGCGCCGAGGTCGAGTTCCGGAAGCTGGAACTGACGCCGCTGGAGTGAGCCATTGTGAGATGACCGTCCCGGTCATCCCACCTTGCCTCCTCACTCCCCCCAGATCTCCCGCAGTTCCTTGTACAGCAGGGGATCGTGCTCCTTCAGCTCGGCCCGCACGAAGGGATAGAAATCGTTGCGGTAAAACCACGCCTCGGTCCCTTCGGCGAAATACTCCTTGTGGTTCGTGGCGCCGTAATGGCGGGTCTTCTTGCCGGTGTAGAGCAGGACCTCCTCGTAGGTGCCGCGCGCCATGGCCCGCTTGTAGGCTTGCACGATGGGCCCGTGATCGAACCCCAGCACCTGGTCGTGGTAGGCGTGCGCCAGCTCGTGCAGGACCACCGCGGGATGCTTCAGGAGCTGGTCCCGCGACAGGAGCGCCGCGGCGTGCGTGATGTGCACCTTCTTGGCGAGGCGCGGATCGTGCCCGTGCCTCCGCAGCCAGCCTTCATCGGGATGATACTGCATGTTGCCGAGCTTCGGATGCTCGTGTTCGATCCAGATTTCGCATGTCCGCAACTTCTCGAGGCGGTCCGGCGGGACGAGCAGCGAGATCCGGTGGAGATGATCGGCAAGCATGCGCAGGGCGCGCTCCCCGAGCTCCGCCCCGGCCCCGCCCTCGAGCAGGGCCGGATCGACGTGCACCGTCCACCCTTCCATCTTCTTGACGACCGGATCGAAATAGACGCCGGCCTCGTCCGCGGCCGCCGGGGCCGGCTTGGCGGTCACCACCGCCGCCAGGATCGCGGCGACCAGCCCGCAGGGAATCAGAAGTGCCTTCATCCGCCATGGTAAGCGCCCCGGCGCCGATTCTTTCAGCGGGCATGCCCCTCTCGACCCGAAAGGCCGCCACCGTCCTGCCCGGCCCGCTCCCCCCGCGATCATGAATCCGGGCCATTGTTCGGATTGATGATCGGGCGGAGGCCGGGGGCGGGTGGATTGGGGGCCGTGAGGCGGCCGGGGCCGCGGGGGTCAGGGGCGCGGGAGGCCGAGGTGAAGGGTGTCGCGGCAGAAGGCGATGCTGCGCTCGATCTCGCCGCGCTGGTATTCTTGCTGGGCGATCTTCCGGTCGGCCCCCTCGGCGGGCTTCCATGCTTCCCGCGGCTTGCCCGCCTTCGCCCACCCCAGGAACTTGTCGTATCCCTTCGGCTTGCCGTCCGGCCAGGCCTTCCAGAATTCATCCGTCCCGGTCTGGAGCTCCTTGTTGAACCCGGAGATTGTTTCGATCTGCACCGGGGCGTGCGGGCAGAGCTCCGCAAAGCGCGCGAAGTAGGCCTTCCAGTCGACATGGCCCTCCCCCATCGCGGTCCATTGCGCCGTCACGCCATCCTCGCTCTCCCACACCGCGGTATCGCGCAGGCTGGTGGTGAGGACGTAGCGGCCGAGGTTCTCGAGATTGTCGATCGGCCGCTCCAGCGTCCAGACGGCGTTGCCGGAATCGAGGTTGACGCCCACGAAGTCCGGCCCGGCGTCCTCCACGAGGCCGGCCAGCTCGAGGGAATGCATGTCGCCGGCGTGATTCTCGACCGCCACCTTCACCCCGGCGTCGACACAGCGGTTCCGGTTGCGCTTGAGGACCGCCACCGTGTCGGCGATGCGGGCCTCGATGCCGCCGGGGGTGAGCCGGTCCTTGTTGCTCCCGAGGATGACCCGCAGGACCGGTGACCCGAGGGCCTTCGCGGCCCGGATGCCCAGCTGGAGGTGCTCGTCGGCGGTCCCCCAGTCGTCCTTGAAGGTCACCGAGCTCGGGCAGATGCTCCACGTCCCGAGGTAGAGCTTCACACCGGCGTCGGCGGCCTTCTTCTTCACCTCCGCGAGCGAGGCCTCGTCCATCTTCTCAAAGGCCCCGAAGTCGGTGATAAAGAGCGTGTCGACCTTGAGCTTGGCGGCGTAGTCGATCAGCGCGGGCGCCTTCCACCCCATGGCCCGCACCGCGAAGTTGTCGTAGCCGAGGGCGAGACGGAGAGGGTCCCGGTCCGCGGCGCGGGCCGGCCCCGCCACGGCGATCCCGCCGAGGGTGCCCAGGAATTTGCGTCGATTGCAGCTCATCGGGGGGCATCCTCCCCCATCCCGGCGGGCGCATCAAGCTCCGGCCCGGGACCGGGGGCGCCCGGCTAGAACCGGAACCGCGGCGTCTCGAGCTTGGCGTCCCGCGACTGCAGGCAGAGTTTCCCGAAGCGGTTCCGGCGGAAGGTGATCTCCTCGCGGGTGGTGTCGCGCTTGCGGGCCGCCCCGTGCTCGACGAGCACCTTCACGACCACCGGATGGGTGTCGATGCGGATGACGCGGAAGACCGGTTCGCGGCGGACCCGCAGGAAACAATGGAGGGGCACGTCGCGGTGCCCGGCATTCCACAGGAGGTTCGAGGGGGGAAACCCGGGGATCTCGCCGAGGGCGCTGAGCACGAGGCGCACGAAGCGCTCCCCGTGGCGGCGCTCGAGGCGGTGCGCGGCCCGCTTGCTGAGCCGGTCATCGACGTAGGCCGCGAGGGGATTCCGCCGGGCCTCCGCGATCTCGATCATCAGGTGGTGCTGGTGCATCGACATCGCCGCCTGCAACTGGGCACGCGTGATGTCGCCGTTTTCGAACAAGCGGAACAATTGCACGGGGGTGGGGAGCAGGTGCGGCATCGGCGGGCACCCTGATGATCCTCCAAAAGGACCTGAAAGCAAGCCGCCATGAGACGGGGACCGCGGCCCGGGAATGCGAACGTGACAGGGCCGGTGCGGGGAACTAGCGTGCGGGTGGCCGTGAAAGCGCTTCCGATCCTCGTCGTGTGCGCCTCGCTCGCGCAAGCGGGCGGGCTGGCGGTGCCCGTCGAGTTGACGAACCCCCGGGAACGGGACATCGCGGAAAACTGGGATCGTCTCCGCGAATTGCTCGGGCCCGGAGAGGGCGCCGCGGGCTGGCGGGGCGTCGGCTGGGAAACCGACCTTTGGAAGGCGCGGCAACGCGCCGCCGCGGAGGGCAAGCCGGTCTTCCTGTGGGAGATGGACGGCCACCCGCTCGGCTGCACATGAAACAACGGCGTCACGGACCGGGTGTTCGTGTTTGGCCGGCCGGATGTGCAGGAACTCCTGCACGCCCACTTCGTCACGGTGGCCGCCGATGATTGGTATCAGCGCCGCCGCGACGACCCGGTCGGCCGCTTCTTCCGGTCGGTCGCGGACCAGGGGCCGCGCAAGGGCGAGGGCGGCGGCACCCGGCAGGGGCGCTATGTCTTCACCGCCTCGGGAAAACTGCTCGGGTTCAACAACAACCGTGACCCGGAACGCATCCTGAAGATGCTGCGCGAAAGTCTCGTGAGGTGGAAGGCCCTGCCCGCCGCGGAACGGACCCCGGGGGCCGTCGAGGTCCCCGCCCTCGGCGCCGGCGATCTTGACGCCAAGTTCGTGCGCACTCCCCCGCCCGGCGGCCTGGTGGTGGCGGTCCGCACACGGCCCGTGACGCGGCGTCCCGGCGGCGAGTTCGCGGCCTGCGAGGTGCCCGGGGACGCGGCCCGACGCTTTGCCAACCCCGGGTTCGCGCCCGCCAGCGATCACCTCTGGATCACGGCGCGGGAAACGGCGGCGCTCGCCGCCACGACGCGGGCGGGGCCGCTGGACCCGGCGCTCGCGCACCGCCTCCTCCGCTTCCACCTCGTCGACAACACGAGGGGCGAACCGCCTCACTGGGACCGCCCCGAAATCAAGGCCCTGGACCTCGCGGTGCATCCCCCCACCCGCGAATCTCCCGGCCGGCTCGTGTTGCGCGGCAGTTTCCGGGCGGCATCGGCGGATGGGACACGCGGGATCGACGGGAACCTGCTCGGGACGATCTCCTTCGACCCCGCCACGAAGGCCTGCCGCCGGTTCGAGGTGGTGGCGCTCGCCGACCATTGGGGCGAAGGCCGCTACACCCCCGGGGCCCGGCCGGGAAGAACGCCCCTCGTGGTGGCCTTTTCACTGGCGGACCCGCAGGACCCGGATTACGTCGTTCCCCCGCAAGGCATACGCTGGGAGCAAGGATACTACCAGGCGGACCGCCATTGACCGATCGCCGTGATGAAATCGCTACTCTTTGTTCCGCTCCTCGTGCTCGGCGCGGCCGCCCTGCTGGCCGACGGCCTGGTGGTCGCTCCGGCACCCTACAAGGGATCGCTGGAGGAACGCGCCCAGGAAGCCGTCATCGTCTTCACGCCGGGCCGCGGGAAGCAGAGCGCCACCGAGGACCTCATTCTCAAGATCCGCGTCGAGGGCGACCCCGGCCACTTCGCCTGGGTCGTGCCGTTCCCGAATCCGCCGAAGACCGCGAAGGAGGATCCCAAGCTGTTCGAGGAACTCCACCGCTACGTCCAGAAGCGGACGACGCGATCCCGGGTTGTCCCGTCAAAGGGCGCCGCCGGGGAGACCCTCGATGCGAAGGACGATAGCGTCCGGGTCATCTCGCGCAAGGTGGTCGGCACCTACGACGTCGCGGTGGTCCGCGAGGAGGAGCAGGGGGCCCTCAACGGCTGGCTCGCCAAGGAGGGGTTCAAGCCGATCGAAAACGGCGAGGACGTCATCGAGTGGTACCGCGGGAAGGGCTACGTCTTTTCGTGCATCAAGGTGCGCGAGGTCAAGCTGGCGGAGGGCGTCAAGGATGCCGACCTTCACCCGCTGCGATTCACCTTCGAGACCGGCGGGCGGGACGGGATCTACTTCCCGATGAGACTCACCGGCCTGCAGAAGAAGCCGTTCGACGTGAACCTCTACGTCTTTTACGGCGCGTGGCTCAACGACGCGCTCGACAGGCACGGATTCGAGCACCGGGGGTTCCGGCTGGTCCACCGCGACTGGGACACCCCGAAGTGCCGGCCGAACGCCGGGAAAACATGGTCGAACCCGCGGGGTGATCCCTACCTGCGGGACCTCAGCGGCACCATCCCGACGGTCACGGCCTATTTCCAGAAGCGGCACCCGGGCCGGCGCTTTTACCTGACGAACCTGCAGGCGAACGGGCTCAAGCCCGGGAATGTGCGTGACTGGACGAACGACCTGTGGATGTTTCCGTATTACCTCGACCGGAAGTTCGTCCCCTACGACGCCCGGGACGGGGGTCCCGCGGTGCCATGATGAGAATCGTCCCCCTCACCCTCGCCATCCTGGCGGTCGTCTTCGTCTGCATCTCCGCGTTTTGGGTCGCGAAGATGCGGGCCGACCTCGCGCGGCGCCCGGGCCAGGCGATTCCGGAGGGCGCCGAGCCGCCCCCGGGGCTCCTTCCCCCGGAACCGGTCTACCGCGAGGGCCCCAAGTCGTTCGACGGCACCGGCCGCTACTACATGGGGCGCGAGATTGCCTACGTCATGGGCCACCAGGCGATCAACTGGCTCGAGCGCACCGAGCGCGAGAGCGAGGAGGCGCCCAGCCGCGCCATTGCGGGCCTCGACCTGAAGCCGACCGACGTCATCGCCGACATCGGGGCCGGATCCGGCTACTACACGTTCCGCCTCGCCCCGCTCGTGCCGGAGGGGCGGGTGGTGGCGGTCGACATCCAGCCCGAGATGATCGCCTTCCTCGAGGCCCGCGAGAAGGAGCTCGGGATCACCAACGTCGATGCGCACCTCGGCGCGGTGGATGACACCAAGCTCCCGCCCGAGTCGATCGACGCCGCCCTCATGGTCGACGCCTACCACGAATTCTCCCACCCGCGCGAGATGATGCAGTCGCTGGTGAAGGCCCTGCGTCCGGGGGGGCGCGTCATCCTGCTGGAGTATCGCGCCGAGGACCGCCGCGTTCCCATCAAGCCGCTGCACAAGATGACCCAGGAGCAGGTCAAGAAGGAGATGGCGGCGGTGGGCCTGGAGTGGTCGGTGACCCACGACTTCCTGCCGTGGCAGCATTTCATGGTGTTCGTGAAGCCCTGAGGATTTCGCGGAGGCGGCAAAAAACCGCTTTCGAATTCCGGAACCGCGGCGAAGATACCGCCGATCCCATCCGCCACCGCTCATGAAAGCCCCGTTTCTCTTCCTCCTCCTGGCCGGCCTCCCCGCGGCCGCCATCGAGAAACCCGTCTACAAGGTCCTCGAGGCGGACAAGGAGCGGAAGGTCGAGTTGCGCGAATACGCCGACATCCCGGTGGCCACCGCCCCGATGGGCGGGATGCAGAACCAGGACGGAAGCTTCATGAAGCTCTTCCAGTACATCTCCGGAGACAACGACGGGAAGCAGAAGATCGCCATGACCAGCCCGGTCTTCATGCAGACCACCGCCAAGGACCGGGGCCCGGCGGGATCCGGCAGGATGAGCTTCATGATCCCGGCCGAAGTGGCCAGGGCCGGCGCCCCCGCCCCGGACGGCAAGGACGTCACCCTCGGCAAGATCAAGGGCGGCAGGATCGCCGCAATCCGGTTCAAGGGACACAAGTCGGAAGAAAAGCGCCAGGCCGCGGTGCAGGCGCTGCAGGCGTGGATCACCGAGAAGAAATGGACCCCCGCGGGCAAGCCGTTCTTCGCCTACTACAATCCGCCCTGGACTCCCGGAATTTTCCGCCGCAACGAGGTGCTGATCCGCATCAAATGACGCCGGGGGGAAAAATTCCGGTAGACCCGGCCGCCTTCGCCCGTAACCATGGAATACATGAAAGTGCTTTCCGCCATTCTATTCACGGCCGCGCTCGGCGCGGCCTCCATGCTGGGGGCTGCCGACGCCGACCCCGGCGCAGCCGAAGCTGACACCGAACGGGTCAGCCTGACCATCGTCGTCGCCAGCGGCGGGGGATGAGGCGGAGCCAAAGCGGTCCGTGCGGCCCTCCAGTCCCAGGAAGGAGTGCAAACCATCCTGCTCTCCGGCCTCCGTGCCACCGTCGTGATGGAACCCGGCAAGTCCCTCGACCGCGACGGGGTGAAGGCCGCCATCGAAAACCGGCGGCTGAAGTTCGTCTCCCTCGAAGAGGTCACCATTCCCCGGCCGAAGACCGCCTACGTCCTGGCGGTTTCCGGCGCGACCTGAGCGACCACCAACGACAAGGCCCGGGCGGCCTTGGAACAGGTGGACGGGGTGACCAGCGCCCTCGTGAATCGCGACATCATGCTCCTCCTCGACCGCGAGGAGGCCCCCGAACGCGACGCGCTCGCCAAGGTTCTGGAACCCTTCAAGATGCAGATCCGGGACATGCAGAAGGCCCCCGAGCTGCCCTTCTAAGCGGCCCCCGGCGGCCCTGATCGATCCCGGTGCGCAGGCCGGATGCGAGCCCGGGGGGAACCGCGGCTCCGGCGGGACTGCGCACCAATTTGCGATCGACAGGCATGATTCCTTTCCCCCTTGGATCGGCTCGCGGAAGCCCGTAGCTTTTCCGCTATGAATCAGAAAACCTGTCGCGTTCTCAGCAACATCTGTTTTCAGGGCGGTATGCTCTCGATCGTGTTGTCGATTGCCATCTGGTGGTTCCTGCAGGGTGATGACCCCGAGCAGAAGGCCTACGCCGAACGTTTCGGCATCTTCGTCGGCCTGTGGGCCCCCACCTTGCTCATTCTCTCGAACCGCTTCGACCGCTACGCCGACAAGGCCACCCCCCTCCCCGGCAACAGCCCCCTGCCCGCCGACGACGACGGGGAGAAGGGCGCCGGAATCTGATTCCTCCGCGGATCCCGGGCCCCGGCCTGATTTTACCCAACAATTCGCCGCGGTCCGGGTCGTTATGGAAAGACGGAACTCGACAGGCAGGTATCGAGAGCTTTGAACTACTTCTTCCCACACGATGCCGGATGAAGGGGAATCGCCGGCCGGGGTGTTTCAGGCGCCCGAGCCCGCTGAATTGACCGCCCTGCTCGGCGGCTACGAGGTGCGTACCCTCATCGCCTGTGGCGGCATGGGCGCGGTCTACCTGGCCGAGCAGCTTTCCCTCGGACGCGAGGTCGCCATCAAGGTGCTCCCGCGCGAGCTGGCCGAAGACCAATCGTTCCGGAGTTCCTTCGAGGCGGAAGCCCGCGCCATGGCGAAGCTGACCCATCCGAACCTTGTCGGCGTCTACGACTTCGGGCAGGTCGAGGGGATGCTCTACCTCGTCATGGAGTATGTGCATGGCGACTCGCTCTTTGCGGCCTCCCACGACCAGAAGGTCGATCCGGTGCAGGCGCTGGAGATCGTGCAGGGCATCGCCTCCGGCCTCGGGCACGCCCACGAGGCCGGGATCGTCCACCGCGACATCAAACCGGCGAACATCCTCATCAGCACGGACCTTGTTCCGAAGCTGGGCGACTTCGGGCTGGCGGTGGCATCGGACGACGTGGCCTCGGGAATGGTGATGGGGACTCCGGGGTTCGTGGCGCCGGAGGTGCTCAACGACCCCGAGGCCGCCAGTCCGGCATCGGATGTGTTTGCGCTTGGCGCCCTGCTGCACCAGTTGCTCACGGGGGTGACCCCCGACTGGGATGCACCCCCGGAGATCGACCTTGTCCCGAACCTCGGCAGCCTGCGCGCCATCGTGCGGAAGGCGGTGTCTCCCCAGCCGTTGATGCGCTATGCGAACGGCCAGGAGATGGCCGCGGCGCTCGGCGAGTGGCTGGAGAGCGCGAAGAAGGGCACCATGAAATTCAAGACCGGGGACGCCCTTCCGGCCCGGGCCATCGCGCCGGCCGCAGCCCCGCCGGCGCAGCCCACGCCGGGAGGAAATTTCGGGGTATTTTCGCTCGTGGGGCTCCTCGTGATGGCGCTCATCGGCGCGGGCATCTGGTTCGCCATGCAGGATGACGAGGAGGAGGGAGGAACGGTCATCGCGCCCGCCCCCGCCGTTCCGGCCACCCCGGTGGAGCCGCAGCGTCCGCCCGCCGTGACCGGCAGCGGCCAACCGGCGCCGCAGACGCCGCCGGAGAAGCCCCCCGCCCCGACGCCCGAAGCGATCAAGACCAAGTACCGGAAGCTTCTCGCCGGGGTGCGCGAGGAGGTCATCGCGGCGCGCCTCGAGAATCGAAACGCCCTCGAGGCCGCGATCGTGATCCGGCCCAATTGGGATCCCTACTTCGCCCTTGTGGACGATGAACTGCATCTCCTCCCCCGCACGTTCCCGGCCGGGAACCGCGCGTCCATCAATACGAACCTGCTGACGAAGCACGCGATTCGCAACCAGGAGCAAATCCACGACGATCATTACTTCGCGCTGGAAACGCTGACCCGCGATTGCCTCGCCGAACTCAAGGCGGCCGGCGTCAAGCCGGAACGCGAGGTCTCGCGCACCTGGGAAGCCTGCGTCGAGTGGCTGGGCCTCAGCCCCCTGCACGTCCTCGCCCTCACCCTCGCCGGGGAGTGGGAAATGGAGACGGGGGCGGCGGTGGTCGCGATCGACGGGGATCACAAGGCGCGGGTCTCCCTCGGGGCGGCGGAATTTTCCGGGGAGGGGGTCGTGGAGACCTCGAAGGACGGGGAGATCCGCATCGCGAGGGTCCCCGGCGATCCCTCCCGGAAGTGGTTCCTGCGCTGGCGGAATGACACCCTGGTGGGAATGGATGAGACCGGGGCGGAATGCACCTTCATCCGCCGCGATCCCGCCGTGGCGGCGAACCGGAACCCGGAACCGGGGAAGCAACCGGACCGCCCCCCCGGCGACGGCGCCCGGCCATGGCCCCCGGAAATCACCGAGCCCGCCCTGCTGGAGCTGCAGGAAAAGTATCACGCCGCGCTGGAGGCCCAGATCGGCTCGATGGTGTCCGGGTACCGGTCGGTGCTCACCAAGGCCCTCGCCCTCGCGGAACGCCGCGACAACATCCGGTCGATCGACCAGCTCAACGCCGAGATCCGGCGGCTCGACGGGATCCCCTGGAAAACCGGCCGGGTCAGGATGGAGGACATCGAGTGGGACGACGAGATTCCCCTCTCCTACCAGGGGAAGAAGTCGATCTTCGACCGGAGTTTCCGCGAGAAGATGGACCGGCTGCAGACCGCCTACGTCGACGAGCTGCGGAAGCTTCGGGCCGAGTTCAGGGGGAAGCGAAAGGACTCCCGCCAGGTCGAGCATGTCCTCGAGCAGTTCGAACTGCCGCCGGGCACCGTGCGGGCACGCTACGTCAAGCTGCAGGCCGAAGAGGCCGAGGGTGTCAACCAGGCCGTGATCAGCGAACTCGAGATCCTGGACGCGCGCGGCGAACCGATCCCCCGCGACTCCATGGAAATCCACGGGACGAGCAGCACCCAGGGCGAGCGGCAGGACAATCCGGCGCGGAGCCCGGAGCTGGTCCTGGATGGGAAACCGCAAACCTTCTGGCACACGACCTGGAGTCCGGAACGGGCCGACTTTCCGCATTGGATCGCGATCGACATGAGGGGGCCGCAGGTGATCGGGGGATTCCGCGTCCTGCCCCGCCAGCAGGAGTGGCAGCGGGGCGGCGACCTCCGCCGCTGGGTTCTTTTCACGAGCCTCGACGGCGAGGAGTGGCGCGAGGTCGCCCGGGGCGGATTCCCCAAGACGTCGGAGCGGCAGGAGTTCCGCTTCGCGAAGTAGCTTCCGGCCCGCTCAATAGGCGAACTTCGGCGTCCAGCCGTCGACCCCGTCCCTCAAGCGGGCGAGGAAGTGCCAGGTCGGGCAGAAGAGGTCGAACGGGCCGAATTGCTCGCTGGCGACGCGCACCAGGCTGCCGTCGTCGTTCCGGAAGAAGGTCGAGACCCCCGGGAGGGCGCTCCCGTCCGCCTCGAAGCCCATGTCGGCGATGAAGGTGGTTCCGTGCGCGGACGCCAGCGGGAACCGCCAGCCGCGCCCGGCCGCGAACTTCTCGAGGACCTCCGGCGGATCCGGGGAGACGAGCACCAGGCCGGCGCGGTCCCGCAGATGGTGCTGGAGGCCGTTGATCCCGTCGGCCCACATCGTGCAGTAGCTGCACCCGGTGCCCATGTTGTGGATCACGATGAGGTCCCGCTTCCCCTCGAAGCAGTCACTCAACTTCACCGGACCCGCGGTGCGATGAAGCGCGCAGTCCCCGACCGGCTCCGGGTCGCCTTGCCGGTGCATCTCCGCGAGCCGCCGGCTTTCCGCCACAAGACGGTCCTCGAATGCTCCAATGAATTCCTGATCGCTCATGATGACAACCTCGTGAGATTCAACCGACGCGGCCGCCTACCACGCCGGCTCGCCGCGATCGTCGTGGGGGAGCCACAGAAGCGAGACGGCCTCGACCTTGATGTCCTTCTTGTAGGGTTTGATGCTGAGGGTCTCGAGATGCACCTTGTCGGCGTTGTACTCCTCCTCGAGGTCCGCGATCTCCTCGCGCAATTCCGCCTCGAGATCCTCGATCTCGCGCTCCACCGCCTTGGCCTTGTCCCTGGCCAACCCGACATCGCGGCGTTGCTTGTAGGCCCTTGACCCGGAGGTCACCACGCTGCGGCGCGACTTGCGTCCCCCGAGGAGGCCCCCGAGGAGGCCGCCCACGATGGAGGCGCCGGCCTGCCAACCGGCGCTCTGCGCCTCGGCCTTCTCCTTCTCGACGGCCATCTCGGCCCGTTCCAGGGCGCGCTCCTTCGTATCGATCTTCTTCCCGTATTTCTTGCGGAGGGCCTCGACGGCCTCGTCCCGCGCCTCGCGGCCCACCAGCGCGAGGCGGGCCCGGAAGTCGCCCTCGCTCTCCCCGAGCTTCGAGTAGGCCTTGAACACCGGGGCATGGAAGAGCTCCACCCGCTCGTTGCGGTAGATCCAGTCCTCGAACTCGTCCTCCACCGGCTTGTAGTTGTCGGCGTTCATCGCGTAGCCCGGGAGGTCCTCGAATCCCGCGCCCTTGCGCGGCTTGCGGCCCAGCGACTTCATCGGCAACCCGAAGTCCTCGTCGTGGTCCCAGTTGATCCCGTCGCTCTCGATGGGATTGACGAACCGCACCGTGCGCGACCCGTCCATCTTCGCCTTGGTGGATGTGAAGTGCACGTCGGCCTGGCGGAGGAGGCAGGGGCGATAGCGGATTCCCTCGGCTTCACCCGCGATGGGCGCGAAGAGCTCCTCGACCCCTTTCCCGACGATGGGGCGCTCGCCCTTCGGGGCGCCCGCCGGGGCCGACGACATGGCCATCGGGTTGGCCGGGGCGGATGCCTTGGCCGCCGCCCCGCCGCTGAACCGGTCCCGCCTGGGATCCATGAGCTTCTTGATCTGGGTCCTCGTCAGCGGTCCGCGCAGGTAGCTCATCACCCAGCGGACGTGAAACACCACCGGGCGGTCGTCGTGCACGTTGTTCATCAGGAAGACCCGGCTGTCGAGCCCCGCGAGCAGTTGCTCCATCTCCTTCTTGTTGAAGCTGCCGCCCCCTTCCGAGGCGGCGCCCTCGAGGCCGTCGAGGACGCGCATCTTGTCCCGCTCGGTCTGGAGGCGGCCGAGCCACCACGTCCCCGTGTTGGAGAGCGCCTTGTAGTCGAGGTCCACCGGGTTCTGGGTGGCGAGGAGGGTTCCGAGCCCGAAGGCGCGCCCCTGCTTCAGGATGGTCATGAGCGGCTTCTTGCTCGGCGGGTTGGCGGTCGGCGGCAGGAACCCGTAGATCTCGTCCATGTAGAGCATGGCCCGCAGGCTGGTCGTCCCGCTCTGGCTCCGCATCCACGCCAGCATCTGGTTCAGGAGGAGCGAGACGAAGAACATGCGCTCGGTGTCCCCGAGGTGGGCGATCGAGAAGATCGAGATGCGCGGCTTGCCGTCGTCGGCGAACATCATCCGCTGGATGTCGAGCGGGGGCCCCTGGAGCCAGGTCGAAAACCCGGGGCTGGCGAGAAGATTGTTGAACCGAAGGGCGAGCTCCTGGCGGTCCTTGGATGACATGAACGACTCGAGGTCGATGACCCCCACCTTTCCGAACGGCGGTCTCTGGATGTGGCGGATGAGCGACTCGAGCGTCAAGCCCTGCTCCGCCGCCCAGCAATGATTGAAGATCGCGCCCAGCAGGACGGCCTCCGGACTCTGGATCGGGTCGGCATCGACGCCGACGAGGGAGAGCAGCGACGAGACCGTGCTCTCGATGCGCTCCCCGAGCAGTTCCCCGTCGTCCATGACCTCGAAGGGCGGGACCCCGAGGGAGCTCAGGATCGACACCGGGATGCCGGCCTTGCTGCCCGGGGTGAAGATATTGATGTCGACCTTGTCCTGGAACCGGCGGACGCGGTCCGGGCTTTGCCCCCAGTCCGCGATTCCGTTCTTCCACATCGCGGCGGTCTTGCCGGCGAATTCGTCCGGGCTGATATTCTTCTTGCGGGCGTCATCCTCGTTGATCCACGGACGGAAGTCCTCGGGGCGGAACTCGGGGAAGGTCAGCATGAGGTTCGCGATGTCGCCTTTCGGGTCGATCACGATGGCCGGGATGTTGTCCATGGCGGCCTCTTCAAGGAGGGCCAGGCAAAGGCCCGTCTTTCCGGAGCCGGTCATCCCGAGGACGACCCCGTGGGTGACGAGATCCTTCGAGTCATAAAGGACGAGGCCCTCCTCCAGTTCGCCCTTCTTCACGTCGTACTCCCGGCCCAGGTAGAAGCGCCCGAGCTTCTCGTAATCTGCGACTGCGATCTCCATGCGGGGTTTTTAGAGGGCTGCGGCGGAATGAAAAGCCACAACCAATTCCCATCCGGACATCGTGGAGATTAGGATTCAGGAATCGGGGATTCGGACGTATCCTCGGGGCATGGAGAGTCCTCCCCGGGCGTGGGCCGAGATCGATCTGGGCGCATTGCGGCACAACCTCCGGGTGGCGCGCGAGGCGTCGGGGACGCCGTGCATGGCGGTCGTGAAGGCCAATGCCTACGGCCACGGGCTGGTGGAGGTGGCCCGCACCCTCGAGGCGGAGGGCGTGGCATTCCTCGGCGTGGCGAATGCCGGGGAAGCGCGGGTTCTCGCCCAGGCCGGCGCGAAGACCCCGATCTACCTGCTGGGTCCCAGCCTTCCCGAGGAGCAGGAAGAGATCGTGGCCCGGGGGTGGGTCCCGTGCCTGTCATCCCTCGAGGAAGCGCGGCGCTTCGACGACCTGGCGCGGGCGGAGCGAACCACCCTCCGCGTCCACCTGAGCGTCGACACCGGCATGGGTCGCGGCGGCTTCCTGCCGAACGACGCCCCCACCGCCCTGGATGCCATCCGGACCCTGCCGAACCTCGATGTCACCGGCCTCGGATCCCACCTCCCGTCGGCCGATGAAGATGCCGACTTCACCCGGCGGCAGTTCGAGTTGTTCGACGACCTCGCCGGGATGCTGGGCGCTTCGAGGCCATTCCAGCACATTCACCTCGCCAACTCCGCGGGTCTCCTCGGCTTCCGGTCCCGCACGGCCAACCTCGCGCGGCCGGGGCTCATGCTCTACGGCTCCTCGCCGCTGCCCGCCCACCAGGACCGCCTGCAGGCCGTCATGACCCTCAAGTCGCGGGTCTCCCTGATTCGCGAACTGCCTCCGGGCCACGGGGTGTCCTACGGGCGGACCTTCATCACCGAGCGACCCACGCGGGTGGCCACCATCGGCATCGGCTACGGCGACGGATACCCGCGGCACCTGTCCGGGAGCGGCGTCGAGGTCCTCATCCGCGGCGCCCGGTGTCCCCTCCTCGGACGGGTCACCATGGATCAGATCATGGCGGACGTCACCGATCTCCCGGACTGCAAGGTGGACGACGAGGTCGAGCTCTTCGGCGCCCGCATTCCGGTCGCCGAAATCGCCGGGAAGGCGGGCACCATCCCGTGGGAGATCTTCACCCGCGTCACGGAGCGGGTGGCGAGGGTCTACTCCTGAATCGCCGCCGCCCGGATCTCCGGACGCCCCCGCAGGAATTCCCGCCCCGGGACGGCGCGCCAGCGGCCGGGGGCGGGCCGTCCTTCCCCCTCAAATCCCGGTTTCGGGGGCCGAATCGTCGGGAAACGCGGCTCCATGAGCCAAATATCTAGCCTTTAATATGGTTTTCATGTTAATATGTTCGGACTTCGCCCCGAGGCCCGGACGCCGGACCGGAAACCCCCATTTTCCCGCAGTGAAATCGAAACGAGTCCAGAAGCCCGCCGGCGACGGCGAGGCCCCGCTCCCCTCGGCCACCAAGGCGGACCCGGCGCCCGCCAACCCGCGGGCCGGCGACGGCCGTGACGCCGCCTCCGTCCACCCGGCATCGGCCCGGGGCGACAGGAACCGGGCGCGCGCCACCGCGGACGACCTCCGGGGCGGAACGGCCGCCGAGCCACCCCCGCCCCCGCCGACCAAGC
>JABDMC010000085.1 GCA_013001695.1 Akkermansiaceae bacterium
TGAGGAAGCATTCGTCCCCGCCCCCACCGGGAGGTTCGGACTGGGGAAGCCTTCGTCCCCGCCCCCACCGGCAGAGCCAGGTTGATGGGCCATGGCTCCCCGCCCCCACCGGGCTTGTCCCGGTGGAGCGATGGCCCGGAATGATCATTGAAGAACCCCCGGCGATGACCTAGCACTTGGGGGACCGTCCGCCGACGTCCCAAGCCTCCATGAGCGCCCCCACCACCGCCCGGCCCGCACTTCCGCCCTGCGCCTTCGCGCCCCGGCCCTACACCGGTCCGAGCTACGAAGAAGCCCTCGCGATGCGGCGCCGCCACGTCAACCCGGGCGTCTTCACCTTCTACGCGGAACCCCTCATGCTGGTCGAGGGGAAGATGCAGTACATGTGGGACCACACCGGCAAGCGCTACCTCGACGCCTTCGGCGGCATCTGCACCGTCAGCGTGGGCCACTGCCACCCGGAGGTCGTGGCCGCCGCCAGCGAGCAGAACGAGACGGTGCAGCACGTCCCCACGATCTACCTGCACCCGGCGATCGGCGAGTATGCCCGGCTCTTGACGAGCACCCTCCCGGATCCGCTGAGCCGCGTTTACTTCGTCAATTCCGGGTCGGAGGCGAACGACCTGGCGGTCCTCATGGCGCGCCTCCACACCGGCAGCCACGACATCATCGCGCTGCGCAACTGCTACCACGGCGGCAATGCGGCCGGGATGGCGCTCACCTCGCATCACACCTGGAAGTATGACGTCCCCGGCCCGATCGGCGTGCACCATGCCAGGGCGCCGTACCCTTACCGGGGTCCGTGGGGGGCCGATGACCCGGAGGCGGGCCGCAAGTATGCCGAGGACGTCCGGGAGATCCTCGACTTCGCCACCCCGGGCCGCGTGGCCGGCTTCATCGCGGAGTCCATCCAGGGCGTCGGGGGCGCCGTGGAATTTCCCCCGGGGTACCTCGAGCACGCCTACGCGCATGTGCGTTCCGCGGGCGGCGTCTGCATCGCGGACGAGGTCCAGTCCGGATTCGGCCGCACCGGCACCCACTTCTGGGGGTTCGAAACGCAGGGCGTGGTGCCCGACATCGTGGTCATGGCCAAGAGCATCGGGAACGGCTTCCCGCTCGCCGCGGTGGTCACCACCGATGAGATCGCGGAGCACATGACCGATCGCATCCACTTCAACACCTTCGGCGGTGATCCCGTCGCGATGGTGCACGGCAAGAAGGTCCTCGAGATCATGCTGCGCGACGACACCCGGGAGCACTGCCGGATCATCGGCGACCGCCTCGTGACCGGGCTCCGCGCGTTGCAGGACAAGCACCCCGTCATCGGCGAGGTCCGCGGCCGGGGGCTCATGCTCGGCGTCGAGCTCGTGAAGGACCGCACCACCAAGGAACCGGCCACCACGGAATGCATGGCCATCATCGAGCACGCCCGCGAGCTCGGCCTTCTCCTCGGGAAGGGCGGCTTGTGGGGAAACACCCTCCGCATCAAGCCGCCCATGTGCCTCACCGCGGACGATGCCGACTTCCTCGTGGCCGTCATCGATGCGGCGTGCGCGGAGGCGGGGTGACGGCGCTTGGGTTGGTGGCGGCACGCTTGCGCGTGCCGATGGCAGCCGTGCCCGGAATTCTGGATGACTCGCCGGGCTGCCGCTTCGGAAGGCGCAGGCCATCCGCGCCAGGCCCCAAGTTGGACTTCGGTGGATTTCCGACGGACTCCGACGGCCGGAGCCGTCATTCCGACGCCGCCAGGAGGTCGCCGAACTCCGCGACGGGCAGGGCCGCGAGGGCCGCGGGATCGCCGGCGAGGTCCACGATCCGCGCCGCCTGCGCCCCGTCGAATCGCGTCCGCAGGTTCGCCTCGAACTTTTCCATGAGCTGCGGAATCCCATCCTTCCGGCGGCGGCGGTGGCCGAGGGGATACTCCACCTCGACCTTGCCGGTGGAACTCCCGTCCTCGAAGAAGACCTCCACGGCGTTGGAGATCGAGCGCTTCTCCGGGTCGAGGTAGTCGGTGCTGTAGCGCGGTTCCTCACGCACCTCCATCTTCTCGCGCAGGGCGTCGAGGCGCGGGTCGGCGGCGGCCTCGTCCTGGTAATGACCGGCGGTGAGGTTCCCGTGGACGAGGGCCACCGCCACCATGTACTGCAGGCAATGGTCGCGGTCCGCCGGGTTGTGGAGCGGCCCGGTCTTGCTGATGATGCGCACCGCGGCCTCCTGGGTATCGATCGTGACGCGCGCGATGGCATCGAGGCGGTCCGCCACGAGGGGATGCAATTGGATGGCGGCCTCCACCGCCGTCTGGGCGTGGAACTCGGCGGGGAACGAGATCTTGAAGAGGACATTCCGCATGACGTAGTCGCCGAGAGGCTGCCCGAGGACGATGTCCCGTCCCTTGAAAAGCACGTCCTGGAATCCCCAGGTGCGGGCCGTGAGGGCACCCGGGCAGCCCATCTCGCCGCGGAGGACGACGAGGGCCAGACGCACCGCCCGGGCCGTGGCGTCGCCGGCCGCCCATGATTTGCGCGAGCCCGTGTTCGGGGCGTGCCGGTAAGTCCGGAGCGCGCCGCCGTCGAGCCACGCATGCGACAGGGCATCGACCACCTGCTCGCGGGTTCCGCCGAGCAGGCGGGTTGCCACCGCGGTGCTGGCGATGCGGACCAGCAGGACGTGATCGAGCCCGACGCGGTTGAAGCTGTTCTGCAGGGCGAGGACTCCCTGGATCTCATGCGCCTGGATCATGGCGTCCATGACATCCGCCATCGTGAGGGCCTCTCCCTGCCGCGCCTGCCAGTCGGCGGCGGCGAGGATGGCGCCGAGGTTGTCGGAGGGATGCCCCCACTCCGCGGCCAGCCACGTGTCGTTGTAATCGAGCCACCGCACCATGGTCCCGATGTTGAAGGCCGCTTCGACGGGATCGAGGCGGTGGGACGTCCCGGGGACCCGCGCCCCGCCGGGGTGCCCGCCTCCCGGAACGAGGGGGCCGAGCAACGCGGCGCACTCCGGGTAGTTCAAGGCGAGCAGCCCGCAACCGATACTGTCCCACAGGCAGTGGTGGGCGGTGAGACGGGCCTCCGCGCTGAAGTCCGGTGCGGCGCAGGCGTAGTCGGCGATCTCGACGAGGAGGGCGTCGGGATCGGGGCGGAGGTTCTGGTCGGCGCTGGTGCCCATCACCGCTTCTCGATCGGCACCCACTCGGTCGGTTGCGGCCCGACGTAATCGCCCGTCGGCCGGATGAGCTTCCCCGCGGCGCGCTCCTCGATGACATGGGCGGTCCAACCGGTGATGCGGGACATGACGAAGATCGGGGTGAACAACGGCGTGGGAATCCCGCAGTAGTGGTAGGCGGTGGCGCTGTAGAAATCGGCGTTCGGGAAGAGGTGCTTCTTGTCCCACATGAGCTTCTCGATGACCTCCGAGACGGGATAGTAGTGGGCGCGCTCGTGCCCGGCGGAGAGTTTCTTCGACCATTCCTTGATGATGTCGGAACGCGGGTCGGACTCCTTGTACACCCGGTGGCCGAATCCCATGATGAGCTTCCTCGCGGCGAGCATCTCGCGGATCCCGGCGTCGGCCTCTTCCGGCGAGGAGAACTGCCCGATGAGGTCCATGGCGGCCTCGTTGGCCCCGCCGTGGAGGGGCCCCCGGAGCGCCCCGATGGCGCCCGTGATGGCGGAATGGAAATCCGAGCGGGTCGAGGTGATCACGCGGGCCGCGAAGGTGGAGGCGTTGAACTCGTGCTCGGCGTAGAGAATGAGCGACACGTCGAGACAGCGCCGGTGGTCGGGATCCGGCGTGGTGCCGTGGAGGAGTTGCAGGAAGTGCCCCGCCACGGTGTCCTCGCCCGGGGCGGTCTCGTCGATTCGCTCGCCGGATTGCACGAAGCGGTGCCAGTAGAGCAGCATGGACGGGAAGGAGGCGATGAGGCGGTCGGCGCTGTCGCGCACTTCGGGGCCCTCGGGTTCCATGCATCCGAGGGCCGAAACGCCGGTGCGCAGGACATCCATCGGGTGGCTGGCGGGCGGCAATTGCTCGAGGGTCGTCTTGAGCCCCGCCGGGAGGGCCCGCATCCCGGCCAGCTTGTCCCGGTAGGCGCTCAACTGCGGGGTGGTCGGCAGGCTTCCGTGGACGAGGAGATGGGCCACCTCCTCGAAGGTGGCGTGCGCGGAGAGGTCGCGGATCGAGTATCCGCGGTAGGTGAGGTCGAGGCCCTCCTTGCCCACGGTGGACACCTCGGTGTCACCGGAGATCACGCCGACCAGGCCGGGTGCTTTGATGGGTGCATTCATGGTGGTGAGATGGTTCTTCAAATCCGCCGGCGGTCCTGTTCCGCCTCGGCGTCGTGGTAGTCGAGGTATTCGTAAAGCTCCTCGCGGGTCTGCATGCCGTCGAGAACGTCCTGCTGGCTTCCGGTCGCGAGAATGGTCCGGTAGGTGTTTTCGGCGGCCTTGTTCATGGACCGGAACGCGGAGAGCGGGTAGAGGACGAGCGCAATCCCCGCCGCCCCGAAGTCCCCGGCGGTGTGCATGGGCGTCGTCCCGAACTCGGTCATGTTGGCGAGGACCGGAACCGGCACCTCGTCCGCGAACCGGCGGAAGGAGTCGAGGTCCGTCAAGGCCTCCGCGAAGATCATGTCGGCCCCGGCCGCGACGTAGGCGTTGGCGCGATCGATGGCGGCCCCCAGGCCTTCCGAGGCGGCCGCGTCGGTCCGGGCCATGAGCACGAATGCCGGGCCGGGGCGCCCCTTCCCGGCGGTTTCGAGGCGCGCCACCATCTCGGCGGTCGGCACCAGCGCCTTGCCGGGCCGGTGTCCGCAGCGCTTCGCGGAAACCTGGTCCTCGAGGTGGCATCCGGCCGCTCCGGCCGCGGCGAGGGCCGCGACCGATTCCCCGGGGTCGTCCCAACCGGTGTCGGCATCCACCAGGAGCGGAACCCGCGTCACGGCGGAAATGCGCCGCGCGTCCTCGCAGACGTTCTCGAGGGTCGTGAATCCCAGGTCGGGCAGCCCGAACGAGGCGTTGGCAACGCCGGCCCCGGAGAGGTAGAGGGCCCGGGCCCCGAGTCGCTCCGCCATGATGGCGGCACAGGCATTGACGGCGCCGAGCACCTGCACCGGACGCTCGTGCTCGACCGCCTCGCGAAGCCCCCCGCCGCTGGAAGTGGTCTCAGGCATGGGTGGGTTCGCGGCGCAGCAGCTGTCCCCTGCCGTGGGTTCCGGTGAAGGCGCCGTCCCGCGCCGCCACCTCGCCGCGCACCGTGACGAGGGCGGGCCTCCCCTCGATCTCCCAGCCCTCAAATGCGGAGTAGTCGACGTTCATGGCCTGGGATTCGGCGGTGATGACGCCCCGGTATTCCGGGTCGTACACGACGAGGTCGGCATCGCTGCCCACCGCGATCTCGCCCTTCCGGGGATAGAGCCCGAAGAGCTTGGCGGCCTCGGTGCTGGCGGCGCGGACGAAGGTCTGGAGGTCGATCCGTCCCTTCGCCACGCCGTGGGTGTAGAGGAGGTTGACGCGGTGCTCCACGCTGGGGATCCCGTTCGGGATGGTGGTGAAGTTCCCCCCCGCGCCGGTCGGCTTGAATTGCGCATCGACGCACTTTCCGGCATCCGGGTGCCCCATGTGCTTCTGGGTGCCGAAGTCGAAGGGGGCGTGATCGGTGGCGACGGTGCTGATCGTCCCGTCGGCGAGCGCCTTCCAGAGCACCTCCTGCTGGGCGGCCTCCCGGATCGGCGGGCTCATGACGTACTTGGCCCCCTCGAAATCCGGCTTCTCGGCCCACGTCTTGTCGAGGACGAGGTACGGGATGACCGTCTCGATCCACGCCTTCACGCCGCGGTGCTCGCGCGCGGTGGTGATGGCCTCGATGGCGTCCCGGCAACTGGTGTGCACCACGTAGACGTGGGCTCCGGTGAGCTCCGCGAAGGTCATGAGATGGTGGCAGCCTTCGGCCTCGACCGACATGGGCCGCGATGGCTCGTGCCACTCCGGGCCGGTCCGGCCGGCCGCGACGAGTTTCTGCTGGAGCTCGGCGACCAGATCGGCGTTCTCGCAATGGGCCGTCACGATGACCCCGAGCTCCTTCGCGAGTTTCAGCGTTGCGTAGAGTTCGTGATCGTCGATCCCGAAGGCCCCCTTGTAGGCGAGGAAGATCTTGAAGGACGCGATGCCGTGGTCCCGGACGATGCGGCGCAGCTTGCCGGGCGTGTCGTCGTCGAAGCGGGTCACCGCCATGTGAAAGCTATAGTCGCAGGCGGAAACGCCGGCCGCCTTGCCGTTCCAGAGCGCGAAGGCCTCGAGCGGGTCGTCTTCCCGCGACGGGCAGCACATCTCGATGAGCGTCGTGGTGCCGCCCACGAGGGCCGCCTCGCTCCCGCTCCGGTAGTCGTCCTTCGAGAAGGTCCCCATGAAGGGCAGGTAAATGTGGACGTGGGGATCGATGAAGCCGGGAAAGACGTACTTTCCCGCGGCATCGACGACTTCCGCCCCGCCGGGGGCGTCGAGATTCTCCCCGATCGCGGAGATGGTCTCCCCCTCGCAGAGTATGTCGGCGGTCTTGCTTTCCGTCGCCGTGACAATCGTGCCGTTTTTGATGAGGAGGGACATTCGAGCTCTGGAGGGTTGGAGTGACGGCTTCAGCTGCTTCTTGGAGCACCGCTGATTTGCGCGGATGGTCGCTGATTCCTGGAAAACGGATGAGATGCTTCGGGCAGCGGAATGCCTGCGCATTCCGATTGGGGGTCATGCCCAATGGAATGGGTCAGCCTCCATGGCGTGAGGCGTCCGACGGAAGGGGAAGCCCTTCCGCTACCAGATTTGGCAGCTGCGCTCTCCCCCCTCACTTCGCCCAGATGTCCCCTTCCCCGAAATTGAACCAGCGGGTGGTGGTCGTTTTCCGCTTCGTGTAGAACTCGATGCCCTCGCGCCCCTGGATGTGGAGGTCCCCGAAGAAGGACTCGTTCCAGCCGGTGAACGGGAAAAAGGCGAGGGGCGCGGGCACGCCGACGTTGATGCCGACCATCCCGGCGCTGACGCGGTGGCGGAACTCGCGCGCCGCCTTGCCGGAACTCGTGTAGATGGCGGCCCCGTTGCCGAAGGCCTGGCGGTTGGCCTGCGCGATGGCATCCTCCAGCGAGGAGGCCCGCGTCACCGTCAGGACCGGACCGAAGACCTCGTCCTTGAGGAGGGTGTGTCCCGGCTCGACGTGATCGACGACGGTCGGGCCGACGTAAAACCCGTCCGGGGCCTCCGCGACCTCGGTGGCGCGCCCGTCGGTGAGAACGTCGTTGCCCTCCTTCTCGGCGGCGTTGATGAGCGAGCGGATGCGGTCGCGGTGTTCGCCCGTGATGACGGCCCCCATGCTTGGCTGCGACTCGGCCCGGTCGGTGGGTCCCACGTCCATGGCGTTGACGGCCTCCACGAGCGACGGCAGGACGCGCTCCCCCGCTTCGCCGACCGCCACCGCGGTGGAACTCGCCATGCATCGTTCGCCGGCGCACCCGAAGGCCCCGTCGCGGAGCCCGGCCACGGTGTTCTCGACGTCGGCATCGGGCATGATGACCGCGAAATTCTTGGCCCCGCCGGCGGCCTGCACGCGCTTCCCGGCGGCGGTCCCCTTCCGGTGGATGATGCGGGCCACGGGCGTCGACCCCACGAAGGAAACCGCCTCGATGCCGGGATGCTCGAGGATGGCGTCCACGCACTCGCGACCGCCGTGCACGACATTCATCACCCCGGCCGGCAGTCCGGCCTGCTCGAGAAGCTGCACGACGCGGTGCATGGTGAGCGGAACCTTCTCGCTCGGCTTCAGGATGAAGGTGTTCCCGCAGACGATGGCGAGGGGCCACATCCACATCGGCACGAGGGCCGGAAAGTTGAAGGGGCAGATCCCGCTCACCACCCCGAGCGGATGGCGATCGGTGTGGCAATCGATGCCGCGGGCCACGTTCTCGAGCGACTCCCCCATGAGGAGCGTCGGCGCCCCGCAGGCGTATTCCACCACCTCGATGCCGCGGCGCAGGTCGCCGCGGGCCTCGGCGAGCGTCTTGCCGTGCTCGCGGGAAATCCCGAGGCACAGGGCGTCGAACTCGTCCTCGAGCATCGCCTTGAGCCGGAAGAACACCTGGGCCCGCTCGGCGGGCGGCGTCTCCCGCCAATCCGGGAAGGCGGCGGTCGCGGCCCGCACCGCCGCATCGACTTCCTCCGCCCCGCACAGGGGCACCCGCGCGATGATCTCGCCCCGGGACGGATTGTAAACCGGGGTGGTTTCCCGGCCGGACGGCGTCTTCCATTCGCCTCCGACCAGGAGCGGGCAGGTTTCCACGGACATGATCAGTGTGATGCGGGAGCGGGGATTCGGTGCGGGCCGGCGGCCGTCAATCGCGCGAGAGGGCGTTGGACTGCGCCACGAACTCGTCGCCTTCCCAGGCGTTGTCATCCGCGACCGCCTCCTTGGCGGCATCCTCGGCGGCCTTGCGCTCGGTCCGCATCCGGACCAGCTCGGCGTGGGTCGTGAAGTAGTCGAGGCTGTGCCCCTTGAAATCGGCCAGCGTCTCGAAGTCCTTCGACTCCATGAACGCGAGGAGCCCCTCGTTGAGCTTCTTCACGTGGCCGTAGCCGAACTTCATCACCCCGGTGCAGACCTGGATCGTGTCGGCGCCGAGGAGGACGAACTGCGCGGCATCCTCGCCGGTTTCCACCCCGCCGATGGCCGACAGCGAGCGGCCGGGAAATTCCTTCCGGATGAGTTGCGCGATCTCCATGACCATGCGCAGGGCGATCGGCTTCACGGCCCGGCTCGAGTACCCGCCGGGCGTGGTGTATCCCTCCACCGTCGGTTCGGGCCGCAGGGTTTCGAGATCGACGCCCATGACGCTCCGGATCGTGTTGATGGCGCTGATCCCCTGGCACCCGGCGCGCAGGGCGGCGGCGCTGGGATCCTCGATGTGGGCCACGTTGGGCGTCATCTTGGCCCACACCGGGAG
This sequence comes from Akkermansiaceae bacterium, assembly GCA_013001695.1. Lineage (GTDB taxonomy): Bacteria > Verrucomicrobiota > Verrucomicrobiia > Verrucomicrobiales > Akkermansiaceae > Roseibacillus_B. The sequence continues at coordinate 8,981 of JABDMC010000085.1, forward strand.
CTTCGCGACCCCCATCACCCAGCCGCAGACCTCCTCGAGAATCCCGGGATTCTCGCCCATGGCGGCCCCCATCTTCCGCTCCGGAAGGCCGTGCGGGCAGGAGAAATTGAGCTCGAAGGCGTCCACCCCGGCGTCCTGGCAGCGCTCCACGATCTCGCACCATGCATCCTTGTTGTATTCCTCCATGATGGAGGCGATCAGGACGCCATCCGGGTATTCGTCCTTGCACGCCTTGAACTCGTCGAGCCAGGTGTCGAAACTGCGGTCGCTGATCAACTCGATGTTCTCCCACCCGATGACCTCCTTGCCGTCGCTCGACTTGAGCTTCGCGTAGCGCGGGCTGACGTTGATCACCTTGGAGGCATCGAGGCTCACGGTCTTGGCGATGACCGCCCCCCAGCCTTCCTTGAAGGCCCGCCGGATGACGCGCGAATTCGTCCCCGGGGGCCCGGAGCCGATCACGAACGGGTTCGCCAGTTTGAGTCCGTCGACGGTGGTTTCGAGCGTGGCCATGGTGCTTGGTGCGCCTGCCGGCGGGATGGGCGGGGCCCGGATGGCGCGCCCGTTCCCGGTGACATCTGCAAGGCACAAAATGAAGCTGGAGCGAACGGGAGGCAAGGAGAACTGACCGATTTTGAGGCTTCCTTTTCGGTGCCCCGCGATCCAGGCTGCGCGGCATGGGACGGGTAGTGCGTGCAGGATTGATCCAGGCGTCCGCAAGTCATTCCGGGGCGGAGGATCCCGCGAAGATCCGGGAAGCCATGATCTCCAAGCACATGGAGATGATCGAGGACGCCGGGCGCGACGGCGTGCAGGTCCTCTGCCTGCAGGAGCTTTTTTACGGCCCGTATTTCTGCGCCGAGCAGGAGATGCGGTGGTATGACATCACGGAGCCGGTTCCGGACGGTCCGACCGTGCAGCTCATGATGGAGACCGCCCGGCGCCTGGGGATGGTGATGGTGATTCCCGTCTACGAGGTGGACGGGGCCGGGATCTACTACAACACCGCCGCGGTGATCGACGCGGACGGGACATACCTCGGGAAATACCGCAAGAATCACATCCCGCACTGCCACCCGGGATTCTGGGAGAAGTTTTATTTTCGCCCCGGGAATCTCGGTTACCCGGTGTTCGAGACCGCGGTGGGCAAGGTGGGAGTCTATATCTGTTACGACCGCCATTTCCCGGACGGGGCCCGCTGTCTCGGCCTGAACGGAGCCGAGATCGTCTTCAACCCCTCCGCGACGGTGGCGGGGCTGAGCGAGTACCTGTGGAAGCTCGAGCAGCCGGCGCACGCCGTGGCCAACCAGTACTGGCTGGGCGCCATCAACCGCGTCGGCACCGAGGAACCCTGGAAGATCGGCGAGTTTTACGGGCAGAGCTACTTTTGCGATCCGCGCGGGCAACTCGTGGCGGTGGCCAGCCGTGACCGGGATGAGCTCCTCGTCCACGACGTCGACCTCGACCTGATCGAGGAGGTCCGGCAGGTGTGGCAGTTTTACCGGGACCGGCGGCCGGAAACCTACGGCGCCATTGTCGCACCCTGAAGATGGACCCCTTCCTCGAGGCGGCCATCGCGGAAGCCCGGGCGGGCCTCGCAGCGGGCGGCATCCCGATCGGCTCCGTGCTGGTGTGCGACGGGGAGATCATCGGGCGCGGGCACAACCGGCGCGTGCAGGACGGCAGCGTCATTCATCACGCCGAGATGAACTGCCTCGAGAACGCCGGGCGCCTGGAGGCGTCGGTCTATGCCCGGTGCGTCCTCTACAGCACCCTCTCTCCCTGCCCGATGTGCAGCGGGGCGATCCTGCTCTACAGGATCCCGCGGGTGGTGGTGGGCGAGAACCGGACCTTCCGGGGGCCGGAGGAATACGTCCGCGGCCGGGACGTCTCGCTGGATGTCGTCCAGGACGAGACATGCATCGCGCTCATGCGGGATTTTATCCGGGACAATCCCGCCTTGTGGAACGAGGATATCGGGGTGTGATTTGCCCGCCCCGCACCGCCCGTTCGCGGAGCGGAGGTTCCGCCCGGACCGGCCCCGGATTTTCCCGCGAGATCGGCCGAATCGGGCCGTAATCCAACCTGTCACGATGTCCCTGCCCGCCAGCCACCCACGCCTTTCCGCCGTGCTTTCGACCGCGATCGTCCTTGCGGGCGGCGCGGGGCATGCCGGGGAGGTCGATTTCGCCCGCGATGTTCTTCCCATCCTCTCGAACAAGTGCTTCGCCTGCCACGGCCCGGACACCAGGAAGGAGAAGGACCTGCGCCTCGACTCCTACGAGGCGGCCACCAGCGACCGGGGCGGTTATCGCGCCATCGACCCCGCGAACCCGGGGGACAGCGAAGTGCTCCTGCGCATCCACGACCGCAAGGATCCCATGCCTCCGGAGGACGCCGAAAAGCAGCTCACCGACGGGGAGCGCGACATCCTCACCCGCTGGGTGAAGCAAGGCGGGGAGTACGCCGCGCACTGGGCCTTCGTGGCCCCGGCGAAGAAGGACCCCGGCCAGGGGCGCGACGGCGAGGGCGTGATCGACGCCTTCATCGGCAGTCAGCTGCGCGAGGCGGATCTCGGGTTTGCTCCCGAGGCCGAGCGCCACACCCTGGCGCGCCGCGCCGCCCTGGTTCTCACCGGCCTCCCCCCCGAACCGGCGCAACTCGCCCGCTTCCTCGCCGACCCGGATCCCGGCGCCTACGACCGCCTCGTCGAGGAGCTCATGGCGAGCCCGCGCTACGGGGAACACCAGGCGCGCTACTGGCTCGATGCGGTCCGCTACGGCGACACCCACGGGCTCCATCTCGACAATCGGCGCGGGATCTACCCGTATCGCGACTGGGTGGTCCGGGCCTTCAACGAGAATCTTCCTCTCGACCGGTTCATCACGTGGCAGCTGGCCGGCGACCTCCTCCCGGATCCCACCGTCGCGCAACTCGTCGCCACCGGCTTCGTGCGCATGAACCCCACCACCTCGGAGGGCGGCGTCATCCCGGAGGAATTCCAGGCCAAGAACAACTTCGACCGCGTCGAGACGCTCGGGACCGTGCTCCTTGGCATGACGATGAGCTGCGCGCGGTGCCACACGCACAAGTACGACCCGATCACGCAGACCGAGTATTACCAACTCATGGCGTTTTTCAACAGCACCGCCGAAAGTCCCCTCGATGGAAACCGCTACGACTACGCACCGGTGGTCAAGGCCCCCGCCGACCAGGCGCAGTGGGCCGAATGGAGCCGGCTCGAGGCGGAGCTGACCCCGGTGCTCGACGCGGCCGCGGAGGCCGGGATCGTTCCGGACTTGATCGCCTACGGCAAGGCGACCGGCGGCTGGAAGGCGAAGGACTGGCGCCTCGGCAAGGAAGCGGTGCCACTCGAGGGGGCCGCCTACGAGGGCGAGTGGGAACCGGCCAAGGGCTTCCCCGGAACGCGCAAGGACACGCTGCCCCGGCCGGGAAGCGCCCGCTGGGCGTCGTTCGAGGTCACCGTGCCCCGCCGCCAGGTTCTGTGGGTGACCTTCTCGGGCGGCCCGGAATCGATGGTCATGGTGGACGGCGAACCGGCCCCCCCGCTCCCCGGCACCGGCAAGGCCGCCGCGGACCGGCGCGTCGTCACCGTCCCCCTCACGCTCGAGGAGGGGAGCCACGAGGTCCGGCTGAAGATGGCCGGCGCCGCGGGGACGCGCCTCGCTGCCAGGATCGAGAACCCGTGGGAGGCCGTCGCCAAGAGCGGGCGGTGGGAGGCGGCCGGCCGGCCGCAACGTTTCCTGATGCTGGCCGACCCGTTGGGGCCGGGGGCCGCCCTCGAGCTGCCCGCCGGCACCCGGGATCTCTTCGAGCGCATCACCGACCTGCAGGCCGGCTTCACCTCCACCCTCGTCGCGAAGGAGCTTCCCAAGCCGCGCGAAACGAGGCTCCTTTTGCGGGGCGCCTACGATCAGCCGTCCGGTGACCCGCTCACCCCCGGCATCCCCGGGGCGATGGGACCCTTCCCCGACGAGCTGCCGGCGAATCGCCTCGGCCTCGCGCGGTGGTTGACCTCCCGCGAGAATCCGCTCGTGGCGCGGGTCCTCGTCAACCGGGCGTGGCAACGGGTCTTCGGCCACGGGCTGGTGCGCACCCCGGAGGACTTCGGGTTGCAGGGCGAGCAGGCGACCCACCCGGAACTGCTCGACTGGCTGGCGGTCGAGCTGCACGACTGCGGGTGGGATCTTCGCCACATGCTGCGCCTCATGGTCACGAGCCGCACCTTCCGGCAGAGCTCCCGCTGGCGCGCCGACTTGGAGGATCCCGAGAACCGCCTCTTGGCCCGCGGCCCGGGGCACCGCCTCGATGCCGAGGTGCTGCGCGACACCGCCCTCTGGGCCAGCGGCCTCCTCGATCCGGCCATGGGCGGCGAGGGGGTGAAACCCTACCAGCCTCCGGGGCTCTGGAAGGCGCTCATGCACCCGGCGAGCAACACCAAGAAGTATGTGCGCGACGAGGGCGAGCGCCTCTACCGCCGCAGCCTCTACGTCTACTGGAAGCGGACCAGCCCGCATCCCATGATGATCCTCTTCGATGCGCCGGATCGCGAGTCCAGTTGCGTGCGGCGCTCGCGGTCGAGCACTCCCCTGCAGTCCCTCGCGCTCCTGAACGAAACGCAGCGCATCGAGATGGCGCGGAAGCTCGCGGAGCGCCTCCTGCGGGAACGCCCGGATGACAAGGCCCGCCTCGACTTCCTCTTCACGCTGCTTGCCAGCCGCCCGCCGGACGGGCCCGAGCGGCAGGCCTGCACGCGGCTTCTCGCCACGATGCGCGCCCGCTACGCCGCCGCCGAGCAGGAGGCCCTCGACCTTCTCGCCACCGGCGACGCCCCGCGCGATGCGGGCTTGCCGGCTGCCGACCTCGCCGCGTGGACGCAGGTGGCCGCCACGGTTCTTGCCAGCGACGTGGCCATCCTGCTGTATTAATAGAGCCCCATCCCCGCCATTCCCATGACCCCGCACGAACGATCCCTTCACCTCACCCGCCGCCAGCTCTTCGGGCGCTCCGCGCTGGGACTCGGCACGGCCGGCCTGGCCCACATGCTCGGTCCCGAGCTCCTCGCCGCCGCCAGCGGGTCGGTCGACGGCCTGCACCACAAGCCCCGCGCGAAGCGCGTCATCTACCTCTTCATGAGCGGGGGCCCCAGCCACCACGACACCTGGGACTACAAGCCGAAGATGCAGGACATGTTCGGGCAGGACCTCCCCGAGCACGTCCGCGACGGGCAGCGCATCACCGGGATGACCTCCAAGCAGGACACCCTCCCGGTGTGTCCCTCGAAATACAAGTTCACCCGGCACGAGAACAACGACCGCGGCGTGTGGGTGAGCGAACTCCTCCCGCACACCGCCACGGTGGCGAAGGACCTCTGCGTGATCCACAGCGCCTTCACCGAGGCCATCAACCACGACCCGGCGATCACCTACATCCAGACCGGAAGCCAGGTCCCCGGGCGTCCCAGCCTCGGGGCGTGGCTGAGCTACGGGCTCGGCCGCCTGAACGATGACCTCCCGGGGTACATGGTGATGCATGCCCGCACCAGCCACCCCGAGCAGAGCCTCTTCAATCGTCTCTGGGGACCGGGGTTCCTGCCCTCGGAACACCAGGGGGTCCTCCTGCGCAGCGAGGGCGATCCGGTGCTCTACCTGAACAACCCCGCCGGGGTCACGCGCCGCGACCGGCGGGCGCAGCTGGACACCCTGGGCGCCCTGAACCGCCTCCAGCACGACCGCTTTGCCGACCCCGAGGTGCTGGCCCGCATCGAGCAGCACGAGATGGCGTTCCGCATGCAGACCTCGGTTCCCGAGTTGATGGATCTCTCCGGCGAAGGCGAGCAGACATTCGAACTGTACGGCGAAGAGGCCCGGCAGGCGGGCACCTTCTCGGCCTGCTGCCTGAATGCCCGGCGCCTCGCGGAGCGCGGGGTGCGCAACATCCAGATCTTCCATCGGGGGTGGGACGCCCACGGGAACCTGCCGGAGGAACACGAATCACAATGCCGGGACGTCGACCGGGGATGCGCCGCCCTCATCAAGGACCTCAAGCAACGGGGGATGCTCGACGAGACGCTCGTGGTGTGGGGCGGCGAGTTCGGCCGCACCGCCTACTGCCAGGGGAAGCTCACCAAAGAGAACTACGGCCGCGACCACCACCCGCGCTGCTTCACGGTCTGGATGGCCGGCGGGGGCGTCAAGGCGGGCATCACCTACGGCCGCACCGACGACTTCGGCTACAACATTGCGAACGAGGACGGCACCCCGATGTTCCCGCAACCGCACAAGGACAAGTGGACGCCGGGAACGGTGCACATCCACGATCTCAATGCCACCATCCTGCACCTCCTGGGCATCGACCACCGCCGTCTCACCTACCGTTACCAGGGCCGCGATTTCCGCCTCACCGACATCCACGGCCACGTCATCACGGAGCTCCTGGCCTGACCGCCCGGGCGGGCGCGAAACCGCCCTGCCGCCTAGTGTGGCGTCCCGCAAGTTCTGCAACATGCTGGGAGGTTTGGAGTTTTTAATTATTCGCTCACTCCGCTCGCAGACGCAGATCGGGCGCGGCCTGTTTCCGCAATTTCCACGTTGTTCTTCGGT
>JABDMC010000088.1 GCA_013001695.1 Akkermansiaceae bacterium
TGAGGAACTGGGAGACCTTCTACCTGATCGGCAAGGGAATGGGTGACGCCATGGTCGGGCTGGTGTCCGGCAAGTCCCGCTAGCCCCCCGCGCACGCCACCTGCCCCCCACCGCATCATGAAGACCGGCCGCACCGCACTTCCCGCCTTCATCCTGCTCCTCGGCTGCGCCGCGTCCGGGGCGGCGGACCCCGCGACGACGAAGGGGATCATCGACATCCGCAAGCCGGAGCGCCCGGCGGACGCGGTCCAGCTCGTCGGGCCGGAGGGACACGCCCTCGTTCCGGAAGGCAAGGGCCCCTCGAAGTGGGTCTTCAAGGACGGGGTCCTCACGGCCTCGCCCGTCTGGGACAGCGTGGTCACGAAGGACGCCTACCGCGACTTCCGCATGCACGTGGAGTTCAACGTCAACGAGGTCAAGGACGCCAAGGACCCCGAGAAGGACGGCAATTCCGGCGTCTACATCCAGCAGCGCTACGAGATCCAGATCCTCAACTCCTTCGGGGTGCCCGCCGCGGACTTCAAGGACAGCTACTGCGGGAGCCTCTACCGGCTGAAGAAACCCGACCGTATCGCCTGCAAGCCGGCCGGCGAGTGGCAGAGCTACGACATCGCCTTCCGGGCGGCGCGTTTCGAGGACGGCAAGAAGACCGCGAACGCCCGCATCACCGTCTACCACAACGGGGAGTTGATCCACGACGACTTCCCGGTCCCCCGCAAGACCGGGGCCGGAAAGAAGGAGGGGCCGGAGCCGCTCCCCATCAAGCTGCAGGGGCACCACAACCCGGTGCGGTTCCGCAACGTCTGGATCCAGAAGCTCGCGCTCGATCCGCCCGCCGCGAAGCCGGCCGCCAAGGCCGCGGAAAAGCCGAAGAAAAAGGGCTACACCTACGTCGTCCCCTTCGACGAGATTCCGCCGGCGCCGCCCCTCCCGCCCGGGCAGGCCCTCGGGTCGTTCCGCCTGCACGAGGACTTCGAGATCGCCGTGGCGGCCAGCGACCCCGAGATCCAGAACCCCGTCGCCCTGCGCTTCGACGGGAACGGCCGCATGTGGGTCGTCGAGATGCGGGGTTACATGCCGAACGCCGACGCGGAGGGCGAGGAGGAGCCCGTGGGCCGCATCTCGATCCTCACCGACACCGACCGGAACGGGACCTTCGACGACTACCGCGTCTTCATGGACGAACTGGTCCTGCCCCGCTCCATCGCCTTCTACAAGAACGGGATCCTCTACGCCGGCCACGAGAAGCTCTGTTTCGTCGAGAACGACAACGACCGGGCCGGCACGATGACCGTCATCGACGAGAACTACGCCGGGAACGGCAACGTCGAGCACCGCAGCAACGGACTGCTGCGCGCCCTCGACAACTGGATCTACAACGTCAAGTCGAAGGCCCGCTACCGCGAGATCGACGGGAAGTGGGTCAAGGAGACCACCGAGTTCCGCGGCCAGTGGGGGATCTCCCAGAACAACTACGGCCGCCTCTTCTACAACGAGAACTGGTTCGGCATGAAGGCCGACCAGCTGATGCCGAACGTCCTCGGGCGGAACCCGAACTACCCGAAGGCGTTCGGGAGCGGGACCCGCATCTCCTACCGCGACAAGATCTTCCCGGCCCGCATCACGCCGGGCGTGAATCGCGGCGGGGAGGGGGCCATCGACGACCGGGGGTACCTCACGGCGGTCACCGGGGCCTGCGGTCCGGTCGTCTATCGCGGCGACCAGTTCCCGCCCGAGTACCGCGACACGGCGTTCTTCTGCGAACCGGCGGCCCACTTCGTGCGGATCCTGAAAGTGACCGAGGAGGACGGGGCCCTGAGCGGCGCGCATCCGCTGCACGAGCGGGAGTTCCTGGCCTCCACCGACGAGCGCTTCCGCCCGGTGAATCTCTTCAACGCGCCCGACGGCAGCCTCTTCCTGGTGGATCTCTACCACGGCATCCTGCAGCACAAGGGGTATCTGACGCCCTACCTGCGGGAGCACATCGCGCATCGCGACCTCGAGAGCCACCCGCGCCTCGGGCGGATCTACCGGATCAAGCACAAGGGCCGGCCGCTCGGGAGCGCCCCGCGGATGCTGGGCAAGGCCGCGGTGGACCTGGTGCCCTTTCTCGCGCACACCAACGGCTGGTGGCGCGACACCGCGCAGCAACTCATCATCGACAGCGGGGACCGGACGGCGGTCGCCCCGCTCACCGCCATGGCGGCGGACACCCGGAAGCCCCTCGGCCAGATCCACGCCCTCTGGACACTCGAAGGCCTCGGCGCCATCAACCGCGAGGCGGTCGCGGGGGCCCTGCGATCCGATGACCCGCACGTCCTCGAGATGGCGATCCGCCTCGCCGAGCACCTCCCGCCGGATCATGCCGCGGGGGTGCTCCCCCGGCTGAGGGAACTGGCGGGCCGCCCGGAACTCGTCGTGCGCCGGCAGCTCGCGGCCAGCCTCGGGCGCCTCCCGGGCGACGAGGCGCTCGTGCTCCTGAAGGAGGTCCTCGCCGCGAACCTCGACCAGCCGTATTTTCGGGAGGCCGCGATCCACGGACTCCACGGCCGGGAGAAGCGGTTCCAGGAATTGACCGCGGGCGATCTCGACGACGCCAGGCTCCGCGAGTACCTCGCCGAGTGCCTCCGCGTCAAGACGACCGCGGCGGCCTTCAAGCTGCCCCGCGACAAGGGGCACCTCGCCTCGTTCCGGCGCGGGGAGGAGATCTACGTGGCGCACTGCATGGTGTGCCACGGTCCCGACGGCCACGGGATGGAGCAACTCGGGCCGCCGCTCGCCGCCTCGGAGTGGGTCACCGGATCGCACGAGCGTCTCGCCGCGATTCTTCTCCAGGGGCTCATGGGCCCCATCCGCGTGAAGGGGAAGGAATATGTTCCCGCCGCGGCCATGCCCGGGCTCAAGCAGAACCCCGACGTCACCGACGCCCACCTGGCCGACGTGGCGACCTTCGTGCGGTATGCCTGGAACAACGGCAAGAACGCCGTCAAGCCGGAGACCGTCACGAAGGTCCGCCGCGAACTCGCGGATCGTGAGACGGTCTTTTCCCCGGAAGAACTGGAGAAGCGCTTTCGTTAAGAGGACAAGCCCGAGCCGCGAGTGAAGTCACCCCGTTCCCATTTCCACCCGCCATCCGGTCTCAGGCCGTGGCGGGCGGTCCTGTTCGCCCTGCTCGTCACCGGTGGCGTGGGCCATGCCCAATCGCCGGTCGCGCCGGTGATTCCCGGGCTCCATGGAAAGCATCCGCTGAACGAAGCGCAACGCGGGGCGCTCCTCATCGGGGAACTCCGCTGTGCGGCCTGCCACGACGGGATGAGCGCCGATCACATGAAGGAGGCGCCGGACCTGCGGGGGGCCGGGTCGCGCCTGACCCCCGGGTTCATGGCGCGGTTCATCGCGGACCCGTTCGCGGTGCATCCCGGAACGACCATGCCGGACGTCCTCGGCGCCGAGACGCCGGAGAAGCGACGGGAGGCCGCCGCCTCGATCGCCGCCTACCTGTCGTCCCGGAAGGTCGGGCCGGCGCCGGAACCGCCCGAGGGCGAGGTCGATGCCTACGACGGGAAGGAACTCTTCCACCAGATCGGGTGCGTCGCCTGCCATTCGCCCCGCAACGAGGCGGTGCGGGAGGTCATCGGCGAGGGGGTGATCCCGCTCACCCATCTTCCGGGCAAGTACCGGCCGGGGGCCTTGGCGGAGTTCCTGCATGCCCCGCTCGAGGTCCGACCATCCGGGCGCATGCCGGACATGAAGCTCGGCAAGATGGAGGCCGCCTCGCTGGCCGCCTACCTCGAGGGCGAGTCTTCGGCCGTTCCCGACCGGGCGGCGACCGAGGCGGCCCGCATCGAAGCGGGGAGATCGGCCTTTCAGAAGTATAACTGCACGGCCTGTCACCAGGCGGAGGAGGAGCCCCTGCCGGTGTCGTCTCCGGGGCCTGCGCGCGGGAAGCTCGACCTCTCGCGCGGGTGCCTGTCCGACGCCCCAGGCGCCACCCCCGACTTTCATCTCGATGCCTCCCAGAAGCGCGCCATCCGCATGGCGCTGGAGGCGCCGATGGAGGACGCCGCTCCCGCCGAACAGGTCAAGATGCACCTGACCCGCATGAACTGCATCGCATGTCACGTGCGCGATGATTTCGGCGGCGTGGCGCAGAAACTCGACAGCTACTTCCGCTCCAGCGAGGAAGCCCTCGGCAATGAATCCCGCATTCCGCCTCCGCTCACCCTCGTCGGGGCGAAGCTGCGGCCGGAGTGGATGAACGCGGTGCTCTATGACGGCCGGGTGGTGCGGCCCTACATGAAGACCCGCATGCCGCAGTTCGGGGAAGCGGCCCTCGCGGGACTCACCGAGCTGCTTGCGGAGGTCGATCACCTCGATCCGGTCGAGCTTCCCGAGCCGGACCGCGAGTCCCGACCCATGATGCGGAACGGCGCCCACCTCCTGCTCGGCGACAAGGGGCTCAACTGCATCGCCTGCCACAACTACAACGGCAAGGAGTCGCCGGGCATGAAGGGGCTCGACCTCATGACCTCCTACCAGCGGCTCCAGCCGGCGTGGTTCTACAACTACATGCTGGACCCCGGGGCCTTCCGTCCCGGCATCCTCATGCCGGGTTACTGGCCGAACGGCAAGGCGGTGCAGACCGAGATCCTCGACGGCGACACCGACCTCCAGTTGCGCGCCCTCTGGCACAACTTTTCCCTCGGCCGCTCGGCGCGCGACCCGTCCGGATTGCGCTCCGAGCCGTCGGTCCTGGTGGTGACCGATGCGCCCCGGACCTACCGCGGGCGCAGTTCGGTGGCCGGTTACCGCGGCATCGCGGTGGGCTTCCCGGGAGGGTGGAACTACGCCTTCAACGCGCAGAACGGCGCGCTCTCCGCGATCTGGAAGGGCGAGTTCATCCGGGTCGGCTGGCAGGGCCAGGGGTCCGGGAACTTCAATCCCATCGGGAAGCCGGTGCAACTCGCGCAGGACGTGGCCTTCCTGCCGCTGCCGGACGCGACGGGGGCGTGGCCGCTGCGTCCGCGCACCAGCAAGGAGCAGCCGGTCAACCCCGACCCGCTCTACCCGCGCAAGCACGGCTACGCCTTCCTTGGATACTCGCTCGACGAGGATTCCGTCCCCACCTTCCGCTACCGCTGCGGCCCGGTCGAGATCGAGGATCGCTCCGTCACGGCCGGGACGGGCGAGGGGATGTCCCTGCGCCGCGCCTTCCGCTTCTCCGCGCCCGCGCAGACGACCGTCATGTTCCGGGCCCTCGCCGGTTCCATCGAGTCCGAGTCGCCGACCGTGTTCCGGACCGACGCGGTGCGGATCACCATCGCCCCCGGAAAGACCCGCCTGCGTCCCGCCGCCGACGGCAAGCAGGAGCTCCTGATCGAACTTCCCCTCCCGAAGGGGGAATCCACCTTCACTCTCGACTATGAACTGCTTCGCTAGGATGCATGCCGCATGGTGCCTTGGGGCCGCCCTCGCGGCGCTGATGACCGGATCGCCGCTTGCCGAGGAAGTCGGCGACCGGTGGGGGACCGCGGACCGCGAGCGGGCCTACTGGCCGATCGTCGAGGTCCCGATCCCCAAGGACCTCGTGATCGAGGCGGGAGCCTTCGCCACCCTGCCGGACGGGCGCATCGCGGTGGGAACCCGCCACGGCGACATCATCTTCATCTCCGGGGTGGACGAGGCCCGGCCCCGGCCCGACTACCACCTCTTCGCCACGGGCCTCGACGAGATCTTCGGGTTGGCGTGGAAGGACGGGGCCCTCTACGTCACCCAGAGCTGCGAACTGACCCGGGTCACCGACACCAACGGTGACGGGCGGGCCGACCGCTTCGAGGTGGTTTCCGACGCGTGGGGATACGGGAACTACCACGAGTACGCCTTCGGCTCGAAGTTCGATCCGGAGGGCAACCTCTACGTGGCCCTCGGCTTGTCCAGCTCCTACCACTCGCGCGAGTTGTTCCGCGGGTGGGCCTTCAAGGTCACCCCGGACGGCCGCAGCATCCCGATCGCCAGCGGGATGCGCAGTCCCGGCGGGATCGGCTTCAACGAGCACGGCGCCCTCTTCTACATCGAGAGCCAGGGGCCATGGAATTCCGCGTGCAGCCTGAAGTTCGTCAAGGAGGGCGGCTTCATGGGCCACCCCATCAGCTACAACTGGTACAAGTACGCCCCGAACATGGGCCCCGCGCCGGCCGAGCCGGAATCACGCTCGCGCGTCCTGACCGAGGCGGAGCGCATCCCCGAACTGGTGCCCTACGCCGTGATCTTCCCCTACATCCGCATGGGGCGTTCCATCACCGGCTTCGTGATCGACCGCACCGGCGGGAAGTTCGGCCCCTTCGAGAACCAGATGATCCTCGGCGACTACACCCAGTCGCTCCTGCTGCGGGCCACCACCGAGCAGGTCAACGGCGTCTGGCAGGGGGCCTGCTACCCGTTCCGGGAGGGCCTCTCGACCGGCATCCTCAACATTCACTTCACCCCGGGAGGCAAGCTCCTGTGCGGCGGCACGAACCGCGGGTGGCCGGTGCGCGGGTTGAAGGCCTACGCGCTCGAGCGCCTCGAGTGGACCGGCCGCATGCCCTTCGAGATCGAGCGGATCTCCATCACCCCGAACGGCTTCCGCGTGAACTTCACCAAGGCGGTCGCCGAGACGGAGGGCGGGGATCCCGCCTCCTACGTCGTGACGACCTTCACCCACCACTACCACGGCGCCTACGGCGGCCCGGAGGTCGATCAAACCACCCCGGCGGTCACCTCGGTGGACCTCGCCGCGGACGGCATGAGCGCCACCCTCGTGCTGGACACCATCACCCGGGGGCACGTCCACGAGTTCGACCTCGGCGCCCTGCGCTCCCGGGATGGCGGGGAACTTCTGCACCGGCACGCCTACTACACGGTCAACGAAGTCCCCGCCGCCGAAGGCGCGAACTGAAGAACGACATGAAGACGAGAACCAGGACCCTCTGCGGCCTCCTCCTTGCCCTCCTCGCGGCGGGGCCTGCCGGGGCGGCCACGCCCCATCCCGTTCCGGAAAGCCCGTTGTGGCTGACCTTCCCGGGCGGCGACGGCCCGGGGGCGGGGAAGCACGTCGTCCTGATCGCCGCCGAGCAGGAATACCGGAGCGAGCAATCCATGCCGATGATGGCCGGAATCCTTGCGCAACATCACGGTTTTCATTGCACGGTGCTCTTCGGCGTGAACGACGAGGGCCTCGTGGACCCCACGATGCCGGTGTATCCGAAGAAGGGCGAGGAGGAGGCGTTCGAGGAACACAACATCCCCGGCCTCGAGCACCTGCGCAGCGCGGATCTCGTGATCCTCACCACCCGTCTCCTGACCCTGCCGGAGGACCAGCTGAAGCACATCGTCGATTACCTCGATTCCGGCAAGCCGGTCATCGGGATCCGGACCGCGAACCATGGCTTCCGGGGACGGCTCCCCTACAAGATCGACGGGAAGCAGGTGACCATCGGACAGATCCTCGGAGGGAGCTTCATGAACCACCACGGGAACTGGCACCGCGATTCGACCCGCGGCGACATCGTTCCGGAGATGAAGGACCATCCCATCCTGACCGGGGTGGGCGAGATCTGGGGACCGTCGGATGTCTACCGGACCTTCAAGGAAGGGACCGGACTGCCGGAGGGCTGCACCGCGCTGGTCCTCGGCCAACCGCTCATCGGCAGGGAGAAGGGCGGGGAGGACAATCCCCAAAAGGAACCGCTCCCGGTCGTCTGGATCAAGGACTGGACGACGAGCGGAGGCCGGAAGGCCCGGGTCCTGCAATCCACCATGGGGAGCGCCCGCGACCTCGAGAGTCCCGGCCTGCGCCGCCTGCTCGTGAATGCCGTTTACTGGGGCATGGGCCTCGAGGACCGGATCACCGCCGACCGGAGCGTGGACTACACCGGGGACTACGCGCCGCTGCCCAGCGGCTTCAACTACGAGAAGCTGGGGGTCATTCCCCGTCCTCCCGCCGCGTATCGTTGACCGGCATCAAGCGGGCGTTCACGCCGGGGTGCGCCAAATGCGTTCATGAGGGACGCGAGATCTTGATCAAAATGCGCGTAGAAAAGCCGTGAAAAAACGAATGCCCATGGTTGTTTCCGGGCGCCGGGCGGGCGAGAGTCCCCGGCAGATGATGGTTGCGCCCTCCATGCATCCCCGCGCCGCACGGGCCGCGCGGGCGCATTTCCTGCTTGCGGCGTGGGCCGGCAGGGAGACGGGCGCCCCCGAATTCGGCGGCAAGCCTTGGGAGGTGTGCGGGTGAGAGCGGTGCGATCCATGGGGGTCCGGGGGTGGGTTGGTCTCGCGGTCGCGATGGTGGCCGGGGCCGCCGTCCCGCTGGAGGCCGCCGAACCGGTCATCAAGGCCGGCGAGAAGGTGACCCTCACCGGGACGCTGCAGGGTGGCATCATGGCGATCGGGGGCGAAACGACCGGGTGGCGGTTGACCTACCGTCGCGGGGAAAAGCCCGCGAAGATCGAGGTGGACATGGCGGCCATCGCCGAGGCCCGGAAGTTCGACGGGGCGGAGGTCACGGTGAAGGGCAGGATCATCTCGAAGTCCTACGTGGAACGCGGGCCCACCCTGATCCTGAAGGCCGCGACGGTGACGCCGGAGAAAGAGGCGCCCGCTCCGCCCGCGGCCCCCGGCAACGTGAAGCTCCCCGGGATCACGATCAATATCGAGGAGGGCGCCGTCGATGTCGAAGGCACGGTCTGCCTGCACGCCGGCATGCTCGAGTTCGTGGCCTGCACGAAGGGCACCAAGGAGCACGAGTCCATCGTGGCGGTGGATGCCAGGCCGATGCACATCCACACCGCCCTCCTGCTGCTCGGCGCCCAACCCGGAAATCCCGCGATGCGCAGACTCCTCGAGGAGGACGGCGGGCGCTGGGTCGAATATCCCCCGCGGGGCGGGCCGGTGCACGTCTCCCTCGTCTTCGCGGGCGACGACGGGAAGACCATCGAGCGCCCCATCGGCGATTTCATCACGCGCGCCGCCGACGACATCGGCGGGGCGCCGGGCGCCGGCGAGGAGGTCGAGGACCGGAAGTTCCCGACCAACACCTTCCTGTTCGCCGGGTCGCAGTTGCATGGCGACGGGCCGGGACCGCGGCGCTACCTCGCCGACGGAAGCGGTCACGTCATTTCCATCTCGACCTTCGGCGACGAAGTGCTCTGCCTTCCCGGCGTGCACGGACACGACAACGGCGCCTTGATTTGGGAGATCAATCCGGCCGGCTTGCCGGATGTCGGGGCGAAGGTGACCTTGCGCCTCCGCCCGCGGGGCGGGTCGAAAGACCGGGACCGGTCACCATGACCGCCCCCGGTTCCCGGCGCAGACCGAACATTTTCAATTTCATGATGAGAAAGCAGATATCGATCGCCGTCCTCGCCGCGGGCGTGGCGGGAGCCCAGCAGGAATTCGACGCCGTCGCGGAAGGAAAGCGCATCTTCGAGTCGGTGGGGTGCATGGAATGCCACGCCGTGAAGAAGGACGACCCGTCGCTCAAGACCGGGCCGAACCTCTACGGGCTGTTCCTCGACGCGCCGCGCGATCGCGCCGTGGTGGCCGGCGGCAAGGAGGTCACCGTGAAGGCGGACCGGACCTACTTTGAAAACTCGATCCGCAAGTCGTGGGACGCCCTTGCGGTGGCGGAGCGCGGCCCGACGAAGGGAACCGCCTACCAGCCGATCATGCCGATGTATGTGAAGGAGATCATCCCGGACCAGGGGCTGGAGGCGCTCTGGCATTACCTGCGGACCCTCGCCGACAAGGAACAGGCCGGCCCGGCGACCGTCATGCTGAAGCGGGCCGCGCAGCCCGAGCCGGAGAGCATCCTCGACATTCCCGGCGAGGAGGTCGTCACGACCCGCCCCCGCGTCATGCGGGCCCCGTTGCGGGGGACCAGCGCGCGCGCCCTGCACGTCGGCCTGCCGAACGGGATGAGCTACACCTTCGATCCGCGCATGCTGACGGTGCGGCGGATCTGGAGCGGCGGTTACCTGAACCTGCGGCAGGAGCGGTCCGGCCGCGGAAAGGGGCTGTCCTCCCCGGGCAAGGGCGCGAGCCTCTACCTCAACGGGACGCCCGTGCTGGCGCCGCTCACCACCGGCGGGGAGGTGGTCGATTTCGAGTTCAAGGAGCCGGATGCGCAGGACCACGCCGCCATCGCGCGGCACGCCTGGGACGACCGCGACTTCGCCGACAAGCTCGCCTCGCTCGACGCGGAGTTCCTCGGCCACACGCTGGACCCCGACTCGGGGACCCCCGTCTTCCGGTTCCGGGTCGGGCCGAATCTCTTCTCGGAGGCCATCGCCATCACCGACGCGGGGTGGATCGAGATCACGCTCGACGGGGATGTTCCGGGCGGGCAGCGCTTCCAGGTCGGGACGAAGGATCTCGCCGAGGTGCAGGTCGCGGGAGGCACCCTGGCGGAGGGCGTCTGGTCGCTTCCGGCGGGGGCCAAGGGACCGTTCACCCTGAAGGCCAAGCTGCGCGGCGGGGTGGTGGCCCGCCCGAAGATCGACCGCGGCGAGGACTGGGCGCCGCAGGAACTCGTCACGGGTCCCGCGAAGCAGGGCAAGGCCCCGCTGGAGGTTCCGGCCGGCTACGCGGTCGAGGACTGGCAGCCGCCGCGCGACCTCTACGGGCGCGAGCAGCTCTTCGAGCCGACCGGGATCACTCTCGCGAAGGACGGGACCATCGTGGTGGCGACCCGCGCCGCCGGCGTGTGGCGGATCCGCGACGGAAAATGGACCCTCTTCGCGGAGGGGACCTACGAGGCCCTCGGGGTGTGGATCGAGGATGACAAGGGCGACGTCATCGTGGTCGCGCAGAAGCCGGAACTGACCCGCATGCGCGACACCAACGGCGACGGCCGCGCCGATCAGTTCGAGACGGTCTGTGACGACTACGGGTTCCACGGGAACTACCACGAGTACTGTCACGGGCCGGTGCGCGACGCCGGGGGGAACTACTACTTCCTGCTGAACCTCTCGCACGGCGGCGACGAGCGCGTCTCGTGGCGGGCCGGCGGGCCGTTCATGGGGTCGATGGGCGGCTACCGCGGGTGGGCGTGCCGCGTCACCCCGGACGGGAAGTTCGAACCGTTCGCGATGGGCCTGCGCAGCCCGGCCGGGTTCGGCGTGGCCCCGGACGGCCGCCTCTGGTACGCCGAGAACCAGGGCGAGTACGTGGGATCCTCGAAGTGGGTGCCGCTCGAGCAGGGGAAGTTCTACGGCCACCTTTCGGGGCTGATCACCCTGCCCGGCATGAAGCCGGAATCGCCCGAGCTCCACTTCGACCTGTGGAAGGACAAGATCAGGAAAGGCGCGGTGTGGCTCCCGCACGGGAAGATGGCAAACTCTCCCGGGAACCCGGCGTGGGACCTCACCGGCGGGAAGTTCGGGGCCTACGAGGGCCAGGTCTTCATCGGCGACCAGACGCTCTCGCAGGTGATGCGGATCGTCACCGAGCAGGTCCGCGGCGCCGACCAGGGGTGCGTCATCCCCTTCGCCCGCGGGCTGGCGTCCGGGGTGATGCGGCTGTGCTTCCTGCCCGACGGCAGCCTCCTCCTCGGGCAGACCGGGCGCGGCTGGGGGGCGCGGGGCGGCAGCCAGGCCGCCCTGCAACGCATCGTCTACGACGGCAAGACGCGCGCCGCCGACATCCTGCGGGTCACCACCGAGGGGAGGGGATTCACCATCTACTTCACCGAACCGCTGGCGGACGGGGTGACGGAGGAAGACCTTGCCAAGGCCGTCAAGGTGAGTTCCTGGTTCTACACCAACACCGGGAAATACGGGTCGCCCGAACACGACAAGCGCGACGACACGATCGCCCGCGTGGCGCTCTCCGACGATCGCGCCGCCCTGCAGGTCGACCTCGAGGGCTTCGGCAAGGGCGAGAAGTGGAAGGACCGCATCTACCACCTTCGCCTCCCCGACGCCGCCCCGCTCTTCGGCGACACCCCGGTGTGGAAGGCGCTCGAGGCCTACTACACGCTGCGGGAATTGCCCGGGGAGTCGTGACGCCCACGACCGGGCCGCCGGCCATCCCGGCACGCCCCCGTCGCCCCGCGGGGCGGGCAATTGCTTTGGAAGGGTGAACCAATTGGAGCGTTCCGCCCCGGAACGCGGTGCAAAATGGGCCTGCGATGCCGGGGAAATCGCGCCTGCGCGCCGAAATTTTCCCATTTTCAGGCCGATTGTTCTGGAAAGAATGGGGGAGGTTCTTAGCCTTTCAGGATCAGTCGCTAAGGCGGATGACCGCCGCAGCCCCCCCTGTTCCCCCTGCCAGACCCATGAATGGAAGAAACCCGTTCCGAGCCCCCGCGCTCCTCGCCGCCGGCGCGATCGCGCTGATCCTCACCGGCCCCTCCGCCCGTGCGAGCCTGGTCTTTTCCGACGACTTCGAGAGTCCCGATGTGACCGCCGCGCAGAGCGACGGAAACACCAACGGAACCATCCCGAGCGGATGGGTCGGGGCTAGCTCCGGCTTCGGGTCCAATCGCCGGGGCGTCGTCGATGAGTCGCATGGCGATTTCACGGATCCTGCCGGCGAACAGGCCTTCGCGTTCCGCTACACCAACTCCGGCCTCACCACCGCCGCTGGCGTGATCGGTGCGGCGGTTGCGGGCGCAACCATCACGGTTTCCTTCGATGTCGTGATGGACGGTCATAACAACGGACTGCCCTACCAGGCGGGGTTGTTCGCTTTCGCAGATGGGGCTCCCCGCAATAGAGTGGAGTTCTTCAGCAAAGA
Organism: Akkermansiaceae bacterium; assembly: GCA_013001695.1. Lineage (GTDB taxonomy): Bacteria > Verrucomicrobiota > Verrucomicrobiia > Verrucomicrobiales > Akkermansiaceae > Roseibacillus_B. The sequence continues at coordinate 12,778 of JABDMC010000088.1, forward strand.
CACTCTCGCCGAGTTGAATTCCGTGTCTGGTAGTGCCACCGGCGACGGTCTCTACACCAATATCAGTTTTGCTTACACCATCGACGGCACCGCTGACGCGGCCATTCTGGGTGAGGATCTAGCGGTCCGCTTCAAGGGCGCCACCAACTCCGCTACCATCGACAACGTGGCGGTGGATGTAGAGTTCGCCGCCGCGGTTCCCGAAGCCTCCGAGGCCCTCGTTGTCCTTCTCGGCCTCACCGGCTTGCTCGCCGGGCGCCGTCGCCCGCGCCGTGCCTGAAGCCGCCCCGCGCCGGGCGCCTGCCCGAAAAGGCCCAAAGTCCGCGCGTCTGCGGGAATCCGAGGGGACCGAACGTGCCATGGCGTCCGGTAAACGCCCCCCGTGTGGCGGAAGGGCCTCCGCAAATTGAATTTCTCCCAACACCGAAATGACCAGACACCCGCTCCCGACCATCCTGCCGTCCATGGCGCTTGCCGCCCTCGCCCTGTTCACCGGCCCGGTTTCCGGGGAGGTCGTCTTCTCGGAGAGCTTCGAGAGCCCGGTGGTGGGCGGCTTTGCCGAGAACACGGTGCCCGATACCGGGTGGGTGGGCGCCACCCAGGGATTCGGGGCCACGCGCCGCGGCCTCTACAACGAGGCGGTGGCCTGGCCCGTCACCCCGAAGTTCAGCACCCCCTACGGCGAGCAGGCCTATCTCCTGAATTACACGAACTCCGGCCTCACCACCGCGCAAGGCACCATCAGCAGCACCCTCACGGCCGGGGCGGAGTACAAGATTTCCTTCAATGCCGCGGTCCAGTCCGGCACCGCCAGCGCGAACTACCTCGTCGAGTTCGTGGCCTTCGACCCGGCGGATGACGATGCGGCCCGGCGGGAATGCCGTGACGGGCGCCCGGGGACGGTTCTCGCCACCGCGAGCGGATCGGTGACCACCACGGACATGTCCGCCAGCGACAGCATCGTCTTCACCACCGACGGCACCGACGCGCACCTCGGCAAGGAACTCGGGATCCGCTTCATCAAGGGGAGCGGGAGCATGCTCTATGACAACCTGCGCCTGATCATCGGGCACGACTTCGAACCCTCCCCCGGAAGCGGGGTCACGGTGGCGGGCGGCGACGTGCCCCTCGGCTGGACCAACAGGACCCCCAACGCCGGCCCGGATGTCTTTGTGGACGTGTGGTTCGGCACCGACCCGGACCCGGGCAATGGAACCAAGGTGGTTGATGCGGGACTCAACACGACCTCCGTCACGGTGAACGCCCCGGTGGCGGACACCTACTACTGGCGGGTCGACTCGTATCTCGACGGGAGCGCCACCGGAACCCCGGTCGAGGGGGACGTCTTCGTGTTCCATGTCATCGACACCGACGGGGACGGATTTCCCGACACCTATGAGCTGGCCAACACGAGCCCGCCGTCCAACACCGCCCTGAACCCGGAGGACGACCTCGAGAACGGCGGCGCCGGCGACGGACTCACCAATGCGCAGGAATTCCAGTTCGGGACGGACCCGAACGATCCCGACTCGGACGGCGACACCCTGGAAGACGGCCCCGAGATCGCCGGCGCCGGGTTGCGCCCCCCGACCGACCCGCTCGATCCCGATACCGACGGCGACGGGCTCGACGACAACCACGAGACGAACACCGGCAGCTGGGTCAGCGCCACCGACACCGGGACCGACCCGACCGACCCCGACAAGGACAACGACGGCCTGAAGGACGGGGCCGAGACGAACACCGACGTCTTCGTGGATGCGGGCGACACCGGGACGGATCCCTACGATTCCGACAGCGATACCGACGGCGCGGGCGACTGGTACGAGGTGGTGGCGGCCTACACCAATCCGAACGACGCCAATGACAAGCCGAACATCCCGTATCCCCTGCCGGATCCGGATGCCTCGACCGGCGATCCCGGCCAGCCGGTGAAGGTCTACATCATGTCCGGCCAGTCGAACATGGTCGGCTTCGGCCGCGTCGCCGGGACGGGCTTGGGCACCCTCGAGACCATGACCCTGCAGGAGAACAAGTTCCCGAACCTGGTCGACGGCACCGGGGCGTGGACGGTCCGCAATGACGTCCTCTACCGGGGGGTGATCTCGGCCCTGGGCGACGCGGAACTCGCCCCGGGATTCGGTGCGGGCAGCGGCTCCTTCGGGCCGGAACTCGGCTTCGGCCATGTCATGGGCTGGTACCACGACGCGCCGGTCCTCCTCATCAAGACCTCCATCGGCAACCGCAGCATCGCCTGGGATTTCCTCCCGCCCGGGAGTGCGCAGTACACCATCAGCGGCACGACCTACGCCGGCTACGGCGATTCGCCCGCCTCGTGGCCGGAGGGCACCACCCCGACGCCCATCAGCTGGTATGCCGGCAAGCAGTACGACGAGTGCTTCCGCGACGAGGCCGACTGGGCCGACACGAGCTACAGCCCGGTCTTCTCGACGACCGACGTTTTGGACAACTTCGCCACCGAGTATCCGGAGTTCGCGGCGCAGGGATTCGAGATTGCCGGCTTCGTCTGGTGGCAGGGGCACAAGGACACCGGCAGCGGAGTCTACGCCGGTCGCTACGAGGGCAACATGGTGAATCTCATCAACGCCGTGCGGTCCGACCTCGAGGCCCGCTATCCCGCCAACATCGGACCGAACGCCCCCTTCGTGCTGGCCACCGTGGCCTTCGGCGGGGCCACCAGCGGCAACACCCTCACGGTGGCCCAGGCCCAGCTCAATGTGAGCGGCGACGCCGGCAACTATCCGGCCTTCGCGGGCAACGTGAAGACCGTCGACGCGCGGGGATACTGGCGCGACTTCGGACCGTCGGGCCAGGGATTCCACTACCTGCACAACGCCGAGACCTACCTGCTGACCGGCGACGCCCTCGGCCGGGCCATGATCGCGCTGATCGAGGAGGACACCGCGCCGTTCCCGGACCCCATGACCTTCGACCTCGCGCCGGGTGCGGTCGACACCAGCACCGTCGGCATGGTGGCCACCACCGCCGGCGACCCGCATCCGCCCGTGGAATACTTCTTCGAGAACACCACCACCAGCGACAACAGCGGGTGGATCAACGGCACGAGCTGGAACAACACCGGCCTGTCGAACGGGGTGACCTACGGGTTCCGCGTCAAGGCCCGCGACGGGAACGGCAACGAGACGCAGTGGTCCGTGACGCTCGACGCCGCGCCGGGCGACGACGTCACCGCTCCGTCCCCCGATCCGATGAGCTTCGCCTCGCCGCCCGCCGCGCTCGGGGTGGATTCCATCACGATGACCGCCACCACCGCCGCCGATCTCAACGGGGTGGAGTACTTCTTCGAGAACACCGCCGGGGGCGGCAACGACAGCGGCTGGCAGGACAGCCCGGAATACACCGACACCGGCCTTTCGCCCGGCACGGAGTTCACCTACCGCGTCCAGGCCCGCGACAAGAGCAGCGGACAGAACGTCACGGCATTCTCCGCCGCCGCCTCGGCCACCACCGGGACGCCGGACACCACCCCGCCGGTCATCGACACCCTTCTCCCGGCCGACGGGGCGTCGGAGGTGGCGGTGGATGCGAATCTCGTCATCACCTTCGACGAGGACGTCGCGGCCGGCAGCGGATTCATCACGGTCGAGAACCTGACGGACGCCGCCACGCACGCCACGATCGAGATCACCGACGGGGCGCAGGTCTCCGTCTCCGGCGCGGATGTGACGATCGACCCCGCGGCGGACCTCGAGGAGTCCAAGGAATACGCGGTCCGGATCGATGCCACCGCCATCGACGACGTGGCGGGCAACAGCTTCACGGGGATCACCGACAACACGACGTGGAACTTCGTCACCCTCACGCCGCCGCCGGCGGGTCTCCTCTTCAGCGAGGATTTCGAGAGTCCCGACGTGGCCGCCAACGCGGGCGATGGCGACACCAACAAGACCCTGCCCGACAACGGGAACTGGGTCGGCGCCACGCAGGGCTTCGGCGCCAACCGCCGCGGGATCACCGACAAGGCGGGGGGCGATTTCAGCGCGCCCGACCCCAACATGCAGGCCTTCGCGTTCCGCTACACGAACTCCGGGCTCACCACCGCGGAGGGCGCGATCGGGGCGCTCGCCGCGGGCGTGACCTACACGGTGACCTTCGACGTGGTTCGGGACGACGGGCGGAACAGCGGCACGCCCTACAACATGGAGTTCATCGCGCTGGACCCCGGGGCGAATCGCACCGAGTGTCGCGGGGCGCGGCCCGGCACCATCCTCGCCTCCACCAGCGGCAACGCCCCCGGCGACGGGACGTGGGCCACCGTCAGCATCGACTTCACCCCGGAGGCCGGCGATCCCAGCCTCGGCAGGGACATCGGCGTCCGCTTCCTCGGGGCCACCACCAGCGCCATCATCGACAACGTCTCGGTGACCTCCGTCGACCCCGGGGGCGGCAACGACTTCGCCGCGTGGATCGCCGGCTACGACGTCGGCGGCCAAACCGGATTCAGCGACGATCCCGACGGCGACGGCCTCGGCAACGGGCTGGAGAACTTCCTCGGCACCGACCCGGGCGTCCCCTCGGGCGGGCTGGTCAGCGGAGAGCTGAGCGGCAACACCTTCACGTTCACCCACCCGCAGAATGCCACCCCGGCGGACGACGTGGCCGCGGCCTACCGTTGGTCGAAGGACCTGGCGGTATTCCTCGCCGACGGCGCCTCGGACGGCACCAACACCGTGATCTTCTCGGCGGCGCCCGACACCCCGGCCCCGGGAACCACCACCGTGACGGCCACCATCACCGGCCCGGTTCCCGCGGAGCTCTTCGCGGACGTGGAGGTGACACAGACGCCGTAGGGGCTCGCGGGCGGGAATGGGACGCAAGGGACGAAAACGCTGGTTCCTTTCGCCCCTTTGCATTTGTATTTCGATCCCGGCTCAACCATGCCCAAGTCATCGCCCCGCTTCCTTCGAACCCGGCATCCGGGAATATGGTCATGAAACCACGCATCCACACCTCCCGTTCCGCCGCGGTCCCCGCCCTGATCGCGATCCTCACCCTGACCATCGTCGCCCACGGGGACCTGGCGCCCATCGTTTCGGTGACCGGTTCCAACGGCGGGGACCAGTACGCCAACGGCATGATTTCCCTGGCCAACGGCTCGGGCATCGACCAGTCGGCCGACCCGGCGGATCCTTCCACCTGGGTCTTCGACGGCGGCGCCTACCAGGATGAATGGATGGCCTGGTATCTGAAGGACGGTGGTGTCTTCATGCCGGGCCTGAACAACAAGCTCGCCTGGGCGGCGTTCGACCTCGGTGAATCCAAGCCCCTGATCGCACTGTGGCTTTTCAACAACAGCTACGCGGGAGGGGTCTCCGGCGTGAGCACCTACAACCTGTATTATGCCGAGTCCCCCGCGGTGGCACTGCCCGCCCAGCCGGCCAAGAACACCTACTCGACCACCGGGATGACGCCCCAGGGCGACTACGACTTCAACAGCGGCGGCTGGACCCTGTTCAATACCTCCGGCGCCCTCAGCGCGGCCCAGGCCGGCATCGAGTCGGTCGGCCTGAGCGGCGTCACCGCCCGCTACCTTGCGGTGGAGATCCTGTCGAACCACGGAGACACCTACCAGGGAGGCCGGGTCGGCTTCGACGAGGTCGCCGTCGTGGTGGCCCCCGCCGTCCCGACTTTCGGCGCCATCGTGCCGGCCGGCGATGTCGAGTTGAGCTGGACGAACCCGCCCGCCAACACCGGCTCCGATGTGTGGGTGGACGTGTGGTTCGGGACCGACCCGGGGGCCCTCGCCAAGGTGGTCGACGCCGGCCTCAACCTCACCTCCCACACCGTCAGCGCCCCGAGCGCCGCCACCTACTACTGGCGGGTCGACCGCTATCTCGATGGCAGCCCCACGGGGACTCCCGTCACCGGCGACCTCTGGGACTTCCTCGTGATCGACACCGACGGCGACGGCATCCCGGATGCGTTCGAGATCGAGCACTCCGGCACCGCCACCGGCTTGAACCCGGGTGACGACCTCGAGAACGGAGGCTCCGGCGACGGCCTCACCAACCTGCAGGAGTACGAGAACGGGACCGACCCGAACAACCCGGACAGCGACGGCGACGGGCTCGAGGACGGCCCCGAGGTGGCCGGCGCCGGGTCACGCCCGCCGACCGACCCGACCGACAACGATACGGACGGGGACACCCTCGAGGACGGTTGGGAGAGCAACACCGGGGTCTGGGTCAGCGGGACCGACACCGGCACCGATCCCACCGACCAGGACAGTGACGGCGACAGCCTGCGCGACGATTACGAGACGAACACGGACACCTATGTCAACGAGACCGACACCGGCACCGACCCGAACAACGCCAACAGCGACGGCGACAACGCGGGAGACTGGTACGAAATTACCGCTTCCTTCACCGACCCGACCGACAACACCAGTCAGCCGGTGATTCCCTATCCGCTGCCGGATCCGGATCCCGCGGACGCGGGAGCGTCCGACAAGCCGGTCAAGGTCTACATCATGTCCGGCCAGTCGAACATGGTCGGGTTCGGCCAGATCGCCGGAACCGGGCCGGGAACCCTGAGCACCCTCACCGGGGCGGATGGGCAGTTCCCGAATCTCGTCAGTGGCGGCGGAGGCTGGACAACGCGCCAGGACGCGCGCTATCGCGGTGTCATCTCCGACGGGGGCAACGGCCAGCTGACCCCGGACGTCGCCGGTGACAAGTTCGGGCCCGAGCTCGGCTTCGGCTATGTGATGGGTTACTACCACGACGAACCGGTGCTTCTCATCAAGAGCTCCATCGGCAACCGCAGCCTCAGCTGGGACTGCCTGCCCCCGGGGAGTGCCTCCTACGACCATACCGACGGTTTCACCTACGCCGGTTACGGCCAGTCGCCCAATCGCTGGGATACCGCCACCGGCGGCCCGTCCCCGTTCATCTGGTATGCCGGCAAGCAGTACGACGACTTCTTCCTGGCCGAGAGCGACATGGGACTCCCCGGCTGGGCGAGCGGGATCGACTACCAGGCGTCCGGAAACATCGGCACCCAGGTCCGCCACAACGGCGTGGAGTACCAATGCACCGCGACCCACACCTCCGACTCGTCCACCGAGCCCGGGGTCGGCGGAAGCTGGGCGACCGTCTGGAAGGTGTATACCGTGTTCAACGCCGCGGACGTCCTCGACAACTTCGCCACGGAATATCCCGACTGGGCCGCGCAGGGGTTCGAGATCGCCGGTTTCGTCTGGTGGCAGGGCCACAAGGACGGCGGCGAGCAGGGTGCCGGCACGGCCGGGCTTTCCGCCACCCTCTACGAGGACAACCTCGTGAACCTGATCACCAGCCTCCGCAGCTACTACGAGACCCGCTATCCGGCCAATACCGTCCCGAATGCTCCCTTCGTGGTGGCGTCGGTCGGCTTCGGTGGCGGCAACTGGGACCCCGGAAGCAGCGCCGACACGATCTGGAACGCCCAGATGGCGGTGGGCGATCCCGCCCAGCACCCGGCCTTCGCCGGCACGGTGGCCTCGGTCGACACCACCGGCTACTGGCGGTCAGCCGCGGATTCCCCGAACGGCGTGAGCTTCCACTACAACTTTAATGCCGAGACCTACATGCTCGTCGGCGACGCCGCCGCCCGGGCCATGATCAGCCTCGACGATGACGTCACCCCGCCGGTGCCGGACCCGATGAGCTTCGCCATCGCACCCACCGCGGTGGACACCAGCACCGTGGGCATGGTCGCCGCCACCGCAGCCGACGCGAGCGGACCGGTCGAGTACCTCTTCGAGAACACCACCAACAGCGACAACAGCGGGTGGATCACCGGAACGGCCTGGAACAACACCGGGCTCACCAACGGGGTGAACTACAACTTCCGGGTGAAGGCGCGCGACGCCAACCTTCTCGAGACCGCGTGGTCGCCCGTGCTGAGCGCCGCCCCGGGCAATGACGTGACCGCCCCGTCGCCCGATCCGATGAGCTTCGACACCCCGCCGGCCGCCACGGGGCAGACCTCGATCACCATGACCGCCGCCACCGCGACCGACATCAACGGGGTCGAGTATTTCTTCGACTGCCTGACCGCCGGCGGCAACGACAGCGGCTGGCAGGACAGCCCGGTCTACACCGACACCGGCCTCGCGCCGGACACCGAGTACAGTTACCGGGTCCGGGCGCGCGACAAGAGCGCGGGGCAGGTCGCGACCGGGTTCTCGGGCCCGGCGTCGGCCACGACCGATGCCCCCGCGACCCCGCCGACCCTCGCGCCCAGCGACATCGTCGATGACCAGGGCGGCGCGCCGGTCGTCGAGAACACCATGGTGACCTACACGCTGACCTTCAGCGAGGACATCGACGCCGCCACCGTGACCGCCGCCGACTTCAGCAACGCCGGCACCGTGCCCATCACGATAGGGACCATCACGGAAATCTCTCCGGGAGTCTTCACCGTGCCGGTCACGCCCACCGCCGCCGGCAGCCTCCGGATCCAGGTGCCGGCCGGGGCGGTCATCACCGATGTCTCGGGCACCCCGCTCGACACCTCCTCGGCCATTGTCGACGACACCACCATCACCGTGGAGATCGACCCGTTCGTCCCGGCCACGGTCCCCGTGGTGGCGGTCACCGGGCATGACGGAGGGAACTGGCCCGCCTATTACGGCCACCTCTCCGACATGGTCAACGCACTGGACCCGACCATCATCGACACCGGCACCGGTGCAGACCAGACCAACCCGGGGATGGACACCTCGGCCGACCCGTCGGACCCTTCGACGTGGACCTATTCCGGCGGGACCTGGCAGCAGGAATGGCTGGCCAATTCACGGCTCGATCCCGCCACCTCCAGCAACAACAAGATCGGCTGGGCTGTTCTCGATTTCGGCAGCGTGACCGCGAACCTGGAGAATCTGTATCTCTGGAACAACAAGGCTACCAACGCCGGAGAGTACACCAACACCTACAACATCTATTACGCGGATACCCCCACGGCATCCCTCCCGGCCATGCCCAATTCCAAGGCGACCACCGGTGATTACGATTTTTCGAGTGGAGGATGGACCTTGTTGAACGGGGGAGGCGCACTGACCCTCCCGCAGAATTCAGCGAACAATAAGCCTCCGGAGGCCATCGTTGCGCTGGGAGGTATTTCGGCCCGCTACCTCGGCATCGAGATTCTCACTGCCGGCGACGGAACAGGTCCTGGCCGGGTGGGACTGGCACAGGTCGAGGTGACCTCCGTGGACTCCGGCGGCGGCAACGACTTCGCCGCGTGGATCGCCGGCTACGATGTCGGCGGCGAGACCGGATTCAGCGACGATCCGGACGGCGACGGCCTCGGCAACGGGCTGGAGAACTTCCTCGGCACCGACCCGGGCGTCCCCTCGGGCGGGCTGGTCACCGGAGAGTTGAGCGGCAACACCTTCACCTTCACCCACCCGGAGAATGCCGACCCGGCGGAGGACGTCTCGGCGGCCTACGAGTGGTCGACGGACCTGCAGACCTTCCATGCGGACGGCGCCCCGAATGGAGCCGGCACCACCACCGTGACCTTCGCGGCGGCGCCCGACACCCCGGCACCCGGGACCACCACCGTGACCGCCACCATCACCGGAAGCGTGGTTCCCGCCACCGTGTTCGCGCGGGTGGCGGTGACACAGCTCCCGTAGGAAGCGCTGGCAGACCACATTCCGCAGGGCGGGGGACAGGCTCCCCGCCTTCGGGCCCCGTCGCGGGAGCGAGGCGCGCTCTGCGGTGGGGAATATGGTCGAGCGGTCGTTTGCGCCTGCACCGCAGGGCGTGGCGGTGTGAATCCGCCGTGACGGGGTCGCAAATGCGCGAAGAAAATCCGCGGATCTGCGGGAGATTGAGATTGGTTTTGGCGTAGGATCCCGAAGCCTGTGGTCGGTAACCGCCTGTCGCCACCGGCCGAATTCACCATCATGACACTCCTGACCATCGGCGCCGTCGCGGCGGCGGCCCTGCTCATTTTCCTCATGACGGTGCATACCGCTGTCGGGGCGCCGCGGGACGAGTCCGCGCCCCAGGCCGCCACCGATCCCGGCGCGCTCCTCCGCGGCCACGCCGGCCTGCGGCCTATTCACCACGACCGGGATCAGCGACCGGTCCGGGATCGAAATTGTGGTGGTAGAAGCGGTCTCGGAATGATGAATCATGGACATGCAGCAGCAAGCCGGCACTGATTCGGGACCTCGCACGGCGAGGCCAGCCCGGGATTGTCCCCGGGCGGAGGGCGCTGCCGGAATATCGCGGGTTTTGCGTCCCGCGGCGCTCCTGTGGTCCGCGCTGTGCGTCCTGGTCCTGGCCCCGGCGGCTGGTGTCGCGCAGGAAGTGGCCGGAAAGGAGATCGTCTATCCGGGCGCGGAGTTTGCGAAGCTCGATACCTTCGAAGGGCTGAACCTCGAGGACGCCGACAAGCTCTACAACAAGAGGGACTACAAGGGCGCCTACGCCGCCTACAAGGCCTACTCGTTCGAGTTCGCCAAGAGCAAGGCGCTGCCCTACGTGCTCCTCCGGATGGGGCGGTGCTTCCACAACCTGGAGAAGCGCAACGCCGCCATCAAGGCCTACCAGGACGTGGTCGACTACTTCCCGGACGACGTCCGCTACGCCGCGGCGGCGCTCTACTACATCGGGCAGTGCCACGGCCAGAATGGCGACGAGGCCAAGCAGACCGCGGTCTGGGCGCGGATGGTGAAGGACGACGACTACGTCGCCCAGCCGAACTCCGGGACGGCCCTGACCTACCTCGGCAAGGCGATGGAGGACCTCGGAAACTTCGAGGAGGCGACGGAATACCACTGGCGCACGGCGGTCAACTTCCTCCAGAGCAACCCCAACGCCGCCAAGGCCGCCCGCGCGGCCGTGGTGAGCCACTACGCCCGCCGCAGCCCGAACCATGACAAGCTCAAGGAGTTCTACGTCGCCGCCAGCGGATTCGACGGGAACGGGCGCAACACCGACGCGCCCGAGGAGGACGCCCGCTACTGGTCCGTCGTCCTCGCCACGGCCATTGGCAGCCCGGAGAAGGAGCAGCGCGAAAAGGCCTGCGCCTACTGGACCGCCAGGATGGGCGACCGCTTCGGCGACAACGACGCCCTCCGCAAGCAGTGGATCGATGCCTGTCTCGCCCACGAGAACCAGGAGGAGAGCTGGCTCGCGCGCATGGAGAAGCAATACAAGGCGAAGCCCGCCACCCTCGACCGGGTCCTGCAGTGGTGCGGCTACTTCAACCGCGACGCCAAGCTGCGCTCCGAGTTCTTCGCCCGCGAGAGCAAGCCCTTCCTCGCCGGTCTCAAGAACGACGAGAAGATCAGGCTCATGAACCAGCTGCGTCACCCGCACGGCATGCACGACGAGGCCCAGGCGGTCATGCGCTCGGTGAGCACCAGCGGGATGAGCGACGAGGAGCTGAAGAGCTATGCCGGCTTCGTGGCCTACTACGAGCCGGAGGACGTCGTCCTGCGCTACTTCGCCCGCATGAAGGACAAGCTCTTCGCGGCCAAGGCGCGCTTCGACTACTACCGGGCGCGGAGCCACCGGAACCCGCCCAACATGGAGAAGGCCCTCGCCGAGATCCCCGCCCTGCGGAAATCCCCGGATTACGCCGGGGTGGAACTGAGCTGGGCCGAGGCCGACCTCCAGCGCGGGCTCGGCAACTACGAGGAGGCCATCAAGGCCTACCGCGCCGCCAACAAGCAGCCCGACACCACCTGGGCGGTGGCCGACTGCCTCGTGGCGATGAAGAACTACCCGAAGGCGATCGAAACCGTGCGTGGGCTCCTCTCGGTCAAGGCCACCGCCCCCCGCGCCGCCTTCAAGATCGCCGACATTCACCGCATCGCGGGCGACAAGGGCCGCGAGGTCGACCAGCTCCGCCTCGTCCTCAAGCAGTTCCCCAAGAGCGGCGAGTCCAGCGAAGCCCACCGCCGCCTCGAGTCCTACGGCGTGGCCCTCGTGGGCGGGGAGTCCGAGGCCGAGGACTAGCCGGGAACCACGAATGGACTCGAATTCACACTGATTCCCTCTCTCGAAGACTTGATCAATTTCCCATCATGAATCTCAAAAACACATTCGTGTTCATTGGTGTCCATTCGTGGTTCCTAATGGCACCCTTTGCCTCCGCGCAGGAAGCCGCCGAAGGCTCCGGCCGCACCCGCGTCGCCGCCGACGTCGATCGCCAGGCCAAGCACCTCTTCGACAAGGCCCTCGAGCTCATGGAGTACAAGCAGTACGAGCGCGGGATCGCCATGCTCAACACCGTGGTGCGCGACAATGCCGGGACGACCCTCGCGCACATGGCGCACCTCGAGATGGGGAAGCACTTCCTCGGCCAGAACAAGCACAAGGAGGCCCTCGGGCATTTCCTCCTCGTCACCCGCGTGCTCACTCCGGTTCCGGGCGAGAAGCAGACCGAAAGCGAGGAGGCCCTCTACCACGAGGCCCTCTTCCAGGCCGGGCTCAGCAACTACCAGTCGGGCCAGTATGCGGCCTGCTTTCCGCTCTTCCGCCGCCTCACCGAGGTCGCGGGCCGGACAAAGTGGGCCAACATGGCCTACTTCTACATCGGCATGAGCCACTACAACCTGAAGAACTGGAACAAGGCCATCGACTCGCTCTCGCTGGTGGGCACCGAGGTCGAGGAGGCCGGGGCCTCGCAGAGCGACGAGCTCGGGCGCATCGAGATCGGCCAGCGCTTCTACTCCAAGATCGAGGACGCCGATGTGCCGATCATGCGCAAGCTCGGCGTGCCCGTCACCGCGGAGGTCCAGGTGAGCAGCGGCGACACCGAAACCATCACGGGTGTTCCCGTCCCGGGGAAGAAGCACGAGATGCTGGCCTCCGCCCCGACCGCCCTCGGCGACCCGAAACCGAATGACGGCGTCCTCCAGATGATCGGCGGCGACACGCTCACCGTCACTTACATCGATGACAGCACGCTGGAGGGCGAAAAGGGCGTCAAGCGCACCGGCAAGGTGCGGGCCGTCAGCA